>CADBQN010000010.1 GCA_902796855.1 uncultured Bacillota bacterium | reverse complement strand
TGTAGGGGCAGGTCTCCCGACCTGCCCGCGCGGTACTTTATAATTGACGTGCTCCACCTCCCGGCGACGCACCCAACCAACGACGAAGGCCAACACCGTCGCCGTAGGATTCACCATTCAAAAAAGGCCCACCCGCGCGGGACAGCGTCCCCTGCATTGATAAACGCAACTAAAAACGTTTTAACAGTCCTTCCCCGCGAACACGCCTGTCATCTCCCCGCCGCGGTCACGACGGCGATCTCCGTATAGATCATGCCGCGCTTTCCCCGGTCGGAACGCATCAAAGACACCCGCTCCACCGTCATCGCCGCTGACGGCGCGGCAATCCCCCCGGGGAACCGCCCGCCGGGGAAGGCCGCGTTCCGCGCCAGGGTGATGTGAGGCAAAAACGCTTTGCGGTCAAAGGGGATTCCGGCGTCGGCCAGACCGCGGCGGAGCCGCTTCACGTACCAAGCGAGCTCTTCCCCGCCGCCGGCCCCGGCCCAGAGCGTGCTGCCGAAACAGCCGAAGCCCCCGATCTTCAGCTCAAAGGGGGAAAAGGGCGCCGCCGCCATGACTTCCCAAACGGCGTCGGGATCCGCGTATTCCCCGATAAAGGCCAAGGTCAGATGGAGGTTCTCCGCCGGGACGAAGCGCCCGCCGACGCCGCTCTTACGCAGTTCTTCCCCGGCCCTCAGCAGCGCGTCCCGCACCTCCCCGCCGAGGCGCAGCGCGATAAACAGTCTCATCAAACATCTCTCCTTTTCAGCGCGTCTTATTTATGTATCGTTTCGACACGCCGCCGCCAAACCCTCTTTTCCGCCGTCACAACAACCGTCTTTCTTTTCTGCCCCCTCTTGACAACCGCGCCGCCGTTGATTATAATGGGTCATGGAAATGGAAGTATGTAACTTCCGGCGGCAAAGGCCGTCCTTTATCTCCTATCGTTCTTGTATCCGAATGACAACAGTCATTTAAGGTGTTACGGAAGCACGCTTGTTTCAGCGTGCTTTTTTTGTTTTTATTTTACCCGCGCAAAGGAGGGGGAAACCGTTGTCACCCGTAAGAATCGCCGTCATCGACGGCCAGGGCGGCGGCATCGGCCGCCACATCACGGCGGCGCTCCGCGAGGCCCTCAACGAGGACGTCAAGATCTACGCCCTCGGCACCAACGCCATCGCCATGGGCAACATGCTGAAAGGCGGCGCCAACGAGGCCGCTTCCGGGGAGAACGCCATCGTCCACATGGCTTCCCGGGTCGATCTCATCGTCGGTTCCCTGGCGATCCTCATCGCCGGGAGCATGTGCGGCGAGGTCACCCCGGGCATCACCGCCGCCGTCGGCAGCGCCTCGGCCATGAAGATCCTGCTGCCCATCAACCGCAACCGGGTCACCATCGTCAGCGTCGTCGACGAACCGGTGCCCCACCAGATCGAAAAACTCATCGGGGAGACGGCGCGCTGCGTCCAAAACATCGAGGAAAGGAGGAAAAACCGGAATGTGTGAAGCCAACGCCTACCTGAAAAAGAAAGGCGAGGAGGAATTTAAAGAGCTCCTCCGCGCCGTGGACATCGTCCGCCCCACGGAAAACGGCCTGGAGCTGGAAAGCGTTTTCGGCGAGCGGAAGCTCGTCCGCGCCGACATCGCCGCGCTGCACTTAGTCGACCACAAGATCCTGCTGGAAGAGAGATAAAAAAGGAACAACACCATGCCGCGAAGGGAAACCGATGACACCATGAACCTGAAAAAAGAAATCGTCCACTACTGGAGCGGTCGCTCCGAAAGCTTTTCCAAGCTCCACACCAAAGCGCTCCGCGGCGAAAAAGCCGCGCTCTGGCTCAGGGAGATCCTGCCGGAGCTCGAACCGATACGGGAACGCCAAGCCCGGCCCAATGTCCTCGACATCGGCTGCGGCACCGGCTTTTTCGCCATTCTCCTGGCCAAGGAGAACTGCGATGTCACCGCCATCGACCTGACCCCCTCGATGCTGGCGGAGGCGCGGCAAAACGCCGCGGCGGAGGGAGTACGGGCCCGCTTTTTGGAGATGGACGCCGAGGAACCGGCGCTGGCGGAGAATTCCTTCGATCTCATCGTCACCCGGAACCTCACCTGGACGCTGCCTCACCTGCAAAAGGCCTATCAGAACTGGTTCGGCCTGCTGAAGCCCGGCGGCACGCTGCTGAATTTCGACGGCGATTACCACTCCCTCTCCCAATCCTGCTGTGACAGCCTGCCGAAAAACCACGCGCACAACCAACTGACCCAAGAACAAAATGAGGAATGCGAACACATTTACGAGCAGCTCCCTCAGGATCAAAAGCCCGATATCGACATCCGCTTCCTTGAGGAAGCGGGCTTTACCGATCTTTTTGTCGATCTGTCCCTCAGCGACCGGGTCTATCAAAACATCGACGAATTTTACAACCCCGTCCCGATGTTTCGCCTGCGGGCGAAAAAACCGCTGAAATGAAGGGCGGGACAAATTCCGAAAAAAAAGAAAAGAACCGGGGAAACGCTGTCGACATGACCTCAGGGCCCATTGTCGGTCCGCTGATCCGCTTTATTCTGCCGTTAATCGGCGGCGGCGTGTTTCAGCAGCTTTACAACACCGTCGATTTTATCTTCATCGGCAATGTGCTGAACAAGACGTCGGCGGCGGCGGTGGGCGCCGGCAGCACGCTGATTTACTGCTCCATCGGCCTGTTTTCGGGAATCTCCGTCGGCACCAGCGTCGTGACCGCGCAGGCCGTCGGGGCAAACAACAGGGAGAGAACGGAAAAAGCCCTCCATACCTCCGTCGCGTTCAGCCTCTGGGGAGGGATCGCGATGATGGCCGCCGGCCTGTTGCTGGCGCCGCTCATTCTGGAAGGACTGCGCACACCGGAAACCGCGATGCCCGAGGCCGTTCTCTATTTCCGCGTCTACATGCTGAGCGTTCCGGCGATGATCCTCTACAACACCTGCTCCGGCGCTCTGCGGGCCATTGGCGATTCCAAAACACCCTTTCATATCCTGGTGTTCTGCGGCTTTGTCAACGTCGCCATGGACGCCTTTTTTCTCCTCGTCGTGCCCTGGGGCGTTGCCGGCGTCGCCGCCGCCACCCTGATATCCCAGGGTCTTTCGGCCGTTCTGATCCTGTTTGCCCTGAAAAAAAAGGGCGGGCCGCTCCGTCTGGAAGCGAAAAAAATCGCCGTCGACCGCCGTGTCCTAAAGGATATCCTCCGCATCGGCCTGCCTACGGGCATTCAGACGGTATTCATTACCTTTTCCAATATCATCGTACAGTACCACATCAATTTCTTCGGCGAAACGGCGGTCGCCGCCTTCGCCGCCTACTACAAAGCGGAAAACTTTATCTACCTGCCGATCCTCGCCTTCGGACAGGCCGCCACGACCTTTGCCGGACAGAACGCCGGCGCCGGGGAACTCGCCCGGATACGCCGAGGCAGCCACATCATCGCCGCGCTCTGTGTTTTCATCACCGCCGCCGTCGCCGGCGGGATCCTGCTTTTTCCCGAAACCGTTTTCCGCTGGTTCATCAAGGACGGCAGCGTCATCGCCGACGCGGTGCTGATCGCCTCCGTTTCCTTTCCCTTTTACTGGCTTAACGCCTTTGTGGAGGTATACGGCGGCGCTGTCAGGGGCATGGGTTACGCGCTGACGCCGATGGTCATCGTCATCACCTGTATCTGTCTCTTCCGCGTCGTCCTGCTTTCCGTCTTTGCCAAAACCGTTTACACGCTGGAAGCCGTCGCTTCCGTTTACCCCCTTTCCTGGGGCGCCGCGGCGCTCTTCCTCACGGTCACCTTCATTGTCGTCCTGAGGAAAAATATCGCGGCGCGCTCAGCCAAAAGCGCACAATCAATTTCTAAATGAGGATGTAAACCGCCATGTCAACTCAACCGAGAGAAATAAACTGGGCCGACGGCGAGGGCTACAACCGGTATATCCGGGAAGAACTCCGTTCCTTTCGCCGGGACGCCTGGAAAAAGCAGATCGGCCGCCGCGTCCGCCCCGAGGCGGGGCAAAGGATTTTGGACGTCGGCACCGGCCCCGGCTTTTTTGCCTGCATCCTGGCGGAAGAGGGCTTCAACGTCACCGCCATCGACAATTCCGACGCGATGCTGACCTGCGCCGCGTCAAACGCCAAAGCCCTCGGCGTCGCCCCCGATTTCATCAAAATGGATTTGGAAGAGATGAGCTTCCCCGATGAGAGCTTCGCCGCGGTGATCTGCCGAAACGTCACCTGGACCCTGAGGAACCCCGAAAAGACCTACCGCGATTTTTACCGATTGCTGAAACCCGGCGGCGCGCTGCTGATCTACGACGCCAACTGGCACATGTACTTTTTCGACGACGGGCTTTACGCGAAGGTTCGGGAGCGGGAGCGCCAATGTCTGCGGCGGTTCGGCCGTGACGAGATCGTCGCCGTGGGCAGCCCCGGGATGTTCCGGGAAGCGCCTCTGACCTCCACACCGCGGCCGGCGTGGGATAAAGCCATGCTGGAAACGCTGCGGATGGACGTTTCCGTCACCGAGGACGTCGGCCGCGACGTCTACGAGCCATGGGAAAAGTACCTGTACGCGGAATCGCCGCTCTTTGAGATCTACGGCGTCAAGACCGCGCCGGGGAGGGATTGCCCATGACGCGAAAAGATATCCTGCGACGGCTCCTGCAGATCGTTATCGTACTGTTCGGCGTCAGTTTTTTCACCTTTTGTCTCACCTACCTGGCCCCGGGCGACCCCGTCCGGGCAATGTACGCCGCCGAGGGCGGCATTCCCAACGACGAGGTCATCGAGGCGACAAGGGAGGCCATGGGACTGAACCGTCCCTTTCTGGCGCAGTATTTCAGCTGGCTGAACAACCTCTTTCACGGAGATTTCGGAACCTCCTATTCCCTCTCCAAACCGGTGCTGACGGTGCTGCTTTCACGGCTCTGGCCCACAATGAAACTGGCACTGTTCTCCATGGCGCTGATGCTCGCCTTTTCCGTCCCTTTGGGGATGCTGACCGCGGTCAAAGAGGGCAAAGCCATCGACTATATCATCCGCGGCCTCACGTTTTTAGGCATCTCCCTGCCGAGCTTCTGGGTCGGGCTGATGCTCATCTACATCGTCGCCTTAAAGCTGGGGCTGCTGCCGGTGATGTCCACGGACATCGGCTTTCAAAAGATGATCCTCCCCGCCGTCACCCTGGCGATCTCCATGACCGCCGTCTACACGCGGCAGGTGCGGACCGCCGTTTTGGAGGAATTGAGCCAGGATTACGTCGTCGGCGCCAGGGCCCGGGGGCTGAAAGAAAGCCTCATTTTATGGAAGCACGTTTTCCCCAACTCGCTGCTGCCGCTCATCACTCTGCTGGGCCTCTCCTTCGGTTCCCTGCTGGCCGGCACCACCGTGGTGGAAGTCGTCTTTTCCTATCCGGGGCTGGGGAACCTCGCCGTCCAGGCCGTCACCGCTCTGGACTATCCCCTCATCCAGGGGTATGTCCTGCTGATCGCCGTCATTTACATGACGGTAAATCTCCTCGTCGATCTGTCCTATGAGCTGATCGACCCGCGGACGAAAAGGAGGGGTGAATCGTGAAAAAAGCCTTCGCCTTTCTCGGGGAGCATCGTCTCTTTACCTTCTTCGCGGCCATGGCGGTGCTCGTCGTCACCGTCGCTGTGCTCTCACCGCTGATCGTGCCTTACGATCCCTACGACGCCGTGACCAGGGAAGCGCTGCAGCCTCCCGGCGCGGAGCACTGGTTCGGCACGGACAAGCTGGGCAGAGACCTCTTTTCCAGGGTCATCTGCGCCTCCCGGACGTCTCTCTTCTCCGCCTTTCTGCTGGTGACCTGCGTCACGGTGATCGGCTCCGCCCTGGGCATCATCGCCGGTTATTTCGGCGGCGCCGCCGACAGCGTCATCATGCGGGTCTCCGATATGATGATCTCCTTCCCCGGCCTTGTCCTCGCCATCGCCATCGCCGGGATCCTGGGGCCGAGCCTGACAAACGCAATCATCGCCGTCACGGCAGTGAGCTGGACCAAATACGCGCGGCTGTCCCGAAGCCTCGTGCTGAAGATCAAGAGCAAGGATTACGTCGCCGCCGGAAAGCTCTCCGGCTCCAAAACAAAGCGCATGCTCTTTCGCTATATGCTCCCGACCTCCCTGCCGACGCTGCTGATTACCGCGACGATGGACATCGGCAAAATGATGCTGGAACTCGCCGCCCTCTGTTTCCTCGGCTTCGGTGCCCAGCCGCCGACGCCGGAGTGGGGGCTGATGATGAACGAGGGGCGGCTCTATCTGCAAACCGCGCCCTGGCTGTTGATCTTCCCCGGCGCCGCCATGTTCGTCGTCGTCGTGATCTTCAACATGTTGGGCGACTCCCTGCGCGACATCATGGATCCCCGCCATCGCCGCGCGGGACGGAGACGAAAGGAGGTCAAACATGCTTGAAATCAAAAAGATCACCGTTCGCTACGGGGAGAATCCTCCCGTGCTGGAAGATTTTTCCCTCCTCGTCCGCCGCGGCGAGATCGTCGCCATCGTCGGGGAGAGCGGCAGCGGCAAGACCACCGTCATCCGAGCCGTCCTGGGCAACCTGCCGGGAGACGGCCGCGTCACCAAAGGCGACATCCTCTTTGAGGGCCGTTCCCTGCTGTCCCTGAACAGAGAGGAATGGCGGCGGCTGCGGGGCACCCAAATTTCCATGATCTTTCAGGATTCCGGCGCCATGATGAACCCCACCCGCTCCGTGGGAGCGCAGTTCGTCGAGTACATCCGCGCCCACAGCGGCCTGACGAAAAACGAGGCCCGGGAGAAGAGCCTGGAGATGCTGTCCTCGGTTCGTCTCCCCGACCCGGAACGGGTCATGAAAAGCTATCCCTTTGAACTCTCCGGGGGCATGCGTCAGCGCGTCGGTATCGCCATGGCTTTGGCCTTCCGTCCGAAGCTGCTCTTAGCCGACGAGCCCACCAGCGCGCTGGACGTGACGACCCAGGCGCAGATCGTTCGCCAGATGACGCTGCAGAAAAAAGAATCCGACGCGGCGATGATCCTCATCACCCACAATCTGGCCCTGGCCGCCTATATGTCCGATCACATCATCGTGCTGAAGGACGGAAAGGTCGTCGACAGCGGCAGCCGTGACCACATCCTGCGCCGCCCCGAAAGCGGCTATACCAAGAACCTGCTCGCGGCGGTACCGGCGGTAAAGGGGGCGCGCTATGTCTGAAGAACGTGAAAAAATCATCCGCGTGGAAAACGTCACCAAGGAATACGCCGTCTCCGCCTCGCGCTCTCTCATCGCCTGCGACAACATCAGTCTGCCCTTTTTCCGCGGGCAGACCCTGGGGATCGTCGGCGAAAGCGGCTGCGGCAAGAGCACGCTGATGCGGCTGCTTCTCGGGGTGGAACGTCCCACCTCGGGGAAGATCATCTTTCGCGGGCAGAACATCTGCGATCTCAAAGGCGAAGCGCTGCGCCGCCACCGCCAAAGGATCCAGATGGTCTTTCAGGATCCGTCCGAAGCGTTCCACCCCAAAATGAAGATCAAGGAGATCCTCTGCGAACCGCTCCTCAACTTCCGCCTGATCCGCAAAAGCGAGATGAAGGCCAAAGCGGCGGAGCTCTTAACCATGGTGGAGCTCTCTCCCGACTTAGCTGAACGCTATCCCCACGCCCTCAGCGGCGGGCAGCGCCAGCGGATCGGCATCGCCAGAGCCCTGGCTCTGGAACCGGAAGTCCTCATCTGCGACGAATCCACCAGCGCCCTTGATGTCTCGGTGCAGAAAAAAATCGTGGAACTGCTCTGCCGGCTCCAGAGGGAAAAGGACCTCACCATCGGCTTTATCTGCCATGACATCGCCCTGGTCCACTCCTGCGCCCACACCCTTGCCGTCATGTACCTCGGCAGCGTCGTGGAGCTGCTCCCCTGCGGGGACATTGAGGAGACCGCCCGCCACCCCTATACAAAAGCGCTTTTAAGCGCCGTTTTCGATTTGGAAATGGATTTCACAAAGGAAATCGACAGCATCGAAAGCGAGGCGCCGAGCCCGCTCAACCGACCCGACGGCTGTCCCTTCCGAAACCGCTGTCCCCGGCAAAAGGAGATCTGCGGCAGGGAAAAACCGCCGCTCAGATCCGTCGCGCCGGACCATTTTGCCGCCTGTCACTTATTGTTTTAAAAGAATACAGACCAACAAAACAAAGGAGGTGTACTTTCCGTCTCACCGTCGCACCAACAAGAAAAGGAGAAAACAAATAAATGAAACACTTTAAAATCTGCGCACTCATCTGCTCCCTCGTCTTTATCGTCACCGCCTTCGCGGCCTGCGGAAACAGCGGCGACGGCGATTCCTCGGCGGCCGACGGTTCCAAGGTCCTCGTCATCGGCAGCGGTCAGTCCGCCGGCACGATGGATCCCGTACAGGCTTATGACGGCTGGTACGCCATTCGCTACGGCATCGGTCAGACGCTGACGAAGATGAACGATGATATGAGCATTTCCGGCTGGCTCGTCGAGGACGACTACAGCGCCAACGAGGACAACACCGTATGGACCTTCACCGTCAAAGACGGCGTCACCTTCTCCAACGGCACGCCCCTCACGGCGGAGCTGGTCAAAGCGTCCCTTGAAAACGTCTATACCAACGGCGAACGCGGCCCCGAGTACTTCACTCCCGCTTCCATCGAGGCCGAAGGGCAGACCCTCACCGTCACCCTGGACGAACCGGAACCGATCCTCCCCAATAAACTGGCGGATCCCCTCTTCACCATCATCGACACCACCGTCGACAACAGCGACATCGCCGAGAGCGGCCCCATCGGCACCGGTCCCTTTGTCATGGAATCCTTTGATTCCACCACCAAAGAATGCGTTGTCGTAAAGAATGAAAACTACTGGGGCGGCGACGTCGCTCTCGACAAGATCGACTTCATTTACACCGAAGACCAGTCCAACATCACCATGGCGCTGCAGTCCGGCGAGTTCAACGCCGTCTACAACATGAGCATGACCGACATCGGCACCTTCGAAGAGGACGATAACTACACCATCGTCTCCAACGCCAGCGGCCGCACCACCATCGGCTTTATGAACTTTAACGGCGCCCTCGGCGATATCGCTCTGCGTCAGGCCATTCTCCGCAACCTCAACAAAGAAGAATACTGTGAATCGCTGCTGAACGGTCAGTACATTCCCGGCGTCACGCTGCTGACCTCCGCCGCCGACTACGGCTACGACGAGCTGACCGACCCCAACAGCTATGACCCCGAAGCGGCGGCCAAGCTCCTGGACGACGCCGGATATAAAGACACCGACGGCGACGGTTACCGTGAAACCCCCGAAGGCGACCAGATCGACCTGCGCTTTGTCTACTATACCGGCCGTCCGGAACAGCAGATCGTCGTCGAGGCCACTCAGACCGATATGAAGAAAATCGGCATCAAAGTCACCCCGGAAGTCCACGACACCCAGACCGTCATGGATATGCAGCAGACCGGCGACTACGACCTGCTCTGCATGAGCATCAACATGATGAACTGCGGCGACCCGGAAAACCAGATCAACACCTACTTCTGTGAGGGCGGCTCCTACAACGCCACCGGCTACGACAGCGCCGAGTTCAACCGCCTGATGAAGGAAGTCCACGTCACCGCCGATCCGGAACAGCGCAAAGACCTGGTCAAACAGGCGGAGCAGGTACTCCTTGAAGACGCTGTGGCCATTTACTACTGCTACCCGATCATGAACTTTGTCATGCAGAACGGCGTGGAAAACGTTTACAGCAACCCGGCGGACTTCTACTGGGTCGACGAAAACACCGACATCAACGAACTCTAATGGAGATAACCCCTTATTCACCTCATGTACCGCCGGCGGTTTCCCTTTGGGAGCCGCCGGCGGCTCTCTTTCCCGGGCCGCCGCGGCGGGGATTTTCCCTCTGAAATTCGACTTTCGCGGCGGTTTATCTATTGACAAACGGGCGGGAATATTGTATGATTTTTTAGATAAAAGATCAAAAAATTCAACGAAAAGTCGGAGGAAAACAACCATGGAAAAACTCACGGGCAAAGATATGGCCCTGGGCATCCAACACCTGTTCGCGATGTTCGGCGCTACGATCCTTGTTCCCCTGCTGACGGGATTAAATCCCTCAACCGCCTTGGTCACCGCCGGGATCGGCACATTGATTTTCCACATGTGCACGAAATTTAAGGTACCGGTGTTCCAAGGCTCTTCTTTTGCCTATCTCACGGCCATCGCCACCGTCGTCGGCGCCTACGGCATCCAGTACGCCCAGGGCGGCATCATGTGCGCCGGCGTCATCTACCTGATCGTGGCGGCCTGCGCCTACTTCGCCGGTCCCGACCGGATCAAGCGGATCTTCCCGCCGGTGGTCACCGGGCCCGTCATCATCGTCATCGGCCTGTCCCTCGTCAGCACCGCCGTCAACGACAGCCTCAACACCGACGTCACCTCCGCCATGGGCTTCAGCATCTTAGTGGCGCTGTTCACCCTGGCCGTGGTCATCGTCTGCACCATCTTCGCCAAAGGCTTCTTCAAGCTGGTGCCGATCCTCATCGGTCTCGCCGCGGGCTACCTGGTCTGCGTCGTCCTCTCCCTGGCCGGCGTTTTCTCGATGGATTACAGCGCCATCCGCGCCGCCCACTGGATCAACATCCCCTACTATACCGAAGGCTTCTTCACCCTGCCGAAATTCAGCGTCACCGCCATCGTGGCCATCGCCCCCATCGCCATCGTCACCTGCATGGAGCACCTCGGCGACATCACCACCAACGGCGCCGTCGTCGGCAAGGATTTCTTTAAAGATCCCGGCCTCCACCGCACCCTTTTCGGGGATGGCCTCGGCACCATCGTCGCCGGGTTCCTCGGCGGCCCCGCCTCCACCACGTATTCGGAAAACACCGGCGTCCTCGCGACGACGAAGAACTACAACCCCCGCCTGCTGCGGATCGCCGCCGTTTTCGCCATCATTCTCGGCGTCTTCGGCAAATTCGGCGCGGTGCTGCAGACGATCCCCACGCCGGTCCGGGGCGGCGTTGAGTTCATGCTCTTCGGCATGATCGCCGCCGTCGGCATCCGCACCCTGGCCGAGGCGAAGCTGGACTTCACCCATTCCCGGAACCTCATCATTGTCGCGCTGATCCTCAGCGTCGGCGCCGGGTTCAGCGTCACCGGCGGCCTCAGCATCACCGTCGGCGCCGCCGCCGTCAACATTTCCGGCCTGTTCCTCGCCGTCATCCTCGGCGTCATCCTCAACCTGATCCTCCCTCAGGAGCTGGAAAAAAACGATTCCGAAAACGAGTAAAAACGTTACGATATACGGATAAAGGAGGCACAATTATGCAGCCCAACGTTCACATCATGGATCACCCGCTGATCACCCACAAAATCTCGATGCTCCGGGACGAAGCGACGAACACCAAGGATTTCCGCCAGCTCGTCTACGAGATTGCCCTGCTGATGGGCTATGAAGCCACCAAAGATTTAAAACTCACCGACGCCGAGATCAAAACGCCGCTGATGACGACGACCAAAAAAGTCCTTGACCAGAAAGTGGCCATCGTCCCGATCCTCCGGGCGGGTCTCGGCATGGTCGACGGCGTCCTCGACCTGATCCCCGCGGCGAAAGTCGGCCACATCGGCCTCTACCGCGACCATGAGACCCTCCGGCCGGTGGAATACTACTGCAAGCTCCCGTCGGACATCCCCTCCCGGGAGGTCATCGTCGTCGACCCGATGCTGGCCACCGGCGGCAGCAGCGCCGCCGCCATCTCCTTCATCAAACAGCGCGGCGCCAAAAACATCAAGCTGATGTGCATCATCGCCGCGCCCGAAGGCATCAAAGTCATGACCGAGGAACATCCCGACGTCGAGATCTACTGCGGCGCCCTCGATGACAGGCTCAACGAAAAGGGCTACATCCTGCCGGGCCTCGGCGACGCCGGTGACCGCATCTTCGGCACCCTTTAAAAAACAGATCGTCCCGGAACGGATTCCGGGACGATTCCTTTTTTTCTGTTTTCACCGCGGTCTCACGCCCTCACACCGAAAAGAGGACGGTAAAGACGACATAGGGAATGCCCCGGGGGCCGAACATCCGGTCGATCATTTCCTTAAAAAAGGCCTCCCAGGTCTCCGCCGCCGTCTTCTCGCCGAGGTAGTTATCGACAAGGCTCAGAATCACCAGCTCCGCGCGGAAGCCGCGGCCCATGTTTTTGCCCATGGGGTCGCTGAGCAGCGTCACATAGGTCAGTTCCCGCGCCACGGGGTAATACTCATGGTACCAGCTCTCGATATCGCCGTCGAGGTTCAGCATCCGAAACACCTGTTTCATACAGGCCTTTTCCTCCTCGCTGATGTCGGAGCAGTCCCCTTTCAGAGCTTCCGGCGTATCGACGGCGCGGAGGAACAGGTATTTTCTGGAAATATCATCCTTGCAGACGCCGTCCCAAAGGGGCCCGTCCCCGGCGATGGGGAACTCGTCGCTCCGGGTGATGCCGTCGATCTCAAAGGTGTGGTAGAGGCGGTACCCCTCGCCGTGGAGCGGCGAAAGCCAATAAGGCTCCCTGATAAAGGGTTCCTCCTCTTTGATGATCTCCGTCAGCACCGTCCCGCCGCGGAAATTCGCGAAGACGTTCAGCCATTCGCTGCCGTTGTTTGTCCTTTCGGCCATGGTATCAAACCTCCATCCCTCAAAAAAAGTGGCGTTTTTTTCTTTCTATTTTACCACAAACGGCGGCGGAAAAAAATAAAAACCAAGAAAAAAGACACACAAATTTCCTTGTAAATTCATAAAGGTTGTGCTATATTTATGTTTGGCTTATATAAATGGATACCATAATATAGTGATACGGAAGCGCGGGCCGCCCGGGCCGTCCCAAACAGAGGGGACCGCCGCCGCGCGGCGGCGAACGAAAGCGCCAAAGCTTTCCCGCAGAAAGAGCCGAAACATGAAAAAAGAAGCGAAAGAAAAAAAAGAAAAGAAATTATTCAGCGGCCTGTCGGCAAAAAGCCGCAGGGTCTATCACTTTTCCGACCGGCACCCCCTGGTCAGCTGCCTGATCCTGGCTTTCGTCCTGAACCTGATTTTGGAGTGCCTCGGCCGGCGCAACCCCATCGACGGCGTCCTCTATCTCTTCCAGAGCCCGGTCATGTTCTTCTACAACGTGCTCATCATCATGATGACCCTCTCGGTGGCGCTGCTGTTCAAGCGCCGCGTCTTCGTGGCCTTTCTCGTCTCCGTCATCTGGCTCGGCGCGGCGGTGGCCAACTGCGTGCTGCTGGGCTTCCGCACTACGCCTTTTTCCGCCATCGACCTGACGATGGTCTCCTACGCGCTGAGCATCATCGACATCTACCTGACGAAGTTCCAGATCATCCTCATCAGCGCCTTAGCGCTGATCGTCTTGACCCTCATCATCTTCATCGCCGTCAAGGCGCCGAAGCTGAAACGCAAAGTCAAATACATCAAGGCCCTGGCCTTCGTCATCTCCATGGTGGTCATCGTCTTTTTCGCCACCGGCACCGCCATCCAGACCCAGCTGCTCTCCTCCCGCTTCGATAACCTGGCCGACGCCTACAAGAACTACGGTTTCGCCTACTGCCTCTCCAACAGCTTTATCGACTCCGGCATCGACAAGCCCGACGACTACAGCGAGGAGAAGATCAGCGAGATCAACGACAAAGCCTACGCCGAAGCCATCAGCCACGGCGGCGGCGAACGCCGCCCCAACATCATCTTTCTGCAGCTGGAATCGTTCTTCGACCCCAATCAGGTCAAAGACCTCTACTATTCCCGAAACCCGGTGCCCAACTTTGAAAAGATGTGCGACGAGGGCATTTCCGGCTATCTCAACGTCGCCACCGTTTCCGCCGGCACCGCCAACACGGAATTCGAGATCCTCACCGGCATGAGCCTCCAGTTCTTCGGCGCCGGGGAGTACCCCTATAAGACGATCCTGCTGGAAAAGACGAGCGAGAGCATGGCGAACAACATGAAACAGCTGGGCTACGCCACCACCGCCATCCACAACAACCGCGCCAGCTTCTACGGCAGGAACGAAGTCTTCCCCAATTTGGGGTTCGACACCTTCATTTCCAAAGAATACATGATGGATCTGGAATACACGCCGGTGAGCTGGGTCAAGGACAAGGTGCTGACGAAAGAGATTGTCGGCGCCATGGAAGCCACCGACGAGCGGGACTTCATTTTCACCATTTCCGTCCAGGGCCACGGCAAATACCCCTCGGAATTCACCGGCAGCGAAGATTATAACGTCTACGTCTACGGTGAAGGCGGCGAGAGCCGCATCGCCGGTTTTTCCTATCTGGTGAACCAGTTCTACGAAATGGACCAGTTCCTCGGCGACCTCACCGCCGCCCTGTCGGAATTCGACGAGGATACCGTTCTCGTGGCCTACGGCGACCATCTGCCCGGCCTCGACATCCAGAAAGAGGATCTGGTCAACGGAACCCTCTTCCAGACGAATTACGTCATCTGGAGCAACTTCGGCCTCAGCGGCGAAGACGCTGATCTCTACACCTATCAGGTCGGCGCCCACCTGCTGGATCTCCTCGGCATCCACGAGGGGGTCATGAACCGCTATCAGCAGACCGCCGTGAACAGCGAGGATTACCGCCGCGGCATGGAGCTGCTGCAGTATGATATGCTCTACGGCGACGATTACTCCCACGGCGGCTATTCGCCCTATCTCCCCACCGAAATGAAAATGGGGATCCACGACATCACCGTCAGCGGCGCCCTCCTCGGCGGCGAGTCCCTCTACGTCTTCGGCGAGAACCTCACCGAGGCCAGCAGCGTCTTCATCAACGGCGAGATGATGAAAGCCGCCTACTACAACCCGGGGATGGTCATCGTCCGCAAAGCCGAGGTCGAACCGGGGGACGTCATCTGCGTGAAGCAGGCCGGAAAGAACAAAAAACCGCTGAGCTCCTCCAATGAGATCGTCTTCGACGGCGCTCAGTTCGAGGCCGCCCCCGCCGACGGCGCGGCGGACGACGCGGACGCGGAATTCTTCGGCGGCGCCCTCCTCGGCGGCAAAGCGAAGGACCTTTAAAACGGAACAGAACCAACGGGGGACCGGCACGGCAGCGCCGGTCCCTTTTTTGGCGGCGGCGAAAGACCGTTTTTTTTTAAAAAACAAAAAATGACGCGGGTCAGGGGTTGCTCATGACGCGGCGTCACGTTGTAAAATGGGGCCAGGAGGTGAAAAACGTTATGTCCGAACCGAACCAACCAAAGGAAGCGTCTCCATTCCTCACCACCGGGGAAATCGCGAAGCGCTGCGGCGTCACCGTGCGGACGGTGCAGTATTACGATCAGCGGCACATCCTCACCCCCTCGGCCCAGAGCGAGGGCGGGCGGCGGCTCTATACCGAGGAAGACGTCAAAAAACTGCGCCTCGTCACCTATCTCCGCTCGCTGGAACTGTCCCTCGATCACATCGTCCGCGTCCTCAGCGAGGACAACGCCGAAAAAGTCGTCGAGACCATCGTCGCGGAGCAGATCCGCGTCCTCTCCGGCGAGATCCGGGAGAAGGAAGCGCGGCTCAGGGAGGCCAAAGATTTCCTCGCGGCGCTGCGGCTGCGGGGCGACGATTCCTTTGAATCCATCCGGGACATGGCGTCCGTCGTGAGCAAAAAAAAGGAAATGAGAAAAATCCGCGGTCTGCTCCTCGCCGGGGGCGTCGCCGTCGACGCCGTTCAAATCGCGGCGCTGATTTATGCCGTTCTGACCGGCCGCTGGCCCGTCTTCGCCGCGGCGATGGCCGCCGCCTGCGCCGCCGCTCTGGCCCTCACGGAGTGGTACCGCAAAAGAGTGCTCTACATCTGCCCCGAGTGCCACCGCGTCTTTACGGCGGTGAACCGCCGGGAATTCCTCTTTTCCCGGCACACGCCGAAAACGCGGAAACTGACCTGCCCCGGCTGCGGCAAAAAGAGCTTCTGCGTGGAGACCGCCGGGGAAGAAGAACCGTAAAAAAAGAAAAGCGCCGTTCCCGACCGGGAGCGGCGTTCTTCTTTAAATCAGAAATTGAGCGTGGCGAAATAATCGTCCATCGTCTCGGCGCGGCGGATCATCTCGCAGTCCCTGTCGCCGTGCCACAGCAGCTCGGCGCTGCGGAGCTTGCCGTTGTAGTTAAAGCCCATGCAGTGACCGTGGGCGCCGACGTCGTGGAAGACGAGGATATCGCCGATATCCAGCTTGGGCATGTAGCGGTCGATGGCGAATTTGTCGTTGTTCTCGCAGAGAGAGCCGACGATGTCGTATTTATGGTCGAGGCGATCGTTTTCCTTGCCGATGACGGTGATGTGATGATAGGCGTTGTAGAGCGCCGGGCGCATCAGATTGGCCATGCAGGCGTCGAGACCGATATAATCCTTGTAGGTCTCCTTTTTGTGGAGCACTTTGGTGACGAGATAGCCGTAGGGGCCTGTCATCAGGCGGCCGCTCTCAAAGGCGATTTTGGAGGGGAACAGCCCCCGGTCGAGGATCTTTTCCTGATAGATCGCCATGACGTCGTTGGCCAGTTCCTCGTAGTTGATGGGCTTATCCTCGGGGATGTAGGGAATGCCGAGGCCGCCGCCGAGGTTGATGACCTCGATATCGACGCCGACAATGACTTTGAGTTTATAGACGAGGTCGAACATCATCCGCGCCGTTTCCAAAAAGTAATCGGGGTTCAGCTCGTTGGAGGCCACCATCGTGTGGATGCCGAAGCGGCGGATGCCCTTGTCCTTCAAAATCTTGTAGCCTTCGTAGATCTGGTCCCGGGTAAAACCGTATTTGGCCTCGATGGGGTTGCCGATGATGGAGTTCCCGGTCCGCAGCGGGCCGGGGTTGTAGCGGCAGGAGATCATTTCCGGCAGGCCGACGGTCTTTTCGACAAAGTCGATGTGGCTGATGTCATCCAGATTGATGATGGCCCCCATCTCCTTGGCCTTTTCAAATTCCACCGCCGGGGTGTCGTTGGAGCTCATGAAGATATCGTGGCCGGAAAAGCCCACCCGTTCCGCCAAAAGGAGTTCCGCTAAGGAGCTGCAGTCGACGCCGCAGCCCTCTTCCTTAAAGATCTTCAGCAGATGGGGGTTGGGCGCGGCCTTCACGGCAAAATACTCCTGAAACGCGGGGAAGCCGTCAAAGGCGGTGATGAACCGCCGGGCGTTGCGGCGGATGGCCGCTTCGTCATAGAGGTAAAAAGGCGTGGGGTATTGTTCCGTCAGTTCCAGCAAAAACTCGTTGGTAAAAGGCAGTGTCTTTCTCATAGCATCCGCTCCCTGCTTCATGTTATCTGTATTTTTATAATTTTAAACGAATAAAACGAAAAATGCAATAGTTTTTTTTCGTTTAAACGCTGTTTTTCTGCGAAAAAAACTATTGCGTTCGCCTTTTTCCTATGTTATAATATTTCAAGCCGCCGAAGTGGTGGAATAGGCAGACACGCGGGACTTAAAATCCCGTGGTAGCGATACCGTACCGGTTCGACCCCGGTCTTCGGCACCAAAAAAGGGCTCCGTTTTCAAAAGCGGGGCCTTTTTTTCGCGCCTTCGGCGTGAAACAGGGAAAAACGCCGCATATTTTCGCCGCCGCCGGGAAGCCTATGAAAGAAGCGCCGCGGCTCTTGCCGCCGCGCGCCGAAAACCAATCAATTCAGGAGGCTGATCACAATGTACAAACGCGGATCAAAAATCACCGTATGGATGCTGGCCGCGGTGTTCTGCGCCTTTGCCTTTGCCGGCTGCGGCCAGACCGACACCGCCGACAGCGGCAACAGCGAAAGAGCCAATGAAGAACAGGTCAAGACCGATACCGGCCGGGACGAGGCCGCCGCAGCGGACGAGGATATGCACCTGACGATCCTCTCCCCCGCCGACGGTGAGACCCTCAGCGGCGGCGTCGTCAAGATCGTCGGCACGGCGGAGGGCTCGCCCCATCCCGGCGAGGACACCGTTTACATGGAGCTCACCACGGAAGACGGCAAAAAGTTAGGCGAGGCCTCTTCCCTCGTCGCCGATCTGGACGAGGCTTTCAGCGCCGACCTGAAATATGAGGTCAGCGATACCATGGTCAAGAACGACGACGAGACCGTCAACGCCAACCTGCGCGTCTACATGAACGACGGCAGCGGCGCCCTGATGAAGGAAGAGACCGTCCACGTCAAAGTAAAATAAACAGCAAAAAACAGGGGCGTTCCGTTCGGAACGCCCCAATTTCATTTTCAATGGTCACTCAAACATTATACAGATTGACGTATTTCGCCAGCTTGATACCGTCGATTTCCACAAAGTACCGCAGTTCCTCCTCGGTGAGCTTGCGGTCGATGGAGAGGATGATCATGGCGTCGCCCTCGCCGTCGGGGGCGCACTGCATCGCGCCGATGTTCAGCCCCAGCTTCCCGGCGACGGCACCGACTTCGCCGATGCGGCCCGGTTTGTCCTCGTTGATGATGAACACCATGTTCGACGTCGGTTTGATGTCGAAGAAATAGTGGTCGATGCGGTTGATGCGGACTTCGTTCTCGCCGGTGACGAGACCGGCGAAGGTGTGGGAAACGCCGTTGCCGGTGATCTTGACCTTGATCAGGTTATTGAAGCGGATTTCCCCTTCGTTTTCCGCCGTAGAGATGGCGATGCCCTCTTCCTCGGCCATGCCGGCGACGTTGACGTAGTTGACGCGGCCTTCCATCACCGGTTCGAAAACGCCTTTCAGCACCGCCAGATTGACGGTCTTCTTATCGAAATTCGCCGCCTCGCCGCAGTAGGTGATCTTCATCGAGTCGATGGGCTCCTTGAAGATGCCGTAGTAGAGATTGCCGAGGCACTCGCCGATCTTCAAGTAATCGAAGAGGCCTTCCATTTCCGTGGCGCCGAGGGTCGGCAGGTTCACGGCGTTGGGCACCATTTTGCCGTCGAGGACGTCGATGACTTCCTGAGCCACGGCGATGCCGACGTTCCGCTGGGCTTCGTTGGTGGAAGCGCCGAGATGCGGCGTGAAGATGACTTTATCGCTCTTTAACAGCGGCGTCGTCAGGTTCGGCTCATCCTTTAAGACGTCGATGGCGGCGGTAGCCACTTTGCCGGACTCAATGGCCTCGTAGAGCGCTTCCTCGTTGATGAGGCCGCCCCGGGCGCAGTTGACGACGTGGAGGCCATCCTTGGCGGCGGCCAGCTGTTCTTTGCCGACCATGCCCATGGTCTCCCAGGTCTTCGGCGTGTGGATCGTCAGGAAATCGACTTCTTCCATCAGTTCCAGCAGCGTGTTCTTCTTTTCGGCGCCAAAGCGCTCAAAGCGCTCGTCGGCGATGTAGGGATCGTAGGCGATGACGCGCATGCCAAAGGCCTTCATGCGGACGCAGACTTTGGAGCCGATGCGGCCCAGGCCGATGATGCCCAGCGTTTTGCCCATCAGCTCCGTCCCCTTGAGGCCGTCGCGGCCCCACTGACCGGAGCGGATCTTCTGATTGGCCTGGGGGATGTTGCGGTTGGAAGCCAGCAGCAGAGAGATGGTGTGCTCCGCCGTGGTGACGGTGTTGGCGTCGGGGGTGTTGGCGACGATGATGCCCCGGCGGGACGCCCCCTCCATTTCGATGTTATCGACGCCGTTGCCGGCGCGGCCGACGACCCGCAGCTTTTCGGCGCGGTCGTATAATTCCTCATTGACTTTGGTGGCGCTTCTGACGATCAGCGCGTCGTAGCCGCCGATGACGGAAAGCAGTTCCTCCCGGGAGATCTTCGGGCAGTAGTTCACTTCCAGCCCGGCTTCTCTCAGAGCGGCAACGCCTTCGTCGGCGATCTTCTCCGCGACGATCACTTTTCCTTGTGCCATATCGGTTTCCTCCTGTCGGATCTATAATAAAAACGTTTTTAAAATCAGTAAATTATATTATACTTCCAAATGGCAAAAAACGCAATACGCGATTTTATTTTTTTGCCGCCTCAGCGCTCATCAAAGCGGGCGGCATAGCTTTCCAGATAAAAGCGGCGCATCCGCTCGCCGTCGTCGGGGTCCAGAGTGTTCAAAGGGCGGTCGGGGAACAGCGGCGCGAACATCCGGGTCCGGGCGTTCTTTTCGGTGACGATGGCGTGGGCCTCGGCGTCGGCGGCGGTCTTTCCGCAGCAGAGGGCGCCGTTGGCGGTGAGCAGCACGCCGTGGCGGTTGCCGAGGGCGGCCGCGACGCTTTCGGCGGTGAGGTCGGCTTCCTCCATCGTCACGCCGTTGATCTGGGCAAAATCATCGAGATAAGCGCCGAGGGGCCCGCCCAGGGCCGAAACGGCCACCGTCGCCGGGGTCACCGAATGACGGATGGCGCCGATATCGGGCCGGGACTCGTAAATGGCGCGGTGAATGGCGATCTCGGTGCCTTCGGGCCGTTCCTCCAGCAGTTCATCCATCAGGGCCGAGGAGCCGTCCCGCAGGTGGAAGATGACGGCGGCGCCCTGTCGCTCGCTGTTCAGCAACGGCACCACCGTCCGGGGCATGGCGGCGCCCTGGTCGCTCAAAAGAAGCTCATAGACGGGGTCGTCCATCCGGGAGGGGCGGCCGATATAGCGCTCGAAGGCCCGGCGGATGAAGAGCGTGCAAAAGACTTCCAGCTCCGAAGCGATGCGCAGCGTCTCGAGGCCCTCGCGGCCAAAGCAGACGGCGCCGTGATGGGCCATGAGCACCACCCGGCAGCGTCCCTTGTCGAAGGCCGCGGCGACGTTGTCGCTGAGCTCGGCGGTGCCGGGGAAACCGTAGGCGGCGCAGGGGATCGGTTCCAAAGAGGCGATCCCTTCCACGGGGAGCTCAAACGCCTTTTCGTAGGCGCTGATCACCGAAGCCTCGGTCTGGTGGGTATGGATGATAAAGCCGACGTCATCGCAGTCCCGGTACCCGGCCAGATGCACTCCTTTTTCCGAGGAGGGACGGACCGTCCCCCAGGAGCGCCCGTCGGAGATGTTCATGATCACGATGTCTTCCCGCCGCAGGCTCTCGTAATCGCGGCCGCTGGGGGTAATGACAAAATGATTGCCGTCGAGGCGGCGGCTGACGTTGCCCCAGGTACGGGCGACGAGACCGGAATAGAGCAGCTTTTTACTTGTTTCAATGACGTCCTCGCGGACTTGGGATAATTTCATAGTCTGCCTCCGCTCATTCATTCTTCCCGGCAGTACGACACGATCCCCTTCCCGGCCTGATGGCCGGTGGAAAGCGCCGCCTGAATGTTGAAACCGCCGGTATAGCCGTCAATGTCGAGGACTTCCCCGGCGAAAAAGAGCCCCGGTGCCTTTTTAGACATCATCGTCTTGGGGTCGACCTCGCGGACGGAAACGCCGCCGCCGGTGACGATGGCCTCCTCGACGCGGCCGCGGCCGCGGACGGTGAGGGTGAACGCTTTCAGTGTTTTCAGCATCAGGGCGCGCTCCGCTTTGGTGACGCTGTGCCCCTTTCGGCCGCCGTCAAGACCGCAGCGGCGAAGAAAGACAGGGAGCAGCTTCCGCGGCAGCAGCGTCGAAGCGACATGGCGCATATCCTTTTTGCCGTTGGTCTCCAGCTCCCGCAAAAG
This sequence comes from uncultured Bacillota bacterium, assembly GCA_902796855.1. GTDB lineage: Bacteria > Bacillota > Dehalobacteriia > UBA7702 > UBA7702 > UBA7702. The sequence continues at coordinate 3,866 of CADBQN010000010.1, read as the reverse complement.
GCGGCGGTCGAGTTCCGCCTCACTGAGCGCCGGTTTCAGGTCGATGACCAGCTCCAGCGGGGCGCGGTGCTCAAGGAACCACAGCGAAGCCCGGCGGCTCAGGGTGAGGATCACCGGGCCGGAGACGCCGTCGGCGGTAAAGACCATCTCGCCGAAGCGCCGCTCCGCCGCCGGTTTCTCACCGGGATAACACAGGGTGACGGCGACGTTTCGCAGGCTGAGCCCTTCCAGCTCCGCCACAAAGGATTCCGCCGTTTTCAGCGGCACGAGAGAGGGAAAGAGCTCCGTCACGGTGTGCCCGGCGCTCTCGGCGAAGGTATAGCCGTCGCCGTCGGAGCCGGTCAGGGGGTAGGAAATGCCGCCGGTGGCGACGAGGATGGCGTCGGCGGAGAGAACGGTCCCGCCGACCTCCACACCGGCGGCGCAGCCGCCGTTGAGCAGAATGCCGTCGGCGGCGCATCCCGGGCGGATCTCGGCGCCGGCTTCCCAAAGGGCCCGCTCCATGCAGCCGACAATGTCGGCGGAGCGGTCGGAAACGGGAAAGACACGGCTGCCCCGTTCCGTTTTCAGGGGGACGCCGCGGTTCTCGAACCAGGCCATCGTATCCGCCGCCGTAAAGCCGCGGTAGGCGCTGTAAAGGAACTTGCCGTTGCCGGGCATGTGCTCAAGGAAGGCCGCGCCGTCGCTGTCGTTGGTGACGTTGCAGCGCCCCTTGCCGGAAATCAGCATCTTCTTCCCCAATTTTCTGTTTTTTTCCAGCAGCGTCACGGCGACGCCGCTTTGGGCGATGATATAAGAAGCCATCATCCCGGCGGGACCGCCGCCGATGACGATGGCGCGTTTTTCGGTGCTCACTTTATTTAAACCTCGCTGACAACGTGATTGCGCAGACAGCCGATGCCCTCGATCTCCACGGTGACGACGTCGCCGGGGAAGAGCTCCCCGACGCCGCTGGGGGTGCCCATCAAAATCAGGTCGCCGGGGTTCAGCGTCATGACTTTGCTTAAATAGCTGACGACCTCGGGGACGGAAAAGATCATCTCCGAAGTGTTGGCCCGCTGGCGGACGGCGCCGTTGACGGTGACGGTCATATCCAGAGCGTGGGGGTCGGCCTTCGTCTCGATCCAGGGGCCCACCGGCAGGAAAGTATCGAAGGATTTGGAGATCATCCACTGGCCTTTCAGGGGCTGGAGATTCCTGGCGGTGATGTCGTTGGCGGCGGTGTAGCCGAGGATGTAATAACCGGCGTCGGCGGCGTCGATGTACCGGGCCCGGCGGCGGATGACGACGGCCAGTTCCCCTTCGTAGTCCATCTGGGTCACCAGCTCATGGGGGTAGACAATGGCCTCCCCGGTGCCGATTACCGCCGACGAGGGTTTCATAAAAAAGGCGGGCTTGTCCGGGGCCTCCATGGCCAGTTCCCCGGCGTGCTCCCGGTAGTTCAGGCCGATGCAGACCGCCTTGGTGGGCAGAACGGGGCTGAGCAGACGCACTTCTTCCAGGGGGAAGCCGATGCCCTCCCGGATCGGTTTCTGAAAGATCGTTCCGGCCAGGGGATAGACCTTGCCGTGGTCGATCATGCCGTATTTCGCTATGCTGTTGTGGACAAAACGGGTCAGTTTCATCGCGGGTGCCTTCTTCTGTTACTTTTTATAAAAGGGATACCGCTCCCTCGTTTTCCGCTTCGGGGGCGGCGCCGCGAAGCGGGCGCGTTCCGGCGGCGGCGCGCCTTTGGCGTCCCGGAGCAGGCGGCGCACTTCTTCCTTTTTCAGAAAGCGCCATTCGCCCTCTTTCAGCCCTTTCAGGCTGAGAAAATCAAAATTCGTCCGGGCCAGCGACTCGACCTCGTGGCCGATCTCCCGGAACATCCTGCGCACCTGGCGTTTTTTCCCCTCGTGGATCACCACTTCCCAGGTGGTTTTTTTGCCCTTTTTGCTCAAAAAACGGATCTTCGCCGGGGCGAAGGTCTCTTCCTCGGTGACGAGGCCGCCGCGGAGCAGCGCGAGATCCTCCTCATCGGGGGAACCGGCGACGGTGACGCGGTAGACCTTGTTGATCCGCTTTGAGGGATGGATCATCTGATTTGTAAAAGCGCCGTCGTTGGAAAGGAGCAGCAGCCCGGTGGTATCCATATCGAGACGGCCCACGGGATAGAGCCGCGTGTGCCAGTCGGGGAGCAGTTCGAGAACGGTGGGGCGGCCCTGGGGGTCGCTGACGGTGCAGAGATACCCCGCCGGTTTGTTGAGCATCACGTAGATTTTTCGTTCTTTGCGGGTCACCGCTTCGCCGTCGACCTCGATGTGATCCTTGCCGAAATCGGCTTTGGTGCCGGGCTCGGTGACGATCCTGCCGTTGACGCTGACGCGTCCCGCGGCGATGAGGGATTCGGCCTTTCGCCTCGAGGCGACGCCGGCGGCGGCGAGTAATTTCTGTAATCTTTCTTCCATTTCAGCCTCCGTCTTTATTATAGAGGCAATCGCCGAAATATACAAGATATTTTTCCGAACGGACGGCGAAAAAGCTCAGCCCGGGAAAAAGGCTTTGGTCAGATAAAAAGCGGCGAAAAAGGCGGTGATATCGCCGATGAGCCCCACCCAGAGGGCATAGCGGAAGCGGCGGATGTTCACCGCGCCGAAATAGACGGTGAGGACATAAAAGGTCGTTTCGGTGCTGCCCTGGGCCACCGAGGCCAGCCGCCCGACGAAGGAATCGGCGCCGTAACGGTCGAGGAGCGCCGCCGTCAGCCCCAGGGAACCGCTGCCGGAGAGGGGCCGCGTCAGCGCCAGCGGCAGCACCTCGCCGGGGATGCCGAAGACGCCGCAGACCGGCGCGAAGATCTTTTCCACCAGGGCCATGCCGCCGCCGTGGAGAAAGAGGCCCACCGAAGTCATCATCGCGATGAGGAACGGCAGCAGCCTCCAGCTGAGCAGGAGCCCTTCCCTCGCGCCGTCGATGAACTCGTCATAGACGGGAACGCCCCGGTAGTAGGCGTAGAGCGGCACGGCGATGAGCAGGGCGGGCACCGCGGCGGCGGAGAGCGCGGCGGCGGCGTTCAACGCTTTTTCCCCAGCCGGGCGAAGAGGGCGGCGGCCGTCAGCGCCGCGGCGAGCCCCGCCAGGGACGCCAGGAACGAGGGGACGATCACCGCCGCCGGGTCGGCGCTGCCGGCCTCGGCCCTAAGCCCCAAAATCATGCCGGGGATCAGGCTGACGGCGGAGGTGTTCAGCGCCAGAAAGGAGATCATCTCCTTCGTCGCCGTGCCCTTTTCGGGGTTCGTCTCGTTCAGCGCCTTCATCGCCTCAATGCCGAAGGGCGTGGCGGCGTTGCCCAGGCCGAGAAGATTGGCGGAAACGTTCATCACCATCGGGGCCCAGGCTCCGTGCGAACGGGGCAAATCGGGAAAAACGGGGCGGAGCAGCGGCGAAACGAGGCGGGAGAGGGCCCCGGTGAGACCGGAGCGCTCCGCCAGGCGGAGGACGCCGCACCAGACCGAAAGGAACGCCGCGAGGCCCAAAGCGACCTCCACGGCGTCGGCGGCGCCGGCCGCCACCGAGGAGAGGACCATCTCCGGGCGGCCGCCGACAACGGCGGCCAGCGCGCCGCCGCAGAAGAGAAAGAGCCAGATCGGATTCATCATGTGATACACCTCGTTCTCATTCTACGAAAAAAAACGGTGAATATGTCCGCACCCTCCGGCGGTTTCCTTCATAAAATGCAGCAGAACGATATGGACAGGAGGTGAAGCGATGTTCCCGTTTTTCTTTTTCCCCTTCTGGGGCGGATGCTGCTGCGGCAGCTGCTGTAATTCCTGCTGCGGCAGCTGCTGTAATTCCTGCTGCGGCAGCTGCTGTAATTCCTGCTGCGGC
>CADBQN010000009.1 GCA_902796855.1 uncultured Bacillota bacterium | reverse complement strand
TGGATAAAATGTGGAAAACATGAAACGGGAAAACCCCCCTTCGTTTTTCTGATCCTTTCCCGAACACACCCGCCGCCATCGACGTCTTTTTCAATTCTCCCGCAAAGAAATCCCCCGCCGCGAAATTTTTTTTTGCCGCCGTCGGCACAGAACCGAAAATTCCTGCCAAAGACCTTTCGCTCCCGAAAAAAAATCCCGCCGCCGCTTTCCCTCGCCGCCGTCGGGTATAGCGAAGGAAAAAACCGCCCATCCTAAGCCGTGACGAGACCGCGAACGCAAAAAAAACCGCCCAAGCGGAATATATATTGATTTTATCTCATCATTATGCTAAAATAACGCATGTACGACACCCTTCGGAAAGGCGGTTCCCATCATGTCACAACACGCCCGCTCCGGCGAGGCCGCTCTGCTCATCACGGCGCTGATCTGGGGCAGCGGCTTTATCGCCGTCGATTACAGCCTTGAGAGCGGCTTTCCGCCGGGGCTCATCAACGCCCTGCGTTTTCTCATCGGCGCCGCGGCGCTGCTGCCCTTTGTCGGCGGCTCCTTCCGCGCCCTCACCAAGGCGGAGCTCCGCACCGGCGTCATCGCCGGCTGCTTCTTCTTCCTCGGCTTCCTCTTTCAGTCCATCGGCCTCCAGACCATCGAGGTCTCCAGCAACGCCCTGCTGACGGCGACGAACCTGCTGATGGTGCCCTTCATTGCCCGGCTCTGCTTTAAGGAGCGGATCGCTCTTCGCGTCTACATCGCCGTTTTCGCCTGTTTCGTCGGCATCGCGATCCTGAACTGGAGCGACGGCGGCCTGCGCTTTCGCGTCGGGGACATCCTGACCCTCATCTGCGCTTTAGCCTTCGCCTGCCACATCGCCTATCTCGGCCACGCCGCCGGGGACAAAGACCCCCTGCGCCTCACTTTTCTGCAGCTCCTCACCGTCGGCGTCTGCGCCTCCCTCTATTTCCTGATCTTCGAGGCCAAAGAGGTCAGCGCCGCCGCCCTCAGCGGCAGCGGCATGATCGCCATCGTCTATCTGGCGCTGTTCCCCAGCGCCCTCTGCCTCTTTTTGCAGACCTTCGGCCAAAAGCGCACCGAGACGTCAAAAAGCGCCATCCTCCTCTCCTTCGAGTCCCTTTTCGGCGCGGCCTTTTCCGTCCTTCTCGGCCTGGAGCCCCTCACCGTCCATCTGCTCATCGGCGGCAGCGTCGTTTTCCTCTCCGTCCTCTGGCTGGAATGGAGCAACAGTCGGGAGCATGCTCCCATAAAAACAGATCGGACCTGACAAAAGACCCTCTCTTTCGGCGGGATGCTCCCAAAGAGAGGGTCGTTCATATTCCGTTTTTCACGCGGCCGCTAATGAGCCGCGTTTTTTTATTTGTGGACGCGGTTCCTCCCGAACCAATGCATCCCGAAAAAGCTCTTGGGCGGAGCGATCCGGGCGTGGGCATCCTGATGCTCCTGCTCCTGTTCCTGAGGCAGATGGCGGAACCGCCGATCGGGATGGAACTCCGGCGAAACGGAGCGCCGCCGCTGGCTCCACTGCATACCGATCGTGTATTCGGACTGAGGCACAATGATCTTCAGCTTCCGCGGGACGCACTCGATGGTGGCCTCGTGGACGTCGCCGCCAAATTCCCCGTCCAGCGTCCAGCTGATGGGCTCATCCGAGGTCAGCACGACCTTGCTGGTCTTGGCGTATTCCAGATAGCGGTTATGCTCAATGTCCTGGGTAATGGCGGCCAGCATCACCGGGGCGTTGAAAAAGGCGCTGATGCCCTTTTTCACCAGAACCAGCTCAAAGCAGCCGTCGTCCATGGACACCGCCGCCATTTTATTGAGGCTGAAACCGCCGACGGACAAAGCGTTGCTGGCCATACCGTAGATGTAGTCCCCCTCGGTCTCCAGGGTGTCGCATTTCACCTTCAAATGCTGGGAGCTGATCATCGGCAGCCGTCGGATGCCCTCGAAGAAATAGGCGCCCTTGCCAAAGATGTTCTTCGAGGCCTGGGGGGTGTCGTAGGCCACGTCGGTAAAAGCGCCGAAGGCGGCCACATAGGAGAAGTAGCGTCCGTTGAAGCGGCCGATGTCGGTGTAGACCTCCATGCCGTTGACGACGTCTTTGGCGGCGAGGAGCATATTGCCGTTGATGTTATGACTGGCGGCAAAATCGTTCATCGTGCCGGTGGGGATGTAGCCCAGCGGCGGCGGGTCTTCCAAGGTCATCAGGCCGTTGATGGTGTCGTTGAGGCTGCCGTCGCCGCCGCAGGTCACGACGATGTCAAAATCGCCGCCCCGTTCCGCCACGAACCGTTCCATATCGTCCGGGCCTTGGCTGGGGTGGGCCGTCACGTCGTACCCGCCCCGGGTGAGGATGTTGATGATGTCCGCGGCCTTGCCCCGGACGGCACTGGTTCCCGCTTTCAAGTTAAAAACGAACAGCATTTTCTTAGCCATTTCATCACCTCATTGGCTCTTTCGGAGCATGCTCCCTCAGCAGATGCGGGGCAGCCCCTCTCCGTAGAGCATATCCACAACGCGTCTGCCGCCGAGGCGCGTCTTCATCACGACGCCGCCGCCGGCGGTGACGGTGCCGAGGATCACGGCGTCTTTGCCGTGCTCCGTCCCTTTCATCGCGGCCAGCGCCTTTTCGGCGTCGGCCCCGTCCACCACGGCCAGCATTTTGCCTTCGTTGCCCATATAGAGGGGGTCAAGGCCGAGGATGCCGCAAAAGCCCCGCACCTCGTCGCGGACGGGGAGGCGTTCTTCCTCGATCTCGATGCCGCGGCGGGAGGTGTTCGCCAGCTCATTGAGCATCGTGCCGAGGCCGCCCCGGGTGATGTCCCGCATCGCCCGGACGCGGACGCCGTTCTCAAAGAGGGCGTCGACGATGTCGTTCAGCGGCGCGCAGTCGCTTTGAATGTCGTTCTCCAGCCCCATGCGGTGGCTGAGGACGCAGGCGTGGTGATCGCCGAGACAGCCGGAGACCAGGACGGCGTCGCCCTCCCGGAGGTTGGCGGCGCTGATGTCGCGCCCCTCGGGGATCAGGCCGATGCCGGTGGTGTTGATCATCAGGCCGCCGCTGCCTTCCACCACTTTGGTGTCGCCGGCCACGATCTTCACGCCGGCCTTGGCGGCGGTGTCCGCCATCGAGGCGACGCACGTTTCCAGCAGGTCGCTTTCAAGTCCCTCCTCCAAAATATAGGCGGAGGTAAGGTAAAGGGGGCGCGCCCCCATCATCAGCAGGTCGTTGACGGTGCCGCAGACGGCCAGTTTGCCGATGTCGCCGCCGCGGAACACCACCGGCGTAACGACAAAGGAATCGGTGGAAAAGGCAATGCGGCCGCTGATGTCGAGGACAGCGGCGTCCTCCATCTTTTCTAAGATCTCGTTGTGAAAATAAGTCCCGAACACCGTTTTCATCAGCTCGGCGGAGGATTTCCCGCCGCTGCCGTGAGCCATTGTGATCTTCATGCGCGATTCTCCCTTAAAACGTATTTCTGTACCAGATGCCGCAGCTGCCCTCGGCCGAGACCATGCAGGGGCCGTAGGGGTCCGTCGGCGTGCAGGCTTTGCCAAACATCGGGCATTCGCCGGGGCTGACGCGGCCGACGATGACGTCGCCGCAGCGGCAGGCCTTGGGCAGTTCCATATCGCTGTCCAGGCCGAAACTGCCGCCGTCAAAGCGGCGGTACGCTTCTTTCAGATAAAAGCCCGAGGCGGGAATAGCCCCGAGGCCGCGCCAGACGGCCTCGCCGGGCTCAAAATAGGTCTCGATCATTGCCTTGGCCTTGGGGTTGCCCCCGGGCCGCACGGCGCTGGGGTAGAGGTTCTTCGCCTTGGCCTCGCCCTTTTCCAGCTGGCGCACGATCTCGTAGATCGCCGCCAAAATGTGCTCCCCTTCAAAACCGGCGACGACGAAGGGCCGGCGGTAGCGCTCGGCAAAGGACAAAAAGGCGTCGCTGCCGGTGATGACGCTGACGTGACCGGGGCAGATAAAGGCGTCGATGCCCTCTTCGTTCTCGCAGATCCAGGACACCGCCGGGAAGGTCTGTTTCAGCGCCGTGATGAAGCGCACGTTCGTGAGCCTCTTCTTTTCCGCCGCGGCCAGGGCCACGGCGTAGGTGGGCACCGTCGTCTCAAAGCCCACGGCGGCGATGTCGAAGACCCGGCCGGGGTCTTTTTCCGCCGCGGCCACGGCGTCCAGCGGCGACATCATCAGCTCCACCCTGGCGCCTTCGCCCTTGGCGACGCTGAGACTGCCCGCGCTGCCGGGGACTTTCATCATGTCGCCAAAGGCGTACACGGTGTGTCCCTCGGTCTTCGCCGCCTCGATGCAGCGGTCGATGTAGGCCGTGGGCGTCACGCAGACGGGGCAGCCCGGGCCGGAGATCAGCCGGATCTTCGGCGAGATCAGGCTGCGGATGCCGCTCTTGAAGATCGCCGAGGTATGGGTGCCGCAGACTTCCATCAGTTTCACTTCGGGGCCGTCGTAATGTTTCAGGTATTCAACAACGGTTTCCGTGTTCATATAATCTCTTCCAATTCGTTAAATAAATCGATCAGTTCCTGGGCCTTGTCCTCGGTCATCACCTCAATGGCGCAGCCGGCATGGACGAGGACGTAGTCGCCGACGGCGGCATCGACCATGCTGACGTTGACCTTCATTTCGGTGCCGCCGAAGCTGACGGCGGCGGTGTCGCCGTCAATGGCGGTGATCTTGCCCGGTATCGCTACACACATTTGATTCGCTCTCCTTTTCTGTCCGGCTCTCTTTCAGATATTCCATGCCGATGTAGGCCTGGCCCAAAGAGACGCCGCCGTCGTTGGGGCCGACGGAAACATTATAATAAACGTCGTAGCCCTTTTCCCGCAAAAGGGCCAAAGTATATTCCATCAATATTTTATTCTGAAAAACGCCTCCCGTCAAGGCTGCCTGCTTAACGCCGGTCTCCTCGGTGATTTTCTCGAGGACGGCGGCGACCATGACGCCGACGGCGTGGTGGAAACCGAGGGCCATGGCCTCAACGGGAACGCCGTCCCGGAGCCCCCGGGCGATGGCCTGAAAGATCGGCGCGGCGGAAATCTGCCAGACGCCGCCGTCGTTCCAGTACATAAAGACCATCTGATGGGGCAAAATCCCGGAAGAAACGGCCTTCGCCGCGGCGTTTTCCAGCATAATGGCGCATTCGCCCTCATAGCGGTTCTCGTCGCAGATCCCCAGCAGCGCGGCAACGGCGTCAAAGAGCCGCCCCATGCTGGAGCTGCGGATGCCGTTGATGCCGTGGTAGAGCCCGGCCTTGACGATGGCGTAGCGGCTGTCTCGGGCCAAGGGCGAGCGTTCCGCTTCGCCGCCGAGGGAGGCCATGTAGCACATCGCCGTTTTCCAGCCTTCCTTCATGGAGCTGTCGCCGCCGATCATCGGCACGGCCTGGAGATGCCCGACCCGGGCGTATTTGCCGCCGCTGCAGAGCAGGAATTCCCCGCCCCAGATCGTGCCGTCGTCGCCGTAGCCGGTGCCGTCAAAGGCCACGCCGATGACATCACCCGTGAGCTGGTGCTCCGCCATGACCGACGCGACGTGGGCGTGGTGGTGCTGCACCCGCATCACCGGGATATCGTGCTCCTCCCCGTACCGCTTCGCGAAATCGAAGGTGAAATAGATGGGGTGCATATCGGTGACGAGGAGCTTCGGTTCTATATGAAAGAGGGCTTTCATGCCCTCGATGTTTTCAACGTAATTGGCGCGGATCTCCTCACTGTCCAGGTCTCCGAAGAACTGGCTGACGTAGGCGAAATGCCCCTTCGTCAGGGTAAAGGCCGCTTTCAGCTGGCCGCCGAGGGCCAAAATCCGGTCGTCCTTCGTCACCGGGGCGTCGTCGGCGATGTACAGCGGCACCGGGGCGTAGCCCTTGGAGCGGCGGTTCATCTGCGGCCGCCCGTCCACGACGCGGACGACGGAATCATCGACGACGAGACGGATATCGCGGTCGTGGTAAAAAACGGCGGCGAGGAGGTCTTTCTTTTCCTCATAAAGGCGGAACATCTTCCGGTCCTCCCGGATCATCGGGCTGTCCGAAAGGTTGCCGCTGGTGACGATCAACGGGCCGCAGTCCTCGATCAGCAGGTACTGCAGCCCCATGCTGGGCAGGAAACAGCCGGTGTAGCGGCTGGTCTTGTTCACCTCCGGCGAGAAGGCCGCTTTTTTCGTCTCCAGCAGGACGATGGGCCGGGCGGAGCTGTTGAGGAGCGCCCGCTCTTCCTCGCCGACAAAGGCGTATTCCTCCGCCTGGCGATCGTCACGGAACATCACGGCAAAGGGCTTTTCTTCCCGGCCTTTCAGGGCTCTCAGCGACGTCACCGCCTCGTGGCAGAAGGGGGAGCAGATAAAGTTATAGCCGCCGACGCCCTTCACGGCGATGATCTTCCCGTCTTTCAGCAGGGAAACGGCCTTGGCCACGGCGTCTTCCCCTTCCTCACCGCCGCCGTATACTTTCAGCTGAGGCCCGCAGTGGTGGCAGGAGATGGTCTGGGCGTGAAAGCGGCGGTCGCCGCGGTCGGCGTACTCCCCGGCGCAGAAGCCGCACATCGGGAAGTCGATCATCGCCGTGTTATCCCGGTCGTAGGGCAGGCGGTCGATGATGGTATAGCGGGGGCCGCAGGCCATGCAGCTGATAAAGGGATGGCGAAAACGGGGGTTTCCCGGGTCGCGGAGGTCGCTCAAGCAGTCGGGGCACAGCGCCAGATCCGCCGGGATCATCGGCGCCTCGTCGTCGAGGTCGCCGCTTTGGGCGATGGCGAAATCGGGGAACTCCCGTTCCTCCTTCTTTTCCCTGCGGATGTGGACGATCTCCGCCGGTTCCGGTTTCCGTTCCCGGATGGCTCTGACAAAGGCGTCAATGCGTTCCTCGCTGTCGCTGACCCAGATATCGACGAGGCCGCCGGCGTTGCGGACGACGCCCTTCATGCCCATCTCGTCGCCGAGCTTGGCGATGAAGGGCCGAAAGCCGACGCCCTGGACGATGCCCCAAATGGTGATCTTTTCCGTCATGTTCGTTCCTCTCCCGTTTCCCGGGCGCTCAGACCGCCCGGTTCTTCCCAAAAGCGCCGCGGTTCAGCCGAGGTCTCTCGCCTCGAGCCAGGCGGCGACGTCGGCGAAGCCTTCGCCGGTCCTGCCGGAGACCTTAAAGATGGGCACGTCTTCGTTCTGGGCCCGGACGCCCTTGACGAAGAATTCCTCGTCGAAATCGACGTAGGGCAGCAGGTCGCACTTGTTGATGAGGATCAGGTCGGCCTTTTCAAAGGCCAGCGGATATTTATAAGGCTTATCACTGCCTTCGGTGACAGTGCTGATGAGCATTTTTACGTGTTCGCCGATGGAAAATTCCGCCGGGCAGACGAGGTTGCCGATGTTCTCGATAAAGAGGATGCCCTCCCGGTCAAAATCCATATGATGAATGGCGTCGTGGATCAGCGGCGCGTCCAGGTGGCAGGCGCCGAAGGTGTTGATCTGATAGGTATCAAATCCCATATTCCGTAAATCGACGGTGTCGATGTCGCTTTCGATATCGCCCTCAATGACGTAGGGTTTTTTTGTTTTCAAATGGGGGAAGATGTTTTTCAGCGTCGTCGTTTTGCCGACGCCGGGCGCGCCCATGACGTTCACCACCAAAATGCCGTCTTCGGAAAGGTGCTGTTTCACGTGTTCCGCGATATGGTCATTTTCGCTGTGGATGTTCTCTTTCACGTCTAATTTCATCACATCATGCATCGCGTTCTCTCCTTTCGCGCGCTTACGCGCGCCTTTCGGTGCTCAAAAAACGGGAAGGAGGGCAGGCACGATCGGTGCCCGCCCTCGCTGTTGGTTCATTTTTCCACTTCTATGCTGTCGATATAAAATTCCTTGCCGATCTCGGTGGGCCGTCCCTCGCCGCCGCAGGCCGGGCACTCAAAGGAAAAGAGCTTCCGTTCAAAATAGGTGCCGCAGCTTTCGCAGCGCAGTTTGGGCTTGACCCGCTTCACGCGGACGTCGGCCCCTTCGCAGAGGGTCCCTTCGGAAATGATATCGAAATACATCTGAATACTGTCTCCGATAAAGCCGGAGTAATCACCCACGACCAGATTCACCGCCTTCACCTTTTCGGCGCCGGCCTCGCGGGCGTGGTTCTCCGCGATCTTGATGATCTGCTGGGTAATGGGATATTCATGCATCAATCACACCACAGAGCGGTCTTTACGCTTCGGCCTGCGCGGGAGCTTCGGCCTGCGCGGGAGCTTCGGCCTGAGCGGGGGCTTCCGCTTTCGCGGCTTTGGGCTTTTCCTCTTTGGGAGGTCCCTGGAAGGTATCGACGACCTTTTCCGTGTTGGGCGCGGTATAGGTCGGGGCCATCTGGAGCGCTTCCTTTTTGCAGTTGGCGGCGCAGGCGTTGCACTGGATGCACTTCATCCGCTGGATGCTCCAGGTTCTGGCGTTGCGGTCCACGGTAATGGCATTGGTGGGGCATTTCTTCGCGCAGAGGTTGCAGAAGATGCACTTATCCATATCAATGGTCATATGGCCGCGGGTGGCGTCGGTGACCTTCGCGGGTTTTACGGGATACATGAGGGTAGCCGGCTTGCCAAACAGGCTTCTCATTAACATTTTACCGATTCTGAATGTTGCCATGTCTACGCCTCCTTATCTTTCCGTGCAGCTGATGCAGGGGTCGATACAAATCACGTTGACCGGAACATCAGCCAGTTCGCAGCCTTCCAGCGATTTGCAGAGGAAGGGGATGTTGATGTTGGTCGGCGTTCTGATTCTCATGCGTTCGAGATTCTTCGTACCGTTCCCTTTGACATAGTAGAACGCTTCACCGCGGGGCTGTTCCAGACGGGCCATGAATTCGCCTTCGGGCTTTCCTTTCACGGGGACGGAAATTTCGCCTTCGGGGATGATTTCACAGATCTTGATGACCATATCCATGGACTGGATCGTTTCGCGGCAGCGGACCATCGTCCGGGCGTAGCAGTCGCCGGCCGTTTCGATGCAGGGTTCAAAATCGAGCTTGTCGTAAACGCCGTTGCCGGTGAGGCGGATATCGGTGCGGACACCGGAACCACGGGCCGTGGGGCCGACGGCGCAGAGATCTTCGGCTTCTTCCTTGGTGACGACGCCGACGCCGACGAGGCGGTTCTTAACGGAAGCGTCGTTGACAAAGACGTTGATCAGTTCGCTGACTTCTTTTTTCATACCGGTGATGACGGTAGCGATTTCCGCCAGGACTTCGGGGCTGATGTCGCGATGGACGCCGCCGATCTTGTTGACGGAAAAGATGACGCGGCCGCCGGTGGTCTTTTCAAAGAGGTCAAGGACGCTTTCTCTCAGTCTCCAGCAGTGCTGGAAGAGGCTTTCAAAGCCAAAAGCGTCGGCGAGGAGACCGAGCCAGAGCAGGTGGCTGTGGACACGGCTCAGTTCATGCCAGAGCGTTCTCAGATATTCCGCTCTTTCGGGGACTTCCACTTTCATCAGCAGTTCGACGGCGTGGCAGTAGCCCCAGTTGTGACCGAAAGCGCAGATGCCGCAGATTCTTTCGGTAACATACATCAATTCGGTGTATTCCTTTTTTTCCACCAGTTTTTCCAGACCTCTGTGAACGAAGCCGATGGAGGGGATGGCCTGAACAACGGTTTCATCCTCAAGGACGAGGTCCAGATGGATGGGTTCCGGCAGAACCGGATGCTGCGGTCCGAAAGGAATAATAGTTTGTTTCGCCATAATCTACCTTCCTTTCTTATTCTTCTTTTTTGCCTTTCCAGGGCGTGGGTTCATTGGTAATGAAGAAGTTCCCCTGGAAGTCTAAAGCGATGTGGTTGATTTTAATACCGAAAAGGTCTTTCATTTCGTTTTCATAAACGAAAGCTGCGAAATAAGAATCGGTGATGCTTTCAATGGTATCGTCCTCGGGGAGAACAACACGGTAGTTATAGAGCTCATGATCCTTATCGAAGCTGTAGGTCAGCTCGTAAGCGTCGGGAATGCGGTTCGCGCAGATCTGCACCATGCGATACCCTTCCGCCTTTAAAGTACGGGCCGTGTTCACCAATTCGGCAGGTTCAATGAATGTAAGATTTAAATCTGTATACATTGTTTACCTCCTGCTAATTTCGGTTACTCTGCAGATTTCGCGGCGGGGGCGCTGTCCATCGCGGCTCTCTTTTCGGCCAGGACGCCGAGGCCCTGAACGATCCCGTCAATGATGGATTCGGGTCTCGCGGCGCAGCCGGGGACGTAGACGTCCACGGGGATGACCTTATCGGCGCCGCCGAGGATGTTGTAGCATTCCTCAAAGATACCGCCGGAGCAGGCGCAGATGCCGATGGCCACGACGACCTTCGGTTCGGGCATCTGATCATAGATCTGCTTTACGACGTTTTTATTCTGTTCGTTCACACCACCGGTGACGAGGAAGATATCCGCGTGTTTCGGGTTCCCGGTGTTGATGATCCCAAACCGTTCGGCGTCATACATAGGAGTGAGGCAAGCCAACACTTCGATATCGCAGCCGTTGCAG
>CADBQN010000008.1 GCA_902796855.1 uncultured Bacillota bacterium | reverse complement strand
TTGTGACGTTGTACGCTGCTCCGTTGAAGGTTTGTGGACCACGGGGATTTATCCCGGCGTTGAACGAAGGTTGTTTTGCGGGAAAGGCCTGTTTAACGGTAGATGTGACGTCATATAATGTAGGGGAAGGTCTCCTGACCTTCCCGCGCGGTACAACCTATCATCAACGGCACACCCCGCCGGCGACGCACATCCCCGCGGGGGAACCCGTCCGCTTCGCCAAAAACGCCGCGTTCCGTTGTCCCGCCGCCGGGGGAGGGCGGCCCTGTGTCGTTCCGTTTTCGCGGGACGAGGGAAAAAAGCGATATTTTCAAAAAAAACCCTTGACATTTCCTGTCCCGTCCCGTATAATATAAAAGTCGCTTGGGGGTGTAGCTCACTTGGGAGAGCGCTTGAATGGCATTCAAGAGGTAAGGGGTTCGATCCCCCTCATCTCCACCAGACAAAAGGCAGGTAATTTTGAGAAAAATTGCCCGCCTTTTTCCTTTATTTAAAAATACCCTGATTTTAGCCGAGAACCGGTTGTTTCAGAGCGTTTTTCATTACATTCCGAAAAGCAAACACCTCTGCGGAACTGTTTCTGCGGCGCGCCGCTGAAGAAAGCGTAAAACGATCCCTCACGGGCGGACAGAGCCGAGGGCTCGTCTGCACCGGCGGATGATGATTGGTGGTTACTATGACAGACGGTTTCAGTACCTTAGATATCCGGGAAATCCGGTTTGACGAGAATCTCCCAAAAACCGAATATTACGCGGATCTCCCCGCCGTGAAACATGTCATTCGAGAGGGCGGCATCATTCTTACGGAACCGATCACTTTTTTTATTGGCGAGAATGGAGTCGGAAAATCGACGATGATTGAAGCTGTAGCCACGGCGGCGGGCTTTAATCCGGAAGGCGGAACGAAAAACTATCGTTTTTTCACAGCTGATTCTCATTCGACGCTCCACGAGCACACCCGTTTGGTGAGGGGAATTTGCCGTCATGGTGACGGATATTTCCTGCGCGCAGAGAGTTTCTACAACGCCGCTTCTTATCTGGACTCAATGGACAGCGACGCGCTGCTGTCCTACGGCGGGAAATCCCTGCACAAGCTGTCGCACGGTGAGAGTATTTTAGCTCTTGTGGAAAACCGCTTTTCTCCGGACGGTCTCTTTCTTATGGATGAACCGGAGGCCGCGATCTCTCCGATGCGAATGCTGCGCCTGATGGCTGATATTTATGAGTTGGCAAAACGCGGCGCGCAGTTCATTATCTCCACCCATTCGCCTATTTTGATCACCTTGCCGGATTCGGATATCATTCATTTTACCGATCAGGGGCTCGAGCATATAAAGTATCAGGATACCGAGCATTTTCAGGTAACAAAAGATTTTCTGGCCAACCCGGAAAGAATGCTGCGTATTCTTTTGGAGGACGACGATTAATTGAGGGAACTCCCCTTTGGAAAAGGCCCCGGCCTTCCCTCTCGGAGGACAATGAACCCCCTTGAGGAAAATCCTGTCAGAACGCGAACCTTCTTTCCGGACAAAAAAACTTCTCTGAATCGGGAAGTTCTTTTTTTTACGCGCGGGACAGGGCTTTTTCGCCGCTTCCGTTTTTGCCTCGTTCCGCATAGGATAGAGAGAGCCGCCGTCCGCCGCGGAGCTTTGGACGAAAAGGGGCGTGCGCGGCAAAAAAGGGATTTTTTTTGTCCCTTTGTCATCTTTTAATTGTAAAGAACGGCAATTTGTGATATAATTTTTCGGTAAACCTTCTTATTTTTCCCCCGTTTCGCCGGCGCGGCGAAAAAAACGGGGAAATTACCAACTTACCTATTGACAAGGTTGGTGTGTTGGTGTAAGATAGTACCATCGAAAGCGGCGGCGCCGCCGTCCCTTTCGCCCAGACTGGAGGAATGGATCTGAACACGGAAGTTTTGACGCAGTATCTGCCGCTGTATCAAAAGGCCGCGGTGCTCACCGTAAAGATCGGTTATTTCGGCATCGTCCTGGCCATCGTCATCGGCCTGTTCTGCGCCCTGATCCAATATCATAAAATACCGGTGCTGAGGCGGATCATTGCCGTCTACATCGAGATCAGCCGCAACACGCCTCTGCTGATCCAGCTCTTTTTCATCTACTACGCCCTGCCCAAGATCGGCATTTCCACCAACGCCGAGTCCTGCGGCGTCGCCGGCCTGGCCTTTTTGGGCGGCAGCTACATGGCGGAGGTCTTCCGCAGCGGTCTCGAGGCGATCCCGCCGATCCAGAAGGAAAGCGCCTACAGCCTCGGCCTCAGCCCCTTAAAGACGATGTTCCACGTCATCCTGCCCCAGGCGGTCTCCATCAGCGTGCCGGGGTTCGTGGCCAACGTCATTTTCCTGCTGAAAGAAACGAGCGTCTTCAGCGCCATCAGCCTGATGGACCTGATGTTCACGGCCAAGGACCTCATCGGCCTGCACTACAACACCATCGAGGCGCTGTTCCTCCTCGTTGTCTTCTATCTGATCATTCTGCTGCCCGTTTCCGTTTTGGGGAGCCTTCTCGAAAGGAGGGTGCGCCATGCCGGATTTGGGTCTTGAAGTCCTGTTCAAGGGACAAAACATGGTCCGCCTTTTGGGCGGTCTCGGCGTCGCTTTAAAGATCAGCCTCATCGCCGTCGGGGTCAGCATCCCCCTTGGGATTTTGCTGGGGATCCTGATGGCGGGGAAGAACCGCGTCGTCAAGGCGATCCTCCGGGTCTATCTGGAGATCATCCGCATCATGCCCCAGCTGGTGCTGCTGTTCATTTTCTTCTTCGGCACCACCCGCATTTTCGGCTGGGATCTCTCCGGGGAGCTGGCGGCGATCATCGTCTTCATCCTCTGGGGCACGGCGGAAATGAGCGACCTCGTCCGCGGGGCGCTGATCTCCATCCCGAAACACCAGTATGAGAGCGGCGAGGCGCTGGGCCTCAGCGGCCGCCAGATCTATTTTTTCATCGTGGTGCCCCAGGCGGTGCGGCAGCTGATTCCGCTGTCCATCAACTTGGTGACGCGCATGATCAAAACGACGAGCCTGATTTTGATGATCGGCGTCGTCGAGGTGCTGAAAGTTGCCCAGCAGATCATCGAGGCGAACCGCATGGTGTCGCCGAACGCGGCTTTCGGCGTGTATCTCGCCGTATTGGTTCTGTATTTTATCGCCTGCTGGCCCATTAGTATGCTGGCGGGATATCTTGAAAAGAAGTGGAGGTGAGGGCAGTTGGCGGAACATCTGCTGACGGTGCGCGGCCTGACAAAGCGTTTCGGTTCGAACACCGTTCTAAAAGACATCAGCTTTCAGGTGGAGCGGGGCGAAGTCATCGTGGTCATCGGCCCCAGCGGCTGCGGCAAGAGCACGCTGCTCCGATGTATCAACGCCCTTGAGCCCATCGAAGGCGGCGAAGTCCTTTTGGAAAACGACGTCGTCAACCCCGGGGGGAAGAACCTCATCGAACTGCGGCAGAAGATCGGCATGGTCTTCCAGAGCTACGATCTCTTCCCTCATCTCACGGTGCTGAAGAACATCACCTTGGCGCCGATGAAGGCGCAGAAGCGCAAAAAGGCCGAAGTGGAAGCGGAGGCCATGGCGCTTTTGGAACGGGTCGGACTCAAGGACAAAGCCCAGAGTTACCCGAGGGAGCTTTCCGGCGGCCAAAAACAGCGCGTCGCCATCGTCCGCGCCCTCTGCGTCCACCCGGAGCTGCTTCTCTTTGACGAAGTCACCGCGGCCCTCGACCCGGAAATGGTGCGGGAGGTCTTAGACGTCATGCTGAACCTGGCGGCGACGGGCAAAACGATGATCATTGTCACCCACGAAATGCGGTTCGCCAGGGCCATCGCCGACCGCGTCCTCTTTTTGGACGGCGGCGATATCGTCGAGGAAGCCCCGCCGGAGCGGTTCTTCACCGCCCCCGAAACGGAGCGGGCCAAGCGGTTCCTGGAGACCTTTGAGTTCAAATCAGTGAAAGCGCGTCCCGCGACGCCTTAAATTCAGGAGGAATATCAAATGAAAAAGATCAAGACACTCGCTGCTTTAATCCTGGCCGGCGCTCTCTGCCTTTCCTTCGCGGCCTGCGGCGGTTCCGACAGCGCCGCCTCCGGCGACGACGGCACCGTCTACCGCACCTTAGACGAAATTCAGGAATCCGGCGTCATCAACATCGGCGTTTTCTCCGACAAAAACCCCTTCGGCTATGTCGATGAAAACGGCGAGTATCAGGGCTACGACGTCTACTTTGCCGAACGCATCGGCGAAGACCTCGGCGTGGACATCAACTATGTCTCCACCGAAGCCGCCAACCGCGTGGAATATCTGGAAACCGGCAAGGTCGATATCGTCCTGGCCAACTTCACCGTCACCGAGGACCGGGCGGAAAAAGTCGATTTCGCCCTGCCTTACATGAACGTCGCCCTCGGCGTGGTCTCCCCGGACAGCCGGGTCATCGAAAGCCTCGATGATCTCACCGCCGACGACGCCGTTATCGTCATCTCCGGCACCACCGCCGAAACGTATCTGGAAGAAAACAATCCCGATCTGACGCTGCAGAAGTACGACACCTACGCCAACGCCAAGAGCGCCCTGGAAAACGGCAACGGCGTCTGCTGGGCCAACGATAACACCGAAGTCATCGCCTTCGCCCTCCAGAACCCCGGCTACACCGTGGGCATCGCCACCCTGGGCAGCCAGGACACCATCGCTCCCGCCGTCTCCAAGGGCAACACCACGCTCCTCGACTGGATCAATGAGGAAATCGTCGCCCTCGGCGCCGAAAACTTCTTCCACGCTGACTACGAAGCGACTCTCGTTGACACCTACGGCACCGAATACGAAGAAAGCCTCGTCGTGGAAGGCGGCGAAGCCGCTCCCGCCGAGGAAGCCGAATAAGTCCTTTAAATAAACGCTTCTGAGACCGCGCCTTTTCGGCGCGGTCTTTTTTTGTACGACGTTACAAAACCCGTTGAACAAGTCTTTCCCGTAAAACAAAGCTTTGATTGCGTAGGGATAAATCCGTGCGGTACAACCTGCCGTTAGCGGCACGACCTATCGGCGACGTTATATCTCGCAAGAGAACCCGCCCGCGTCGCCGAAAGGTTTCCCTCCGAACCAACGCACTCCCGCGCGGGAAGGTCAG
>CADBQN010000007.1 GCA_902796855.1 uncultured Bacillota bacterium | reverse complement strand
TTCGCTTTCCTGCCCCACGTCGATGCAGACGCAGACGACGTCATACTGATACGTTTCTTTCAGCCAGGGGATGATCGCGGTGGTATCGAGACCGCCGGAATACGCTAAGATTACTTTTTCCGCCATAGTTCTTTTTTTCCTCCTTATAAGAGCACTTTATTATACCACAGATTTCCTTGGATGTAAATTATTCCGTCACGGAAATCAACGCTTTTTTCAAAATTTCCGCGGCCTCATCGATCTGCTCCGCCGTGATGATGTACGGCGGCAGGAAACGCAGGACGTCGGGGCCGGCGTTGAGGATGATCAGCCCCCGTTCCAGACAGGCGGCGACGATGGGAGCGGCGCCGCCGGCGACTTCGGCGCCGAGCATCAGGCCGCGGCCGCGGACGTCGCGGATGACGTCGGGGAACGCTTCTTTCAGCGCCAGCAGCTTTTCGGTGAGATATTTCCCGGCGGAAACGACGTTTTCCAGGATGTTTTCTTCCTCCATCGTCTTAAAATAAGCGTTGGCCGCGGCGGCGGCGACGGGATTGCCGCCGAAGGTGGAGCCGTGGCTGCCGGGGCCGAACACGGAGGCGACTTCCTCCACGGCGGAAAAGGCGCCGAAGGGCAGACCGCCGCCGAGGGATTTGGCGTTGGTGACGATGTGGGGCTTAACGCCGTACCGCTCAAAGGCGAACATCGTGCCCGTCCGGCCGAGGCCGCACTGGATCTCGTCGAAGATCAGCAGCAGCCCCTTTTCGTCGCAGAGCGCTTTGACGTCTTTGAGGAACGACTCGTCGGCGGGGATGATGCCGCCCTCGCCCTGGATCGGTTCCAGCATCACGGCGCAGGTCTTGTCGGAGATTACGCTCTTTAAGCCCTCGATGTCGTTGAAGGGGGCGTAGACGAAGCCCTCGGGGAGCGGCGCGAAGCCGGTCTTTACCTTGTCCTGGCCGGTGGCGGTCAGCGTCGCCAGGGTGCGGCCGTGGAAGGATTTTTTCATCGTCACAATCTCAAAGCGGCCGCTCCCGCCCTTGTCGTGGGCGTATTTCCGGGCCAGCTTGATGGCGCCTTCGTTGGCCTCGGCGCCGCTGTTGCAGAAAAAGACCCGGTCCATGCCGCTGTATTTTGTCAGATAGGCGGCGGTGGTGAGCTGGGGCTCGCTCCAATAGAGATTGGAGCAGTGGCAGAGCCTGGCGGCCTGTTCCTGAATGGCGGCGGCGACGGCGGGATGGCAGTGGCCCAGGTTGTTCACGGAAATGCCGCTGCCGAAATCGAGATAGGCGCGGCCCGTTTCGTCGAAGACACGGACGCCCTCGCCCCTGACGACGGTCAGGGGGAAGCGGCCGTAGGTGTTCATCAGCAATTCGGAATTACGCGGGATTGTCATGGGATTCTCCTTTCGTCAGCATCGTGCCGATGCCGCTGTCGGTGAAGAGCTCCAGCAGCAGGCTGTGGGGAACGCGGCCGTCGATGATATGGACGTTCTCGACGCCGCCGTAAATGGCCTGGACGCAGCTTTCCAGTTTGGGGATCATTCCCTTTTTGATGGCGCCCTCCTGGACGAGACCGGCGACGTCGTCGGTGGTGAGGTGGGAGATCAGCGATGATTTGTCGCTGAAATCGCGGTAGAGCCCTTCCACGTCGGTGAGGAGGAAGAGCTTCATGGCGCCGAGGGCCGCGGCGATCTTCCCGGCGGCGTAGTCGGCGTTGACATTATAGGTGTTGCCCTCGCCGTCGGTGCCGATGGGGGCGATGACGGGGATGTACATTTCGCTGAGCAGGTTGTGGATGAGGGTGCAGTCGACGGTCTCCACCTCGCCGACCATGCCGATGTCGACGCTGCGGACGCTGCCGTCGTTGTCGCGGATCCTAGCGTACTTTTTCACGCAGCGGAGCATCGCGCCGTCCTTGCCGGAGAGGCCGACGGCCTTGCCGCCGAGGCGGTTGATCTCGGAGACGGTGTGCTGGTTGACCTTGCCCACCAGCACCATGGAGACGGTTTCCATCACCGCTTCGTCGGTGACGCGGAGACCGCCGCGGAAGTCGCTCTTGATGTCGAGGCGGCCGAGGTAGTCCTCGATGTCGGGGCCGCCGCCGTGGACGAGGACGACGCGGATGCCGACGAGGTTCATCAAAATCAGGTCGCGGAAGACGGCCTCCTTCAGCTCCTCGTTGATCATGGCGTTGCCGCCGTACTTCACGACGATGGTCTTGCCGTAGAATTTCTGCACGTAGGGCAGGCACTCGATGAAGATCTGCGCCTTTTCCAGGTTTTTGTCGATTTCTGTCATGGGATGATCGCCTCTTCTCAGGTCCGGTAGTCGGCGTTGATTTTAACGTAATCGTAGGTCAGGTCGCAGCCCCAGGCCTTCCCCGCGGCGGAGCCGGCCTTGAGGTCGATGACGGCGGTGACGTTCTCCTCGGAGAGGATCTCCTCGGCGAGGCCTTCGTCAAAGGCGAGGCCGCAGCCGTCTTTGGCCACGGTGACCGTGCCTTTGTAGCTTTCCAGGGAGATATCGACCTTGGTCGGGTCGAGGTCGACGCCGGCGTAGCCCACGGAGCAGATGATCCGCCCCCAGTTGGCGTCCTTGCCGAAGATCGCCGCCTTGACGAGATCCGAGGAGACCACGGATTTCGCCACGCTCAAAGCGTCCGCTTCGGTCTTGGCGTTGATGACGCTGGCTTCCAGCAGGTGGGTGGCGCCTTCGCCGTCTCTGGCGATTTTTTTGGCAAGGTAGAGGCAGATATCTTTCAGCGCGGCGAGGAAAGCGTCGTAGGCGGCGCCGCCCTCGGTGATCTCGGCGTTGCCGGCGGCGCCGTTGGCCAGGATCAGCACGGTGTCGTTGGTGCTCATGTCGCCGTCGACAGAGATCTGGTTGAACGTCCGGGAGACCGCTTCGTTCAGCGCTTTTCGCAGCGTATCCGCGGCGATGACGGCGTCGGTGGTGAGGAAGCAGAGCATCGTCGCCATGTGCGGGCAGATCATGCCGCTGCCCTTGGCCATGCCGCCGATGTGGACGTCGATGCCGCCGAGGTCGACGGTCTTGGCCATTTCCTTGCGGTGGACGTCGGTGGTGAGAATGGCTTCGGCGGCGTCGCGGCCGCCGGTCTCGCTGAGGGCCCCGGCGGCGGCGGCGATCCCCGCTTTGACCCGATCCATCGGCATGAACTGGCCGATGACGCCGGTGGAGCAGACGAGAACGTCCTCTTGATCCAGGCCCAGCGCCGCGGCGGCGGCGGCGGCCATGGCGGCGGCGTCCTCTTTGCCCCGCTGACCGGTGCAGGCGTTGGCGTTGCCGGAATTGGCGACGATGGCCCGGGCCTTGCCGGTCTTGACGACTTCCATATCATAGAGGACCGGGGCGGCCTTGACCCGGTTCGTCGTGAAGACCCCGGCGGCGGCGCAGGGCCGGTCGGAGCAGATCAGGGCGATGTCCCGTTTTTCCTTGTTCGATGTTTTCACGCCGACGTGGACACCGGCGGCGCGGAACCCCGCGGCGGCGGTGACGGCGTTTTCAAATTTCGCGGCCATAGGTTGTACCTCCTATATTTACGGTATTTTTTTCTCGTTCTCAGGGGAACAGGGGCATCAGCTCCAACCCCTCTTCCTCGGGGAAGCCGAACATCAGGTTCATATTCTGCACGGCCTGGCCGGCGGCGCCTTTGACCAGGTTATCGAGGACGGAACAGACGATGACCCGGTTGACGCGGCGGTCGACGGTGAAGCCGATGACGACATAGTTCGTCCCCTGGATCCACTTGGTCTCCGGCATTTTGCCTTCGGGGAGCAGGCGGATGAAGCGCTCGCCGCCGTAGCATTCGGCGAAGACGGCGGCGAGATCGGCCTTTTGCCCCGCTTCGTTCAGGGCGGCGTAGGCCGTCGTCAGGATGCCGCGGTTCATCGGCGTTAAGTGCGGCGTGAAGCTGACGGTGACGGGCCTCCCCGCCGCCTCGCTGAGGTTCTGCTCGATTTCCGGCGTGTGGCGGTGGGAGGCCACGCCGTAGGCCTTGATGCTTTCGGAGCACTCGCCGTAGAGGGAGCCCTCCTTTAAGCCGCGGCCCGCGCCGGAAACGCCGCTCTTGCTGTCGAAGATCAGCGTGTTAAGATCGACGAGACCGGCCTTCACCAGGGGGAGCATGGCCAAAGTCGCGCCGGTGACGTAGCAGCCGGGGTTGGCGATGAGCTTTTGGCCGGGGATCTGTTCCCGGTGCGCCTCGACGAGGCCGTAGACGGTCTCGGCGCAGAGCTCCGGATAGTCGTGTTTGCCGTACCAGCGCTCGTAAACGGCGACGTCCCGGAAGCGGAAATCGGCGCCGAGGTCGATGACGCGCTTGCCCTTCGCGAGGCAGGCGCGGACGAAGGGCACCGAAGCGCCGTGGGGCAGCGCCAGAAAGACGACGTCGGCGTCGTCAACGGCGGCGGCGGTTTGGGGGGAGAAATCCCCGTCGACGTCCTCAACGACCATGCCGCGAAGGGCGGAGAGATAGCCGAGGGCGGGATAGATCTCCTCAAAGCGTCGGCCGCCGCTGCCCTTGGCCACGAGGTGGACGACGCGGCATTTCCCGTGGTTGGCGAGTAAGCGGACGAGTTCCGCGCCGGCGTAGCCCGACGCGCCGATGATGGTAACGTTGATCATAGACTGAAACCTCCCCGTTGTTCTTGTGAGCATTATACAACAAAATTTATATATATTCAAGTACTATTTTTTGTTTTCTTCCAAAAAACCGCAAAGAAACACATGGCGGAAAACATTTTTCCGCCATGTCGGAGCGCGGCAGGGCCAAAACGCGGCGGTCCCCGCCATTTTGGCGCTTTTTCCGCGCTCTCGCGCCGTTCTTCTTTTTTTTAAATACGCCGCGGTTCAGCGGTAGTTGACGAACTGGAGCTCCAGATCGTAATCGTTCTCCCTTAACAGGGCGATGACCTTTTGCAGGTCGTCCTTGTTCTTGCCGGAGACGCGGACGCGGTCGCCCTGGATGGCGGCCTGGACTTTGAGCTTGGCGCCTTTGATGTCCTTGACGATGGCTTTGGCCTTGTCGGCGGCGATGCCCTGGCGGATGGTGACCACCTGACGCACCATACCGCCGGCGGCGTCCTCCACCTTGCCGTACCGCAGGTTGCGGATGGCCACTTTTCTGGAGATCAGCCGCGTTTTTAAGATATCGACGACGCTGTTGAGGCGGAAATCGTCCTCGGTGGTGATTTTGATGGTATCGCCGTCGAGGTCGATGGCGGTCTTGCTGCCTTTAAAGTCATAGCGCTGGGAGACCTCTTTCCGCGCCTGGTTCACGGCGTTGGAGACTTCCTGGAGATCGACTTCGGAAACGATGTCAAAGGAACTGTCTTTGGCCATGTCGTCTTCCCTCCCCTTCTGTATTCATAAAAATGCGTATAAACTGTATATCAGAGCGTCCATTTGCCGCCGCGGATGACCCGTTCGCCGTTGAGGTAGAGATCGGGGCGGAGCAGGATGCCGTCGAGGTGACAGGGGGCTTCCACTTTGCCGCCGAAATTGGCGTTGTCGCCGAGGGCGACGTGGACGGTGCCGAAGACCTTTTCGTCCTCGAGGACGCTTCCGCTGACCCGGGCGCCTTTGTTGGTGCCGATGCCCAGCTCGGCGATGTTGCGGCCGGGGCGGCCCGCCCGTTCGACGAGTTCGTTGAGGCGGTCGGCCTCTGTTCCGCCGCGGATCTTCAGCGCCTCGCCGCCGCGGACGTCGATTTTGATCGGCTCCTTCAGCAGGCCGACGCCGCTCATGGAGCCGTCGTAGACGAGGGTTCCCTCGGCGGTGCCTTCCAGCGGGGCGATGTAGGCCTCGCCGGCGGGGAGATTGCCGAAAGCGCCGGGAACGTCGTAGATGCCGCAGTCGTCCTCACCGGCGCGGCCCTTTAACGACAGCGTCAGGTCGGTGCCGGCGGCGGTGACGATCCGCGCCTCATCGGCTTCGGTCAGGGCGGCGGCCATTTTTTGGCTCAGCGCCGTCATTTCCTCGTAGTCCACCATCATCGGTGCTTCCAGCATCGAGGCGGTGAACCCCGGCAGCGAGGCGATGCGGGCGCCGTTGGCCGTGGCGGCCTGGCGGGCCCGGGTGTGGGTCAGGGAGCGGGAGGTGATGAGAATGGCGACGTCGCAGTCGAGGAGGGCGTCGGCGACGTTCTCCGGCGGCTCCATGCCGTCCATGGCCAGCTGGGGATAGGTCAGGGACTCGGCCCGAAGACCGCCGCTGATGGCGACGTCGTAAAAGAGGTCGCCGAGGGAAACGGTCTCGGAGTCGGTGACGATGAGCAGCTCCTCATCGACGCTCGTCTTCATGCAGGTGTAGAGCACCTGCTCCACGCCGCGTTTCATTTTATCCATATGGCTCTGTCACTTTCCTTTCTTAAAGCTGTCTTTCATCGTCACGATGCGGCTGAAGACGGGCATGCCCGCTTCGTTTTTGCCGTCGGCGACGAAATAGCCGCTGCGCAGGAACTGGAAGCGCTCCCCGGCGGGGACGTCGCCGAGGGCGGCCTCGAGCTTGGCGCCTTTGACGATCCGCAGGGAATCGGGGTTCAGATGGTCGGTGAAGGCGCCTTCCTCGGGGTCTTCATCGGCAAAGAGGCGGTCGTAGAGGCGGATCTCGCCGTCGACGGCGGCGTGTTCCGCCACCCAGTGGCAGGTGCCCTTGACCTTGCGGCCGTCCTTGGCCCAGCCGCCGCGGCTTTCCGGGTCGTAGGTGCAGCGCACCTCGACGATGCCGCCGTTTTCGTCCTTCACGACTTCCTCGCATTTGATATAGTAGGCGTTCTGGAGACGGATCTCCTTCCCCGGGGAGAGGCGGTGGAATTTTTTCGGGGGGTCTTCCATAAAGTCGCCGCGTTCGATGTAGACGACTTTGCCGAAGGACACAGGGCGGGTGCCCTCCGCTTCGTTCTCGGGGTTGTTGACGACCTCAAAGGTCTCGGTGAGATCGTCGGGATAGTTGGTCAGCACCACCCGCAGGGGGTCGAGGACGGCCATGCGCCGGGCGGCGGTGTAGTTGAGATGGTCGCGGACAAAGAATTCCAGCTGCGCCATATCGACGACGCTGTTGGCCTTGGCCACGCCGACGCTCTCGCAGAAATCGCGGATGGCCTTGGCGGGATAGCCCCGGCGGCGCATCCCCGAGAGGGTGGGCATCCGGGGGTCGTCCCAGCCGTCGACGACGCCGTCATCGACGAGCTGTTTCAGCTTCCGCTTGGACATGACGCTGTAATTGACGTTGAGCCGGGCGAACTCGATCTGACGGCTGCGCACCGGCATATCAAGGGCTTCCAAAAACCACTCGTAGAGGGGGCGATGGGCCTCGAACTCCATGGTGCAGAGGGAAAAGGTCACGCCCTCCACCGAGTCGGAGAGCGGATGGGCAAAGTCGTACATCGGGTAGATGCACCATTCGTCGCCGGTGCGGTGATGGGTGGCCCGCTGGATGCGGTAGATCACCGGGTCCCGCATGTTCAGGTTGGGGGAGGCCATGTCGATTTTGGCCCGGAGGGTCTTGGCGCCGTCGGGGAACTCCCCGGCCCTCATCCGGCGGAAGAGGTCGAGGTTTTCCTCAACGGACCGGTTCCGAAAGGGGCTTTCCCGCCCCGGTTCCTTCAGCGTGCCGCGAAGGGCGCGGACTTCCTCGCCGCTGAGGTCGCAGACGTAGGCTTTGCCCCGGCGGATCAGCTCTTCCGCCAGCTCGTAGAGGCGGGGGAAGTAATCCGAGGCGTAGAACACGTTGTGCCAGCGAAAGCCCAGCCAGGCGATGTCTTCCTTGATGGAATCGACGTACTCCACGTCCTCCCTGCCGGGGTTGGTGTCGTCAAAGCGCAGGTTGCAGACGCCGTTATACTTTTCGGCGACGCCGAAATCGACGCAGATGGCCTTGGCGTGGCCCAGGTGCAGATAGCCGTTGGGCTCCGGCGGAAACCGGGTCTGCACCGTCTCAAAGACGCCGTCTTTCAAATCCTCGTCGATGGCGCGCTCAATGAAATTTTTCGATTCTCTCGCTTCCGCGGCTTCGGCGGAAGGTTCTTTCCTGATATGATCCATTATGTCCTCCTGACGTTGGATCGATTCACAAAAAATGATTTTTTCATGG
Source organism: uncultured Bacillota bacterium (assembly GCA_902796855.1). Lineage (GTDB taxonomy): Bacteria > Bacillota > Dehalobacteriia > UBA7702 > UBA7702 > UBA7702. Next base: position 4,766 of record CADBQN010000007.1, on the reverse strand, counting down.
GATCCGTATCTGTAAATTATACCATGATTCAGCGGCGAATGCAACGCAAAACAGGGGTTTTCGGAGGTTCCCGGCGGCGGCGGAACGGCGGCGGCGAACGGCGCGGCGGTTGACATTCGCCGCGGGCGCCGATATAATGGAGAAAACAGCGAATCATGAAAACAACGGAGGTATACGATATGAAAAAACTGTTATCCCTGATGTTCGCCGGCTCCTTGCTGCTGGCGTTCTGCGCCTGCGGCAGCGAACCGGCCGGGGACACCGCCGACACCGCCGAGCCCGTCCCCGCCGTGGAAACGGCGCCGGAAGAAAGCGGGAGCGTCGAAACGCCCGCCGCCGAAAGCGACGCGGCCCTCAGCCTCAGCGACGCCGACGCCCTCTTTGAGAAGGCCCGCGCCGTCTACGACCTCTTTGACCTGAACCCCCTCGCCACCGATCCCACCGTCACCGCGGAGATCGACGGCCTTGACGGCTACGAAAAGGTCAGCGACGCTTCCGCGTCGTCCCCCGCCGAGCTCCGCGCCAAAGCGGAGGAAGTCTTTACCGCCGACCTCGCCGCGGAGCTGCTGAACAACGGCAGGTACGCCGAGAAGGACGGCGTTCTCTATGAGCGCGCCGCCGACCGGGGAGCCGACATCACCCGGGGGAAGATCCTTTCGACGGAGCTCTCCGACGTGACGGACAGCGGCGCCGTCTACACCGTGACCGTGGAGAACATCGACTTTGAGACCGAACAGGTCAGCGGCACCCAAAAAGTCACCTATCGGCTGGCGAAGTCCGGCGGTGCCTGGCGTTTCAGCGAATTTGAGGCGCTGTATTGAACCTTTTTTTAAAAAAACACGCGGTGAGACTCGCCCGGCTCCGACGATTCGCGACACAGAAGGTATGTGATTCGCCGGAGAAGGGCGATTTTGCCGCGGTTCAGCTTTTTCGGCACTCTGACGCCCGGTGAGAATCATCATCGGGTTCTTTTATTGATTCGGTCTGACGCTTTTCCGACGGGCGAAAGAAAGACGATCCGTCCCCGACCGATTTCGGGGATGGATCGTCTGTTTTGTTTGATCGCGCGGACGGGGCTTTGGCGCTCAGAAGCTGTGGCCGCCTCCGCCGCCTCCGCCGCCTCCGCCGCCGCCTCCGCCGCCTCCGGAGCTGCTTGAATCACTCTTATAGTGCTTCACGGAGGAAAGGAAGATCGGCGCGGCGATGGTGATCAGCGGCAGCGCCGCGGAACCGGCCGTCCCCGCCGGGGTGGTGCCGGTGACCCGTTTCCCCTTTTTGCCGCCGCGGGAGAAAACGGTGATGATGTAGTTGAGCAGAATGCCGAAGAGCACGGCGATCATGGCGTTGGTGATGTGCTTGACCGGGCGCGCCAGGCGCTGCCCCTGGCAGCGGCCGTAGATCTGCTCGAAAACGCCGTCGGCGCAGGCGAAGTAATCGCCGTCGGAGGCGTATTTATAGGTGTTGTCCGTAATCGCCCTGGCGTCGGCCCGGGAGATCGTTTTGAGACCGGCGCGGTTGGCGTAGATATAGAGCTCCCGGTTATACATATCGATGAGGAAGACCACGGCGGGATCGGAACCGAACCGGGTGTTCACGTAGGACTCGGCGTAGGCCGAGGCGGAACCGCCGGGATTTTCCGTGGTGACAAAGGCGGCGTCCATATAGTCGGCGATACCGGCGTATTTTTCCGCCAGAGCCTGGCGCTCGCTTTCCGTCAGCAGGTTCGCCTGGTCGTCGATGACGAGGGGATCCGCGCCGAAGGCCGCGGCGGAGAACGCCGCGAGACAGACGAGGACGAGGAGCGAAAGGGTGAGGATCCGTTTCATATCAGCGCACCTCCTCTCTGCCGAAGAGCTTGGGCAGCGGCCGGGTGGTGCTCTTGTTAAAGGTGCGGAGCATCCCGGCGGAAGCCAGCAGCAGACCGACGATGGAAACGGCGTCGCCCAGGTAGTACCAGCCGTCGTTCACCGGGGAGATCACGACGATGGCCAGGTTCAGCAGCACCGCCAGGAGAATGACGAACATGGAGAGGATGGCCTCGCCGACGCCGTCGGCTTCCCGCCATTTGGTCATGGTCAGCAGCGACACGACGACAACGAGGAGAGCGACGACGCCGACGCCGAAGGCGACGGTGGCGACGGAGGTGCCGGCGGAAACGATGAAGGAGACAAAGAGGACGAGCATCGTGATGATGACGACCGTGAATTTGCCGGGCTTTTTGTCCGTTTTCCGCTTCGTCCCGGCGTTGCCGCCGTTCCAGCCTTTGTCGTTGGCGTGGGTGTGCTTTTCATAGAGCTTTTTCGCGCCGGAGCGGACGGCGAGGGCCATGACCAGCGCCCCGGCCAGGCCCAGCATGGAAGTGAGGGTCGGCGTCGGCTGGAAAAACAGCTCCAGCAGGAGGAAGAGGATCACGGAGATGACGCCGCAGCCGAGGAGGAACGATTTCGTGTCCACCGGCAGGTCGGAGACGATCTTCCCGGACTCGCCGTTGACGACGGCGTAAGCGACGCGGTCTCCCCGCCGCCAGGTCAGGAACCACATCGGGAACAGCACCGAGTGATGCCCCTTGGCGGTGGCGTCCACATGGGCGGAGGATCGGTCCACGGTGATGTTATGCTCCTGGCTCACGTTTTTGGCCACTTCGGCGACGACGTCCGCCGAGGCGTCGGCGGCGGCGTCTTCATAGTAGATCTTCGGGTCTACCGTGGCCGTGTCGGCGTAGAACCCGGAGAGATACGCCGGGTGATAGGGCACCGCCTTTTCGGTCCGGAAGGGCAGCAGCCGGTCGGAGATCTCGTCGTCCAGGTATTTGCTGGCGTCGTAGGGAACGCCGCGGCATTCCCCGTCCATGGCGGCGTCGATCTGATAGGTGTTGACGACGTCGTATTTGGAGTTGGACTCCACCGTTTTCGTGCCGGAAATGTGGGACCGGCCGAACTCGACGTCGTACTCGAAAAAGGGCATGTAGATCCCGGTGAAGTTCTGGAGATAGGCCGGGTCTTTCAGCTCTTTTGGCAGATAACGGACGTTCTTGGCGAAGCCGCCGTAAACCTCGGCGCATTTTTCCTTTGTGACCTGGAAGGGAATGAGCCGCTCGACGCCGCCGCTTTGTTCCGTCCCCGTTTTCAGCATGCTCTGGCCGCCGCAGTAGGGGCAGACGCCGATCATCGAGTCTTCCGTCGATTCCAGGGCGGCGCCGCAGTTCTGGCACTCAAACAGCGTCAGCGGCACCGGTGTTTCCCGATCCTGCCGGGTCATTTCGTCGCCGCCGCAGTAGGGACAGGCCGCCGGCGGTTCGTTTGCCGGCGCTTCCAGCTCCGCGCCGCAGCCGCCGCACTCGAACACCGCCGGGGCCGCTTCGCCGCTGCCGGCGCTTTCGTCGCGGACGCGGTATGTCGCCGGGTCGAACTGGCAGCCGCAGTTCTCGCATTTCAGCCGCTGGCTGGCGATGTCGAAGACGACGCTGCCGTTACAGTTGTTGCACCTGAAAGCCATCTTTTTTCACTCCTTTGCGTTGAAATTTTCCGCCGCGGGCCGCTTTTTTTCTCAAAAAAAGACCGGAACCCGCATTTTTTTTCATTCTCCCTATATCATATCAAAAACCCGCTCCCGATTCAACAAAAAAAAGCCTCCCGAAAGAGGCCTCCCCGCGGGGCGGCATCATCGAGGCGGGAGAACCTTTCGGCGACGCGGGCGGGTTCTCCCGTGAGACATAACGTCGCCGGTAGGTCGTGCCGCTGACGGCAGGTTGTACCGCGCGGATTTATCGCTACACAATCAAAGAATTGTTTTACGGAAAAGACCTGTTCAACGGGTTTTGCAGCGTCGTACAATGTAGGGGAAGGTCTCCCGACCTTCCCGCGCGGGATGGCCTGATTGAGGCGGGATACCCTTTCGGCGACGTTGTTTCCTTCGGCATGGGTCGGGTGCGTCGCCGGTAGGTCGTGCCGCTGACGATAGGTTGTACCACGCGGACAGGCCGGGAGGCCTGTCCCTACACAATCAAAGAATTGTTTTACGGAAAATACCTGTTCAGCGGGTTTTGCAGCGTCGTACAATGTAGGGGAAGGTCTCCTGACCTTCCCGCGCGGGATGGCCTGATTGAGGCGGGATACCCTTTCGGCGGCGTTGTTTCCTTCGGCATGGGTCGGGTGCGTCGCCGGTTGGCTGTGCCGCTGACGGCAGGTCGTACCGCGCGGGTTCACCTGATTGAGGCGGAAGAGCCTTTCGGCGACGTTGTTTCCTTCGCCGTTAATCGGATGCGTCACCGGTGGGTTGTGCCGCTGACGGCAAGTTGTACCGCGCGGATTTATCGCTACACAATCAAAGATTATTTTACGGAAAAGACATGTTCAACGGGTTTTGCAGCGTCGTACAATGTAGGGGAAGGTCTCCCGACCTTCCCGCGCGGGAGGGCCTGATTGAGGCGGGATACCCTTTCGGCGACGTGACGCGGCGCGGGAGAAACGGTCTGTCGACCTTTTTGTAAAGGATCCTCCTGCACAGATTGTAAAGGATCACCTTGCACAGGTTGTAAAGGATCACTTTGCACAGATTGTAAAGGATCACCCTGCACAGGTTGGAAAGGATCACCTTGCACAATTTGTAAAGGATCCTCCTGCACAGGTTGTAAAGGATCACCCTGCACAGATTGTAAAGGATCACTTTGCACAGATTGTAAAGGATCACCCTGCACAGGTTGGAAAGGATCACCCTGCACAGGTTGGAAAGGATCACCCTGCACAGGTTGGAAAGGATCACCCTGC
>CADBQN010000006.1 GCA_902796855.1 uncultured Bacillota bacterium | reverse complement strand
GGCGCGGGGTTCCGCCCAGACGGCGTGAGAGGGCGAAAAGGCGGCCTTGCGGAGAGGATGGGGGAATTGATCTCTTCGCGGTGGTTTCCGACGGTTCCCAGCGTTTCGCATCGTTTGGCGGGGAATACGCGGAGCGTTTGTTCTGTTTTGACCGCGGGGAACGTTCTCTTTTCGTGGTTGTTTTCGTCGGTTCCCGGCGTTCCGCGGCGTTTGGCGGAGAATGTGAGGAGCGTTTGTTCCGTTTTCTGTCCGCGGGGGACATGCCTTCTTCGCGGTGGTTTCCGGCGGTTCCCGGCGTTCCGCGGCGTTTGGCGGTGAATACGCGGAGCGTTTGTTTTGTTTTTGACCGCGGGGAACATGCCTTCTTCGCGGTGGTTTCCGACGGTTCCCGGCGTTCCGCGGCGTATGGTGGGGAATGTGCGGAGCGTTTGTTCTGTTTTGACCGCGAGGGAACGTGTTTTCTTAGCGGTGGTTTTCGTCGGTTTTCGGTTTTCCGCGGGGAACGTGTTTTCTTCGCGGTTTGTCCCTCGGTTTCCGCTGTCTGATGGGGTGTGATGGGATCGTTTGTTCGGATTCTCGGTTTGCCGCGGGGGAAGGAGCCGAAAAGGGGAGCGGCGTTTCGGTTCCTTTCGGCGAAACTTTTTCTCATTTTCATAGTTAGGGTATATTTACAACGCGGCGAAATCTGTTGTATAATAGGTGTATCGAGAACGGAACCGTAAGGAGAGATTATGAAAGCGACAGGATTTGACAACGATAAGTATCTGCGGGAACAATCGGCCAAGATTCGCGAGCGCATCGCCGGCTTCGGCGGCAAGCTCTATCTGGAATTCGGCGGCAAGCTCTTTGATGATTACCACGCCAGCCGTGTCCTTCCCGGGTTCCAGCCCGATTCCAAAGTGAAAATGCTGATGGGCATGAAGGACGAGGCCGAAATCATCATCGCCATCAGCGCCGGCGATATTGAGCGCAACAAGTACCGCGGCGATATCGGCATTACCTACGATTTCGACGTGCTCCGCCTCATCGACGCCTTCCGCGACTGCGGCCTCTACGTCGGCAGCGTCGTCATCACCCACTATGAGGGGCAGAGCTCCGCGGCGAGCTTTAAACAGAAACTGGAGAATCTCGGTCTCCCCGTCTATCTGCACTACATCATTCCCGATTATCCCGCCGACGTGGAGCTGATCCTCTCCGAGGACGGCTTCGGCAAGAACGACTATATCGAAACGGAACGCTCCCTCGTCGTCGTCACCGCCCCGGGCCCCGGCAGCGGCAAGATGGCAACGTGTCTCAGCCAGATCTGGCACGAGAACCGCCGCGGCGTCAAGGCCGGCTACGCCAAGTTCGAGACGTTCCCCATCTGGAACCTGCCGCTGCAGCACCCGGTGAACCTGGCCTATGAGGCCGCCACCGCCGACCTCGACGACGTCAACATGATCGACCCCTTCCACCTGGACGCCTACGGCGAAACGACGGTGAACTACAACCGCGACGTCGAGATCTTCCCGGTGCTCAACGCCATTTTGGAAGGGATCTGGGGCAGGAGCCCCTATAACTCGCCGACGGACATGGGCGTCAACATGGCCGGTCTCTGCGTCTCCGACGACGAAGTCTGCCGCCGGGCGGCGCGGCAGGAGATCATCCGCCGCTACTTCAACGCCAGAGTCTCCCAGCGGCAGGGCTTTGACAAAGCCAACGAGGTGCAGAAGATCGAACTGCTGATGAAGCGCTGCGGCATCTCCGCGGCGGACCGCCCCGTCGTCGCCGCCGCCAGGGAACGGGCCGAGGCCACCGGCAACCCCGCCCTCGCCATGGAGCTCCCCGACGGCACCGTCATCACCGGCAAGACCAGCGACCTCCTCGGCGCTTCCTCGGCCTGCCTGCTCAACGCGCTGAAAAAGCTGGCGGGCATTGAAAAATCCGCCCGGCTCATCAGCCCCGACGTCATTGAGCCCATCCAGAAGCTGAAAGTGGGGCACATGGGCAACCGCAACCCCCGGCTCCACACCGACGAGACCCTCATCGCCCTGACCATCAGCGCCGTCACCGACGAGCGCGCCGCCCGCGCTCTCGATCAGCTCGGCGCCCTCGCCGGCTGCGAGGCCCACGCCTCGGTGATCCTCTCCCGCGTCGACGAGAACGTCTTCCACCACCTTGGCGTCAATATGTCCATGGAGCCGGTCTACCAGACGCGGAAGCTCTATCACAACTGATTCGAAATTCGGCAAAAAAAAGCGGTTTTTCGCGTGCCATACGCCGCGTAATATGTTATAATAAAAAGGTACTTTTTATGTTCACACCGATCCAGACCCACCGGAGGAACCATGCGACCGATCACAGATCTTAAAAACGATATCAGAGAACGTGTCATCACCGCTCTCACCCTCGCGAAATCCGAGGGTGAGCTGTCTTTTGAGGAGATCCCCGCCTTTGCCGTGGAGATCCCCAGAGACCCGGCCCACGGGGATTTCGCCGTCAACGCGGCGATGCTCCTTGCCAAACAGGCGCGGATGGCTCCCAGAGCCATCGCCGCCGTTTTATTGGAAAAAATCGACACCGCCGGCGGTTACATCGAGAAAATCGACGTCGCCGGGGCGGGCTTTCTGAATTTTTATTTAAAACAGGACTGGCTCTTTGACGTGCCCCGTCTCGTCCACCGCATGGGCGGGCGCTACGGCTCCGTCGACACCGGCGCCGGCAAACGGGTGCAGGTGGAATTCGTCAGCGCCAACCCCACCGGGCTGCTCCACATGGGCAACGCCCGGGGCGGCGCCATCGGCGACTCCCTCGGCAATCTCCTGGCCTTCGCCGGTTATGACGTGGAAAAGGAATACTACATCAACGACGCCGGGAACCAGATCCGCCTTTTAGGCCTTTCCCTCGACGCCCGCTTTCGGGAGCTCCTTGGCGAGGACGCCGTTTTCCCCGAAGACGGCTACCACGGCGGGGACGTCAAAGAAACGGCCCGTCACTACCTTGAGGAACACGGCGCTTCCCTTCGGGAAAAGGACGAGGAAGAGCGGATCCGCGTCCTCTCCGACTACGCCTTAGAGGAAAAGCTCGGCGATATGAAGCGGGTGCTCTCCCTCTACGGCGTGGAATTTGACGTCTGGTTCTCCGAACGGAGCCTCCACGAGTCCGGCAAGGTCATGGCCGCCATGGCGGAGCTGAAGGAGAGGGGATACGCCTATGAGGACGGCGGCTCCCTGCTGCTGAAAGCCGAGAACGGCGGCGACGGCAAGCGGAGCAAAGACGGTCAGCGGGTGAACCTGGAGGACAAGGACGACGTGCTGATCCGCGCCAACGGCGTGCCCACCTACTTTGCCGCCGACATCGCCTATCACAAGGACAAATTCGACCGCGGCTTCGACAAGGTCATCAACGTCTGGGGCGCCGACCACCACGGCCACGTCGCCCGGATGAAGCGGGCCGTCTCCCTCTTTGGTTACGACCCCGATCAGCTCGTCGTCATCCTGATGCAGCTGGTGAAGCTCTATCAGAACGGGGAGCTGGTGACGATGTCCAAGCGCTCCGGGCAGTACGTGACGCTGGAAGACCTCATCGACGAGGTGGGCTACGACGCCGCCCGCTACTTCTTTGTGATGCGCAACCCCGACAGCCCCATGGATTTTGACCTCGACCTGGCGAAATCGAAAAACGCCGACAATCCCGTCTTCTATGTCCAGTACGCTCACGCCCGCATCTGCAGCATCCTGCGGCAGGCGGTGTCCCTCGGCTATGTCCTCCCGGACTTCGCCGCCGTCGATTATACCTGTCTCACCGATCCCCACGAGGCCGATCTGATGAAGAAACTGGCCGATCTCCCCGAGGAGATCGACGCCGCCGCCGAGCTTTTGGAACCCCATCGGCTCTGCGCCTACCTCCACGACCTGGCCTCCACCTTCCACAGTTTTTACAACCACTGCCGCGTCAACTGCGACGACGAAGCCCTCCGCGCCGCCCGTCTCGGCCTGAGCCGCGCCGCCGCCATCGCCATTGAGAATGTTTTGACGCTGTTGGGGGTACACGCTCCCACCGAAATGTAACTCGGGGCGCCGCTGAGCGCCTTCTCGGCGGCGAAACCGCCGTCCCGCGACTGTCCGCGGTTTGGCGTCTCCGCACCGTCCGATCAACCGCAATTTACAGAAACACGAGGTAATCACATGACCAAGTTCATTTTCGTCACCGGGGGCGTTGTCTCTTCCCTGGGGAAGGGGATCACCGCCGCCTCTCTCGGCCGGATCCTCAAGAACCGCGGCCTGAAAGTGGTCAGCCAGAAGTTCGATCCCTACATCAACGTCGACCCGGGCACCATGAGCCCTTATCAGCACGGGGAAGTCTTTGTCACCGACGACGGCGCCGAGACCGACCTCGATATCGGCCACTATGAACGCTTTATCGATATCAACCTCGGCAGGAACTGCAACACGACGACGGGAAAAGTCTACGATACCGTGATCCGCAGGGAACGCCGCGGCGATTACCTCGGGAGCACCGTTCAGGTGATCCCCCACGTGACCAACGAAATCAAAGAGCGGGTGCTCCGCCCCGCCAAAGAAGGCTCCCCCGACGTGGTCATCACCGAGATCGGCGGCACCGTCGGGGACATCGAGTCCCTGCCCTTTTTGGAAGCCATCCGCCAGGTCCGCCGTGACCTCGGCCGGGAAAATACCCTCTATATCCACTGTACCCTCATCCCCTATCTCCACGCCTCCGGTGAGGCGAAGACAAAGCCGACCCAGCACAGCGTCAACGAGCTCCAGGGGCTGGGGATCCATCCCGACATCATCGCCTGCCGGGTGGAGCGTCCCATCACCGAGGAAATGAAGGAGAAAATCGCCCTCTTCTGCAATACGGAAAAGGACGCCGTCATTCAGGTCATCGACGGCAAAAGCATCTACCACGTCCCGCTGAACCTGCTGGACGAAAAGATGGACGATATCGTTCTGAACAAGCTGGGGCTGGAATGCCCGCCGGCGGATATGAGCGAATGGCGGGAGATGGTGTCGCGGATCGATCATTACGACGGCACCTTTGAGATCGCCATCGTCGGCAAATACGTCGAGCTCCACGACGCCTATTTGAGCATCGTCGAGTCCCTGGGCCACGCCGGCTACGCTTACGGCCGCAAGGTCGGGATCCGCTGGGTCAACTCCGAAGAGCTCACCGCGGCGAACGTCGCGGAAGTCCTCGGCGGCGTCGCCGGTCTCATCGTCCCCGGCGGCTTCGGCAGCCGCGGCATCGAGGGAAAGATCCTCGCCGCCGCCTTCGCCCGGGAAAAGGGGCTGCCCTTCCTCGGCATCTGCCTCGGCATGCACATGGCCGTGGTGGAATACGCCAGGAACGTTCTGGGCCTCGCCGGCGCCAACAGCGCCGAGTTCGGCGAGACGCCGCACCCCGTCATCGACCTGCTGCCGGAACAAAAGAACATCGAGGACAAAGGCGGTACGATGCGGCTGGGGCTTTACCCCTGCAGGCTGGCGGAGGGCTCCAAAGTCCACGCCCTCTACGGCGAGCCGGTGATCTATGAGCGCCACCGCCACCGCTATGAGTTCAACAACGCTTATCGGGAAGCCTTTGACGAAAGCGACCTCCGCGTCGTCGGCACCTCTCTCGACGGGCGTCTCGTCGAGATGGTGGAACTCAAGAACCACCCCTATTACGTCGCCTGCCAGTTCCATCCCGAGTTCAAATCGCGGCCCAACCGTCCCCACCCGCTGTTTAGGGGGCTGATTGCCGCCGCCGATGCCTATCACGAAAACCATTGAAAAATCAAATATATATACCCCGCGTCATATAAATTTAATGTAAAGGAGACATGCGTTATGCCGTTAGTTACCTCCACCGAAATGTTCAAAAAAGCCTATGAGGGCGGTTACGCCATCGGCGCCTTTAACGTCAACAACATGGAACTGATCCAGGGGATCACCGAAGCCGCCAAGGAAGTCAGCGCCCCGCTGATCCTTCAGGTCTCCGCCGGCGCCAGAAAGTACGCCAACTCCACGTACCTGATGAAATTGGTGGAAGCCGCCGAGATCGAGACCGGCCTCCCCATCTGTCTCCACCTGGACCACGGCGCCGACTTCGACATCTGCAAGAGCTGCATCGACAGCGGCTTTACCTCCGTGATGATCGACGGCTCCAAGCTGCCCTTTGACGAAAACATCGCCCTGACGAAGGAAGTCGTTGAATACGCCCACGCTCACGGCGTCGTCGTCGAAGGCGAACTGGGCAAGCTCGCCGGCATTGAGGACGACGTCAACGTCAGCGACGCCGACGCCTCCTACACCCGCCCCGAGGAAGTGGAAGAATTCGTCAGCCGCACCGGCGTGGACTCCCTGGCCATCGCCATCGGCACCAGCCACGGCGCTTATAAATTCAAACCCGGCCAGAAGCCCCAGCTCCGCTTCGACATCCTTGAGGAAGTCGGCAAACGGCTGCCGGAATTCCCCATCGTGCTCCACGGCGCTTCCTCGGTCATCCCCGAATACGTCAAGATGATCAACGACAACGGCGGCGCCATGCCCGACGCCATCGGCATCCCCGAGGATATGCTCCGCAAAGCCGCCTCCATGGCCGTGTGCAAGATCAACATCGACTCCGACCTGCGCCTCGCCATGACCGGCACCATCCGCAAGCACTTCAATGAGCATCCGGAACACTTCGACCCCCGTCAGTATCTGAAACCCGCCCGGGAAAACATCAAGGAACTGGTCAAACATAAACTCATCAACGTCCTCGGCTGCGACGGAAAAGCCTTTGACTGAGCGTCACCCGGGAACCGACTTCGTAAAATAACGTCATTCGCTTTCCGTGCCTGTATAAAACAGAAAAAAAGAAATAAGGTGTGAGAAAATGGAACTGTATTTAGACACCGCCGTGATGGAGGAGATCCGGGAGATTGCGTCCTGGGGCATCCTCTCCGGCGTCACGACGAACCCGTCGCTTTTGGCGAAGGCCGGCGTTTCCGTGGCCGACTTTATGAAGGGGATCGAATCCCTCATCCCCGGGCCCCTCAGCCTGGAAGTCACCGCCGAAGACGCCGAGACCATGGTCGCCCAGGGGCTGAAGCTGAGGGAATACGGCGAAAACGTCGTCATCAAGCTGCCCCTCACCGCCGAAGGGCTCAAAGCCTGCGGCAGACTGAAAGAGAAAGGGATCCCCGCCAACCTGACGCTGGTCTTTTCCGCCAATCAGGCGTTGCTGGCGGCCCGGGCCGGAGCGGCCTACGTCAGCCCCTTCATCGGCCGCCTCAACGACAACGGCGCCGAAGGCGCCCTGCTGATTCAGGAGATCCGGGCGATCTTTGACCGCTACGGCCTGAAAACGAAGATCATCGCCGCCAGCGTCCGCTCGCCCCGGGACGTTACCGAAGCCGCTTTGGGCGGCGCGGACATCGCCACGATCCCTTACGCCGTAATGAAAAAGATGGTCGCCCACCCCCTGACCGACGACGGTCTGCGCCGCTTCCGGACGGATTGGGAAAACAGCGGCCTGTCACTGTGAGCAAAACCTCGTGCAGATAAAGGAGATTTGAAATGTTAAGCAAAGAACTGACTTTAGACCTGGTGCGCGTCACCGAAGCCGCCGCCCTCGGCAGCGGCCGCTGGATCGGCAAAGGCAGAAAGAACGACGCCGACGGCGCCGCCGTCCGCGGCATGCGCATGGCCTTCGATACCGTCCCCATCCGCGGCACCGTCGTCATCGGCGAAGGGGAAATGGATGAGGCGCCGATGCTCTACATCGGCGAAAAGGTCGGCTGCGGCACCGAAAAGGATCCCGCCGTCGATATCGCCGTGGACCCCCTGGAAGGGACGAACCTCTGCGCCAAAAACGCCCCCAGCGCCATCGCCGTGTTCGCCGCCGCCGAAGGCGGCAACCTGCTGAAAGCGCCGGATATGTATATGGATAAGGTCTGCTGCGGCCCCGCCGGCAAAGGCCTCATCCACATTGACGCTTCCGTCACCGAAAACGTCACCGCCTACGCCAAAGCCGCCGGCAAGGACATCGGCGACGTCAACGTCGTTGTCCTCGACCGCGAACGCCATCAGGGCATCATCGACGAGCTCCGCTCCATCGGCGCCCGGGTGCAGCTCATCACCGACGGCGACGTCGCTCCCGCCGTGGCCTGCGGCCTGCCCCACACCGGCATCGACATGGTCATCGGCGTCGGCGGCGCTCCCGAAGGCGTCATCGCCGCCGCGGCGCTGAAATGCCTTGGCGGCGACATGCAAGGCAAACTCTGGCCCGAAGACGACGAGGACCGGGAACGCATGGCCAAAATGGGCATCGCCGACGACGATAAAGTCCTGACCATGGAAGACCTCGCCCGCGGCGACGACGTCTTTTTCGCCGCCACCGGCATCACCTCCGGGCCGCTCCTCCGCGGCGTCGTCTACGAAGGCACCAAGGCCGTCACCCATTCGGTGATCCTCCGCTCCAAGACCGGGACGGTGCGGTACATCGAAACGATCCACGATTACGCGAAGAAACCGATGATCGACAAGATCGACATCGACAAACCGTGAGCGCCGATGAGGCCCCTCTATACCAACGACAACGGCGATCTTCTCGTCGATGATAAGCGCTTTGCCGCCGCCCGCCGCGGCGGCGAGGTGCTGAAAGCGGCGGACTACATCCCCATGCCCGAAGGGGCGACCTTCGCGGCGATGGTGGGACGCGCTCCCGTGGTCTTCGACGGCGAAGGCCGCCTTTGCCGCGGCCGCGGCACCGCCGTGGCGGTGCTCCTGCCCCAGGGCTTTACCAGAACGCTGCTCCCGGCCACGGAGACCGTCGGCGGCCCCGAGGTGCTGCCCCTTTTGGGCTACACCGCCGCGGCGATGAAGAACGGCCGCGTTTACGTCGCCGCCCGTCAGACCGACGAGCACCGCGTCTGGCACCCCGCCCACTACAACACCGGGGATCTGCCCCGCCGTGTGGACAAGGTGAGAAAGAAGCTGAAGGACAACCGGATCATCGCCCAGCTGGCGCGGTGTTCCCTGGAATACGGCTGCTTTACGGCGCAGAACGTCTTCTACCGCCGCTGGGAAGGGGGACTCCCCGTCTCCCCGGCCTGCAACGCCCGGTGCGTCGGCTGCATCTCCAAACAGGAATCGGAGTGCTGCCCCTCGGCCCAGGGGCGCATCACCTTCCGCCCAACGGTGCGGGAAATCGCCGAAGTCGGCGTCTTCCACCTCGGCGGCAAGCGGGAGGACAACATCATCAGCTTCGGTCAGGGCTGCGAGGGGGAACCCTCTTTGGAGGCGGAACGTATCTCCAAGGCCATCCGGGTGATCCGCCGCAACACCGACCGGGGGACGATCAACATGAACACCAACGCCGGTCACACCGAGCGGATCCGCGCCGTCGTCGACGCCGGTATCGACACCCTCCGGGTCAGCCTCTTTTCGGCCATTGCCGAGCACAACGACGCTTATTACCGCCCCGTGGGCTACACGCTGAAGGACGTGGAAAATTCCATCGCCTACGCCGTCTCCCGCGGCGTTTACGTCTCCCTGAATCTGCTGGCCTTTCCCGGCTTTACCGACAGGGAAGAGGAGATCGAAGCGCTCCTCGCCCTCATCGAGCGAACGGGCCTTCATAAGGTGCAGCTGCGCAACCTGAACATCGACGGCGATTATTTTTACGAACAGTGCGGCTTTTCGCCGCAAAAGAGCCTCGGCACCGACGCCCTCATCGCCGCGCTGCGCCAAAGCGGCGTCGCCGTGGGGAATTACAGCCGCCCCCAAAAAAAGGAAGACAATTTTTTGGGTGAGAAATCATAAAAATCCACGAAAAACAGTTGCAATGAGCCGGTGGTTATGATATAATTTTCTATGCACGAAAATTTTGGGATCATACCGGAAGTGAGGTGACAGGGTATGAAAAAAGGCATCCATCCGAAATACGAGGAAGTCGAAATTACTTGTGCTTGTGGGAATAAATTCACCACGAAATCCACGAAAAAAGACATCAAGGTCGAAGTTTGTTCTCAGTGCCACCCCTTCTATACCGGCAGCAGACGTTTCCTGGTTGAAGAAGGCGGCCGTGTTGATAAGTTCAAGAAAAAATACGGCTTACAATAACACATGTAAAAGGACAGAGCTTCGGCTCTGTTTTTTACTATTTTCGAACCATCCATCCGCTGTCTGAGAAGGAGTTTTTATGAAAAAACCATTCTACTACGGGGGTCAGGCCGTCATCGAGGGCGTGATGATGATGGGCCCCGAGGGCTACGCCATTTCCGTGCGCCGGCCCGACGGTTCCATCGCCACGCGGAAAGAGCGGCATCACAGTATCAAGGAAAAATGGGGCTTTTTGAAATGGCCGGTGATCCGGGGCTTTGTCAATCTCATCGAGATGCTGGTCCTGGGGATGTCCACCATCACCTGGTCGGCCAATCAGTCCGCCGAAGAGGAAGAGGAACTCAGCGCCAAGGAAATGGCGCTCTCCGTCGGTATCGCCGTCGTGGCGGTGCTGGCGCTGTTCCTCGTGCTGCCCACCTGGGCCGGGACGGCGCTGCGTCCCTACATCGGCGATTTCGGCCGCAGCCTTTTGGAGGGGGTGCTCCGCATCGCCGTCTTTCTGATCTATCTGCTTTTAATCCGCCGCATGGACGATATCCTGCGGGTCTTTCGCTATCACGGCGCGGAGCACAAGACCATCAACGCCTATGAGGCCGGCGCGGCGCTGACGCCGGAGGCGGTGTCGGCCTATTCCACCCGCCACCTGCGCTGCGGCACCAGCTTTGTGCTGATGGTGATGATCATGATGATCCTCGTCTTTACCTTTGTCGGCCAGACGGAAACGACCTGGGCCCGGGTGCTGATCAAACTGGTCTGCATGCCCTTTGTGGCCGGGCTGACCTATGAGTTCACCCGTTTCAGCGCCGGGCACTGCGGCAATCCCATCGTCCGCGCCCTGATCACGCCGGGGCTCTGGCTCCAGCGGCTGACGACGGAAGAACCCGATCTCGATCAGCTGGCCGTGGCGATCCGCTCTTTAAAGGCGGTGATTCCCGACTACGCCGAGACCCACCCCGAAGAGGAAGTCATCATCGATTACCGGGAGGAAGCGGCTTTTTCCGACGAAGCCGAAACCGCCCCGCGGATGGAGGAATCAACGACGAATGTTTGAGAAATTAGCTCAGCTGGAAAAGAAATATGAGGAGCTCTCCCTCAGGATCAGCGATCCCGACGTCATCAGCCGTCAGGCCGAATGGAAAAAGGACGTGATGGCCCACTCCGAACTGGAGGACGTCGTGGCGGGGTACCGCCGCTATCAAAAGCTCAAAGAGGAGTACGACGGCGATATGGAACTCCTGGAGAGCGAGGACGACCCGGAAATGCGCGCCCTCGCCGAGGAAGAGGCCGCCGGCCTCAAAGAGGAACTGGCGGAGCTGGAAGAAACACTGAAATTCCTGCTCCTGCCAAAGGACCCCAACGACGCCAAGAACGCCATCATGGAATTCCGCGCCGCCATCGGCGGCGAGGAGGCGGCGCTCTTTGCCAACGACCTCTTTAAGATGTACAGCCGCTACGCCGAAAAGCAGGGCTGGAAAGTGGAGGTCATGAACAGCAACATCACCGACATCGGCGGCATCAAGGAGCTGATCTGCCTCGTCTCCGGAAAGAACGCCTACGCACGGCTGAAATACGAAAGCGGCGTCCACCGCGTCCAGCGGGTGCCCGACACCGAGACCCAGGGACGGGTGCACACCTCGGCGGCGACGGTGGCGGTGATGCCCGAAGCCGAGGAAGTGGAAGTGGAGATCGGCCCCAACGACGTGAAGACCGACGTCTTCTGCGCCAGCGGCCCCGGCGGCCAGTGCGTCAACACCACCCAAAGCGCCGTCCGCCTCACCCATCTGCCCACGGGCATCGTCGTCTCCTGCCAGGACGAAAAGAGCCAGCTCCGCAACAAGGAAAAGGCCATGAAGATCCTGCGCGCCCGCATTTACGAGGCGATGCAGCGGGAGCAGCAGGGGGATATCTCCTCCATGCGCAAAAACATGGTGGGCAGCGGCGAGCGCAGCGAGCGCATCCGCACCTTTAATTTCCCCCAGGGCCGCGTCACCGATCACCGCATCGGCCTCACCCTGCACCGTCTCGACAGCATCTTAGAGGGCGACCTCGACGAGATCATCGACGCCCTGATCCGCGACGAACAGGTGAAACTGCTGAAAGAGGGGGGCGGGGCATGAACCTCACCTACCGCGAACTGATCCTGTGGCTGAAAGAGACGCTGAACGGCCGGGAGAACCTCGATCACGAGGTGCGCTGGCTCATCGAGGCCTTTTCCGGCCGGGAATTCCTCTCCATCGGCGCGGACGAGGCCGTTCCCCGGGTGTCGGTCTACCGCCGGGCGGCGGAGCGCCTCAAACGCCATGAGCCCTTTCAGTACGTCGTCGGCTCCCAGGAGTTTTACGGACATCTCTTCCTCGTGAACGAATCGGTGCTGGTGCCCCGGCCCGAAACGGAGCTCTTAGCGGAAAAGGCGATCCGATGGGGCAGGGGACGCCGTCTCAAAGCCCTTGATCTCTGCACCGGCTCCGGCTGTATCGCCATCTCCCTCGCCAAGGAGCTGGACGGCGATTTTCTCGCCACTGATATCTCTGAGGCGGCGCTGGCGACGGCGAAAAAAAACAACGAGCTCAACGGCACCGATGTGACGTTCCGTTACAGCGACCTCTTTTTCCATCTCCCGAAAGGGGAGCGGTTTGATCTCATCACGGCGAACCCGCCCTATCTCACCCAAAAGGAGATGCGGGAGATCCCGCTGGAAGTGACCCACGAGCCCTTTATCGCTCTGGACGGCGGCCCCACCGGCCTTTTCGCCATTGAGCGGATCATGAAGGAAGTCGCCGACCGCCTCGGCGAAAAGGGACTGTTCCTGATGGAGATCGGTGAGAACCAGGGCGAAACGGCGCTTTCCCTGGCGGCGAAATACGGCCTTGCCGGCGCCGTGACCGAGCGCGACCTCAACGGCAAAGACCGCTTTTTGCGCTGGGAAAAGGCATAAAAAACAGATAAAGAACGCGGCCCGGCCCCCTGTCAGCGGGGACATCCTCGGGGCCGCGACGGATGACGATAGGGAATTGGGAGAGTGACGGCATGACCTATTCAATCATCGGCATATTGGCGTTCATCATTCTGATGATCACGAACAGGGACATCCTGTGGACGCGGGACGGCGCCGAAATCACGCGCACCCAGCGGATCTACCGCGGCTTTCTGCTGTGCGTCCTGAGCTATTATATCACCGACGCGCTGTGGGGGATTTTAGACGCCCATCACCTCACGGCGCTTCAGTTCGCCGACACGACGCTGTACTTTACGGCGATGGCCGCGGCCGTACTGTTCTGGACGAAGTATGTGGTCGCCTATTTGGAGAGCGATACCTTCTTTGGCCGCCTGCTCCGCCATATCGGCTGGACGTTCTTCGCTTTTCAGATCATCGTCGCCGTCATCAATATCTTCTTCCCCGTCATGTTCTGGTTCGACGCCGGCGGCGGCTACCACGCGGCGTGGCTGCGCTACGTCTCCCTCGGCGTGCAGATCCTGATGTTTCTGCTGACGTCGGTCTACACCCTGCGCCTGACGCTGAGGACCGAGGGAAAATTCCGCCGCCGGAACCTGACCATCGGCCTCTTCGGCGTGGCGATGATCACTCTCGTCATGCTGCAGATCTTTTACCCGCTGTGGCCCTTTTACGCGATGGGCTACATGGTCGGCACCTGCCTGCTGCACAGCTTTGTCGTTGAGGACGAAAAGGAAGAATACCGCGCGGAACTGGAAAAATCCCTCCGGCGCGAACAGGCGCAGAAGGAGGAGCTTTCCGAAAGCCGCGAGGCGCTGCGCGACGCCCTTTCGGCGGCGGAAAACGCCAATAAGGCGAAAACGGCGTTCCTGTCCAACATGAGCCACGAGATCCGCACGCCGATGAACGCCATCATCGGCCTGAACAACATCGCGGCGAACGATCCCACCGCCAGCGGCGAAGTGAAGGAATACCTTGAGAAGATCGGCGATTCCGCCCAGCACCTGCTTGGGATCATCAATGACATTCTCGATATGAGCCGCATCGAGTCGGGCCGCATGACGGTGAAGCGCGAGGAATTTTCTTTCGCCAAGGCGCTGGAACAGGTCAACACCATGATCAGCGGCCAATGCGGCGAAAAGGGCCTCGCCTACGACTGCCGCGCCGTGGGGCAGATCGACACGTATTACGTCGGCGACGCCATGAAACTGAAACAGATCCTGATCAATCTTCTGGGCAACGCCGTGAAATTTACCCCCGAGGGCGGCAAAGTCAGTTTCCTGATTGAGGAAGGCGCGCGGTTCGACGGTCAGGCGGTGCTGAAATTCGTCATCCGCGACACCGGCATCGGCATGAGCGAAGCGTACCTCCCTCACATCTTTGACGCTTTCAGCCAGGAGGATTCCACCTCCACCAGCAAATACGGCAGCACCGGTCTGGGCATGCCCATCACCAAGAGCATCGTGGAGCTGATGAACGGCACCATCGAGGTGGAAAGCGAAAAGGGGAAGGGCACGGTCTTCACGGTCACGGTGACCCTCGGCGAGAGCGACCGCCGAGGCTCCCCGGCGGAAGACGGGAACCCGGCGCCCCGCAACATGAGCGTGCTGGTCATCGACGACGACCGCATCGCCCTGGAGCACGCGGAGATCGTGCTCAAACAGGTCGGCGTCAGCTGCGAGACGGCGGAATCCGGTTGGGAAGGCATCGACAAAGTCCGGATCCGGCACGGCCGCCGGGAGGATTACAATCTCATCCTGATCGACTGGAAAATGCCGGAAATGGACGGCCTGGAGACTACACGTCGAATCCGCGCCGTCGTCGGGCCGGATACCCCCATCATCATCCTCACGTCCTTTAACTGGGACGACATCGCCGACGAGGCCCGGGAGGCCGGGGTGGACACCTTTGTGCCCAAGCCCCTGTTCGCCGAAAACGTGATGGAGGAATTCCGGGAGGCCTTCCGGAAAAAGAACGAAACGCTGATCCGAAAGACCGCCGACCTGAAAGGCCGCCGCGTCCTCCTCGCCGAGGATATCGCGGTGAACGCCGAGATCATGGTCATGGTCCTCTCCATGCGGGAAATGGAGGCCGATCTGGCGGAAAACGGTCAGATCGCCGTCGATCTCTTCGCGGGACACGAGCCCGGCTACTACGCGGCGATCCTGATGGATATGCGTATGCCCGTGATGGACGGGCTGGAGGCCACGAAGACCATTCGCGGCATGGAGCGGGAAGACGCGAAGACGATCCCGATCATCGCGCTGACGGCCAACGCCTTCGACGAGGACGTTCAGCGCAGCATGCAGGCGGGGCTGAACACCCACCTGAGCAAGCCCGTGGAGCCCGAAACCCTCTTCGCGACACTGGAGAACCTCATCAAATGAACGTCAAAAGGGACGGTTCCGAAAGGACCGTCCCTTTTTTGTCGCCCCGCGCGGCGTGAAAAATCGCGTTGGAACAGGGTGTTTCTTTACTTCTTCAATTTCAGACCGTCCCGAAAGGCTTCGCCCACGCGCTCGCTCACTTTGTAATAGCCGTGGGTATAGGGGTCGAAGGCAATGGCGTTGACCCGGGACATGTCGATTTTCCCGTCGCTCATCACGCTTTCGTCCGCCGTGACGGCGACGACTTTGCCGATGACGCCGCAGCCGTATTCGTTGTGCTGGTATTCCACGAATTCACATTCCAGGCAGAGCGGAAATTCGTTGATGACCGGCGCGTCCACCGTTTCGGCTTTGGCCGCGGTGAGACCGCTGCGGGCGAATTTGTCCGGGACGCGGTTGCCCGATTCCACCCCGAAATAATCCGCTTCCGTGATGTGGGCGGCGTCGGTGACGCTGACGGTGAACGCCCCCCGGGCCTTGATGTTCTTTACCGTTTTGTGCGATTCCGTCAGATTCAGCGCCACCGTGTCCCTCTGCTGCATCGTTCCCCAGGCGGCGTTCATCACGTTGACGCTGCCGTCTTCGTTGTACGTGGCGACCATCAGCACGGGCATCGGGAAGATCCCCTCGGTGATTTTTATTTTTTCTCTCATGACCATAGCTGCTTTTCGTGATGGATTTGACAGAACGCTCTGTCCTGTCTATAATGATAACCGATAACGGAAAAAATACAAGTACTGATATAAAAGAAAGGTACTGTCATTGAGGAAAGCGTATTATGATCAAAAATTACATCGAAAAAGCGAATTTTGAGGAGACCGGCTTCAGCTACACGCTGTCGCTGATCTCCGGCAAGCACAAAATGGTGATCCTCTACTGTCTGATGGAGTTTGAGCCCGTCCGCTTCAACGAGCTGAAACGGTACATCAAAAACATTTCCGACAAGACCCTCAGCGCCAACCTGAAAGAGCTGGAACGCGACGGCCTGATCGCGCGGAAGGAATATCCGCAGATCCCGCCCAAGGTGGAATATCGCCTGAGCGAACGGGGAAAATCCCTGATGAAGGTCATGGATCAGCTCTGCGTCTGGGGAGAGCGGAACAGAATTTAGCGAAAGAACTCCGCGCGCCGCCAAAAGGCGGAAGAACCAAAGCTCGCCTCATCGCTCCCGGCCCCTCTTCGGCCGGGAGCGCTGTTTTTCAGGAGAAATAGATCTCCCGCAGCGACTCCGGCATGGAGCGGAACATCATCGTCACCGCCGTTTCCGCCGGCGTGATGTTGTCCGTCAGCAGCCATTCCCTCGTCATCCCCAGGGTGCCGTAGCAATAGAGGCGGATGCTGTACCGGATCTGGGTGTCCAGAGCGTCCGTTCCCAGCTTTGCCATGGCCAGCTCGGTATAGCGCCGCGCGAAGTATTCCAGCATATAGGCCCACATGGGGTTCTGCGAAGTGTCCTCATAGGCGCGTTTATAGAAAAAAAAGTCGCTCCGCATCTGTTTCAGACCCTCCGCCGCCGAGGCGACGGAGAGGACGTCCGTTTTCAGCGCGTGCTGAGCGAACATCCAAGCCATCAGGTCATATTTGTCCTTAAAATGATAGTAAAAAGTGGGCCGCTCGATCTCCGCCGCGCGGCAGATTTCCGTGACGTATATTTTATCCAGCGGTTTCTTGGTCAGCAGTTTCTTCATTGTCTCCGCGATCCAGATTTTTGTGCGTTCCGCCATTTCATCCTCCCGATTCTTACACAACAGTGAATCTGTAAAAATTTCTTCCATTATTATACTTCTGTATCTTTGCTTTTGCAAGGGGGGAAGGTATAATGGAATCAATTCAGGACGAAAGGAGAAAACGAAATGGATTTTTTGGAACTCGCGAAGAACCGCTATTCCGAGCGTTTCTTTGACAGACGCCCGGTGGAACCGGAAAAACTGGACCGCATTCTGGAGGCGGGGCGCGTCGTCCCCACCGCCTGCAACTATCAGCCGCAGAAATTCTTTCTGATCCGCGGGGAGGAGGCCATGGCCAAACTGAAGACCGTCACCCGCTTTCACTATAACGCGCCGCTGATCATCCTCGTTTGCTACGATCTGAGGGAGGTGTGGACGAACCCCGGCGACCGTTATTACCAAAACTACAATTCCGGCGAGCAGGACGCCTCCATCGCCGCGACGACGATGATGTACGAGGCGGAGGAACTCGGCGTGCACACGATCTGGATCCGCGGTTTCGATTCCAAGACCGTATCGGACGTTTTCGGCCTGCCGGACTATATGATCCCCGTCATGATGCTGGGCCTCGGCTATCCGAACGACCGGGCCAGGGCCAACGGCTGGCACTATAAGCGAAAACCCATCGAGGAATTTGTCTTCGAGCTGTGAGCGGCGAGGAACCTGAGCAAAGGAGTGTTACCATGCATTTTACCGATACCGTATACCGAAACCCCTACTGGCCCACCTTTCCGCTTTTGCAGATCACCCAGGGCTGCACGCACAACAAGTGCCGCTTCTGCACGATGTATAAGGACGTGCCTTTTCGTCCCCAGCCCAAAGAGTGGATCGAGGAGGACTTAAAGGAGCTGGCCGAGACCGTGCCGGAGGCAAAGACCATCCAGCTCCTCTCCGCGAACCCGCTCTGCCTGAGCTATAACAGACTGGCGCCGATTTTGGAAATGATCAACCGATATCTGCCGCGGATGGAATACATCTACGCGGCGACCCGGGTGACTGATATCCGCAATAAGACCGTCGCGGAGCTGAAAAACCTGAAAGAAATGGGGCTGCGGGAAATCTCCCTCGGCGTGGAGAGCGGCGACGATTGGACGCTGGAGCGGATCGGCAAAGGCTACCGCGCCGCGGACATCATCGAGCAGTGCGCCAAGCTGACCGAAGCGGGCATCGACTTTTGGATGACTTTCCTCAACGGCGTCGCCGGGAAGGAACACAGCCGGGAGCACGCCGTCCACTCGGCGGAGATCTTCAGCCGATGCCGGCCGATGCTGGTGGGCACCGGCGGCCTGGTGCTCTTCCCCGGTACGCCTCTTTTGGAGGACGCGCGCCGCGGCGCGTTTACGCCCCTTTCCGAGCGGGAGATGCTGATCGAGCTGAAGACCTTTGTGGAGCACCTGACCTGCGACTGCTCCTTTATCACCCATCACACCGTTTCCGGAGCGAACCTGACCGGCCCGGACTTTCTGCGGCGGAAGGAAAAGATCGTCGCCGTGCTGGAAGACGAGATCAAACACGGCGATATGGCGAAAATGGCCGCCGTCCGCGAAAGCAAGCGGACGCTGTAAAAAAGGAGGAATGGCACGATGCGTTTCGCGGGAGGGATCAACCGGCCGCACTATGAGACGGCGGACGGGTATTTACAGACGACAGAGGGATGTTCCCATAACCATTGCCTGTTCTGCACCTACTTTAAAAATCAGAAGTTTAAAAAATCAACGCTGGCGGAAATCGAGGCGGACATCAGGGAAATTCCCGAATATTTCGGCGCGCCGAAGAGGATTTTTCTGCAGGGCGCGGACGGTTTCGCGGCGGATTACGATGTGTTGATGAAAACGGCGGAGCTGCTGCGCAAATATGTCCCCTCCGTGGAGAGCATCGGCGGTTACGCCCGTATTGATAACTTTTATGATAAAACGGAAGATCAGCTTCGGAACTTGGCGGCGGTGGGCTACGCCGATCCCTATATCGGCGTAGAGTCCGGAGACGATACGGTGTTAAAGCGGATCAACAAGGGCTATACCGCTTCCCAAGCCAGAGAAGTCCTGGAAAAGATCGAGGCCTCCGGGCTTCCGTTTATCGTCAATTTCCTGAACGGCGCCGGCGGCCATGGCGGCGGCCCCGCCAACGCCCGCCTTACGGCAACGCTCTACGAAGGCCTGCATCCCACGATGATCAATACTTCCATGCTGACGGTCGTACCCGGGACGCCGCTGTATCGGGCGGTGGAAAAAGGGCTGTATACGGAATCGACCGAAAAGGAAAAGCTGGAGGAGCTCCATGAGTTTGTGCGCTGTCTGACCAACGACACGATCTTCATGAACGAACACGCTTCCAACCTGTTCCATGTGAAGTGCAGGATTCCCGAGGCCAAAGAGGAACTGCTTGCCTCTATTAAAAAGCTCACGGAGGAAAGCGACGAAACGGAGCTGCGGCGCTATCGTGAGATGATCACCCGGGCCTTTTGATCGGCGGCGCCGTCCGCCGGTCCTCGGTTTCCCGGTCAGCGGCGGAGCCGCGGAAAGGCTTCCCCGAAAGGGGGAGCTTTTTTATGGGCTTTTGTCCTTTTTTTCCAAATTTCTATTGGATTTTCCTGCGCCTTTGTGTATAATATGTGTGTACGGTCAGATACCGTTCTTTGAACGTTTCGCGCGAATGGCGCGGACACCGAAAACAAAGAATAAAAAAACATAATTCATTTTCAGAAACGAACCGCGGTGCAGAAGAGTCCGCGCGGCGAATCGGGTCAAAGGGGTGTTGTCGAATGGAAAATCGAAAAAAAAGGATAACGCTTGTCTCGATTATAGGGGGTCTTATTCTTTTACTTATCATATTTCTTGGTACAATATGGACGGGGCGCAGTGCGAAAAGCGATACTGAATCCGCCGTTCGTTCGGTCAGCCTGCTCTATCTGGATGAGCTCGCGGGTCGCCGTGAGCAGGTCGTAGCGGGGAATATGCGGGAAAAAGTCAATGTCATCGAAACGGCTTTGGACCTGATGACGGAAGAAGATCTGAGCGATAACGCACATCTCCAGGCGTATCAAGTACGGATCAAGCGACTTTTTAATCTGGAGCGGTTTGCTTTTGTCGGTGCCGACGATTTGATTTACACCTCCACCGGGCCGCAGGAAGAGATCAATCAGTACCAATTTGATTATCATATGCTGCAGGGACCGGAAATTTTGGTAGAGAATTTAGAGAGTGCCGATAAAAAAGTCATCATTGCCGTTCCCACTCACATTCAGTTTGCCGATACGGAACTGGTTGCCTGCTTCATGCAGATCGACATGGATGAAATGCTTGCCGGTGTTTCCATGGACGCCCAAGAAGACGGTGCGACCTTCTGCAATATCTATACCAGCAACGGCATCGCCCTGAGCAACACGGTCTTGGGCGGTCTTGCCGTGGAAGATAATCTGCTCGAAGCCATGCGCAGCGCCGAATTTGAGCCGGGCTATTCCTATGAAGGATTTGTGTCGGATTTTACCGCGGGAAAAAACGGCGAGGTCTGCTTCACCTACAATGGTATTCGGGAAACGCTGAGCTATGTTCCTGTGAAAGGCACGGACTGGCGTCTGACCTATCTGATCCGGGAAAGCGTGATCAGTGAGAACATCAGCACCATTTCCGCTGGTATCGTTCGGAGGAGCGTTATTCAGTCGGTGCTGACCATCGCTGTTATGTTAGGGCTGTTTACTTTTATCGTTCGGCAAAGCCGCAGAAACTCGAAGCTTATACTGGAAAGGGAAACTGCCGAGGCCGAGAACCGCATCAAGCGGGAAGAAATGGAACAGCGTATTCAGTTACAAGAAGAACTGCTCGCGCAGAAGCAACAGCAGGAAGAACAGACCCGCATGATTACGGCGCTGGCTTCCGACTATTGGAGCGTCTATTATCTGGATCTGGATCACGACGAGGGAGTGTGCTATCAGGCGCACAGCGACGTTGAGAACGGCTTCCGTGTTGGGGATCATTTCCGGTATATTACCGCCGTGACCGCCTATGCGAACACGAATATTAAGGAAGAATACCGTGAGGAATTCCTGCGCTTCATTCAGCCGGAAAACGTAAAAGCCCTGTTGCTGGAGCAACGGGTTATCGCCTATCGGTACATGGTGCATCGGCATGGACGGGATTCATGGGAGGAAGTGCGTTTCGCCGGGGTGCGCCGTCCGGAAGACCGCATAGATCATCTGGTGCATATCGTTGGCGCCTGCTTCGTAGACGTGGATTTGGAAACGCGCAAGTCCATGACGCAGAGTCAGGTACTGCAGGACGCACTGGCAGAGGCGGAAGCGGCTAACAAAGCGAAAACCGCTTTTCTCTCCAACATGAGCCACGAGATCCGCACGCCGATGAACGCCATCATCGGTCTGGACAATATCGCGCTGAGCGACCCGGAAATTTCCGCCCAGACCCGGGAATATCTGGAAAAGATCGGCACCTCGGCCCATCATCTGCTTGGCATCATCAACGACATCCTCGATATGAGCCGCATCGAGTCCGGGCGGATGACCATCAAGAACGAGGAATTTTCCTTCTCCAAGACGCTGGAACAGGTCAACACCATCATCAGCGGACAGTGCCGGGATAAAGGGATTCATTACGAGTGCCGGACAGAGGGACAGATTGACGAATATTATATCGGCGACGACATGAAACTGCGCCAGGTGATGATCAATATTCTGGGCAATGCTGTCAAGTTTACACCCGAAGATGGTACCGTGACCTTTATCATTAAAGATGTGGCAAGGATGGACGGCAATGCTACGCTGCGCTGTACTATCAGCGATACCGGTATCGGCATGAGCAAGGAATATCTGCCTAAGCTGTTCGAAGTGTTTTCACAGGAGGCTTCGTCTACGACCAATAAATATGGCAGCACCGGTCTGGGCATGCCCATCACAAAAAATATTGTAGAACTGATGAACGGCCATATTGAAGCGGAAAGTGAAAAAGGTGTTGGAACCACGTTTACCGTCACCATTACACTGGGGCAGTCGAGTCACATTGCTTCTGACAACGATGACATTGAGATTCGCCCCCACGAAATGAGCGTGCTGGTCGTCGACGACGACCGCATCGCCTGCGAACACGCCCAGATCATTCTTGAGCAGGTTGGGATCAGTTGTGAGATGGTGTTGTCCGGCAAGGACGCCATTGAAATGGTCAAAATGCGTCATACCCGCCGGAAGGATTACAACTTGATTCTCGTGGACTGGAAGATGCCGGAAATGGATGGTGTGGAGACGACAAGGCAGATCCGTGCTATCGTTGGGAATCATACGCCAATTATCATTCTGACTTCCTACAACTGGGATGAGGTTGAAGAAGAGGCCCGTAAGGCCGGCGTGGATACTTTTGTTGCAAAACCCCTCTTCGCCGGGACGGTGATGGATGAGTTCCGCGAGGCCTTTAAAAAGAAAAACGCGAAGCTGGTGGAGGAGACCGTCGATCTCAAGGGCCGCCGCGTCCTGCTGGCGGAAGACGTCATGGTCAACGCCGAGATCATGATGATGGTCCTTTCCATGCGGGAGATGGAAGTGGAGCACGCCGAAAACGGCAGAGTCGCCGTGGAGATGTTCGGCGGACACGAGGAAGGCTACTACGACGCCATCCTCATGGATATGCGAATGCCGGAAATGGACGGCCTCGAGGCGACGCGGACGATCCGGGAAATGGACCGCGCCGACGCGAAGACCGTCCCGATCATCGCCCTGACCGCCAACGCCTTTGACGAGGACGTTCAGCGGAGCATGCAGGCGGGCCTCGACGCGCACCTGAGCAAGCCCGTGGAACCGGAGCTCCTCTTTGAGACGCTGGAAAACCTCATCAAGTGAAATCAAACCACCGGTTCGGCCGGTGGTTTTGATTTGCGCTTGGTTTCTCCCGCTGTTTCGTGTATAATGGCAGTGTGAAAGCAAAGGCGTTTTATGGCGCGGCGCGCCGTTTTATGAAAAAGGAGTGAAAAATGGATCTCACGAAATTCGACCAAAAACACGTCCGGGCAACGGACATTTGGGGCGAGACCTTCATCGGTTTCGCGTCCCACTGCAGCCAGGCGTTTTTGACGCATGAATACGGCGGCGACGAGGACGGCGTGATCATCGGGAATTTTCTCCTGTACAATTCTCAGATCGCCGCCATGGAGGAAATCGAGGTCCACGGCACGGCGGAGCTTCGGACGGAGCGGCTGACCCTGCGGAGATACACCCCCGAGGACGCGGAGACGCTCTTTCAAAGCTTTGGAACAGACCCCGAAGCGTCGCGATACTCCGGCTGGAACCCCTACGCCACGCCGGAGAAGGCGAAAGAGACCGTGCGCCGGTTCATAAAAAGCTACGACGACGAGCGCTTTTACGGCTGGGCGATGGACGTGGACGGCGTCCTGATGGGGACGATCGGCGCCTATGATTACGCGGACGACCAAATCGAGGTCGGTTTCAGCGTCAAACGATCATGGCAGGGCCGCGGTTACGCGACGGCGGCGCTGCAGAAAGTGCTGGAATACCTGACGGAAAACGAGGGCATTGCCACGGTCACCGCCTGGTGCGCCGCGGAGAACGAGGCCTCCCGAAAAGTCCTTGAAAAAGCCGGGATGCGCCATATCCGCACCGAAAAGGACGGCCTCACCGTCGGAGAAAAGACCTATGACAAACTGATTTACGCATATCAAAACGTTTAAAAGCCCCGGGCCGCGCGGTTTCCCCCAACGGAACGCGCCGCCCCGCGTCAAAGACCGCCGCTCCGGCGGTTTTTTCATGTCCCGAAAATGTCACCGGGACGGTGGTAGAATAGGGGTGAGGGGAGGGGAAGAAGGAAAAAGAGGAAATATGTGGAATTTAATATAATTGGAATATTTTTTGTTATATTGTTTTGTTTTTTGAGAAAAGAGGTGTTCGCGATGACCGGGCTGAATCGTTTGACCGGTACGCCGTGGCATGTGGAAAAATTCACACGGGGCGAAGACGACGACCGCCGCCACCGGAGTAAATGTATTTTTTATCGCAAAGAAAACGCCTATTGCGTAAAACATTCCGACCGCTGCTATGGCGCGGGCCACTGCGATTATTATAAAGAGGATACGTCTCAACCTGTTCAGACGCGAAAACCGGTCAAAAACAGAAAAGCGTCATTCAGCAAATGGTTTATCGCGCTTGAGAGCATAAGGGTGAACGCCAATTATGAAAAGCCGGCGGAAGCGGCGATTGAACGGATGGTGACATACTATAAAATCCACGGCGATTTGGGAAAACCGCTCGTCGTTTCGCGTCACGGTTCAAAGTACCTTTTAGAAGGGGAATACCTGCGATACTGCGCGGCAAAACGCCTCGGACTGGAAACGGTTCCGGTTGTGATGAAATAATCCTTTTTGACCGAAATGGGGGTTTATACTTTTGGCAAAGCAAGTAAAAACAAAACAGCGTATATCTGACCACGGGGAAGTATTTACCGCTGAGCGTGAAGTAAAGGCCATGTGTGATTTGGTAGCGGATGAATGTCTGCGGATTGATTCAAGATTTTTAGAGCCTGCCGTAGGCGAGGGCGTTTTCCTTGCGGAGATTCTTTCCCGTAAATTGGCGGTGGTAAAATCAAAATACAAAAAAAGCGCCTATGATTATGAGCGAAACGCCATTCTTGCGCTGACGAGCCTTTACGGTGTAGATATTTTAGCGGATAACGCTGAAATATGCCGCGAAAATCTGTTTGCCCTGTGGGACGCGGAATATACGGCGGTTTGCAAAAAGGAAGCCAACGATGAGGCCAGAACCGCCGCGCGGTATATCCTGCAAAAGAATATCGTTTGCGGAAACGCCCTGAGCCTGATGTGTGTTGATGAGAACCAGCAGGACACAGAAACCCCCATTATTTTCGCTGAATGGACGTTTCCTTTTAACGACGCGAGAATAAAACGGCGTGATTTCCGCTTGGATGTTCTTTTGAAAGAAAATTCGAATAAGAGTAACTACGCAGAAGAACAAAATTTATTTGACGATGTTGCGCTGAATTATAATAATTGGACATTTGATCCCATTACAAAGAAACTTATTCCGAAACCTGTAAACGAATATCCGTTAATCCATTATAGGAGGATTACAGAAAATGGCTGATAATGGTCTTTTTGGAAATATATATAACCCTGATGTTCTGACTTGTTTAGCGAATCTTTCAAATGATGAGGTTTTTACCCCGCCGGATATAGCCAATGCAATGTTGGATATGCTCCCGCAGGAATTGTTTGAAAATCCTGATACGAAGTTTCTTGACCCTGCTTGTAAAAGTGGCGTATTTCTTCGGGAGATAGCAAAACGCTTGATAAAAGGATTAGAATGGCAATTCCCTGATTTGCAAGAAAGAATAGACCATATCTTTCAAAACCAGATCTATGGCATTGCTATTACTGAGTTGACTAGCTTGCTATCTAGAAGAAGCATTTACTGTTCGAAGTACCCCAATAGTGAATACTCTGTTACGAGATTTGACACAGCTCAGGGAAACATAAGGTATAAAAAAATCCAACATAATTGGAAAGATAGGCGTTGTATATATTGCGGTATTTCCAATAAGACTGTTCTTGGAGAAGAGGATAGAGGCGAAACTATGGAAACTCATGCATATGAGTTCATTCATATGTTAAAGCCACAGGAGGCATTTAATATGAAATTTGATGTAATTATTAGTAATCCTCCATATCATCTTAGTGATGGAGGTAATGCTGCAAGCGCTTTGCCGATATATCAAAAGTTTGTACAACAGGCGCAAAAACTATCCCCAAAGTATCTTTGCATGATTATCCCTGCTCGATGGTTCATGGGTGGACGAGGGCTGGATTCATTTAGAAGTGACATGCTTCATGATGATAGAATAAGGGTCATCCACGACTATCCTACAGCCTCAGATTGCTTTCCTGGAGTGGAGATAAAAGGTGGAGTGTGTTATTTCCTATGGGATAGGGATAATAGAGGGCTTTGTCAGGTTTTTTCACATGATGGAGATTATGTCAGCATGACTGAACGTCCATTGCTTGAAAAAGATATGGAAACCTTTATAAGGAATGATGCCCAGATATCAGTTTTGAAAAAGGTTCAAAAGATTAACGAACCCTCATTATCTGAATGGCTAAATGCTGGTAGATATTTCGGGTTCCATACAAAAGTTGACTGGAACGGGAATAAAGAAGACGGTTTAATTCAGACAGCGGACGGGAAAAGCTTTATTGCTATGAGTTCAAAGCCTACTAACGCTAGACAAGTAAAAGTGTATATTCATGGCGGAATGTGTTATGTCGCTGAAAAAAGCATCCCAAAGAACAGAGAGGCAGTTAACAAATATAAAGTAATAATTCCTCGTTCAGGAAATCCAAGTGGAAGCATAGTTGGAAAGCCAAAAATTAGTGCACCGAATTCGTGTAGTTCTAATACTTATGTTGTTGCTTTACCGCCAGATAGAAGATTATCGAAAGAAGAAGCCGATAATTTAATGGCGTATATATCAACCAAATTTCTGAGGTTTTTAGTTGCTATAAAAACCTCAACACAAGACATGCCTCCAAAAGCTTATGAGTTTGTCCCAATTCAAGACTTCTCTATTCGATGGACGGATGAAAAACTATACGAAAAATATGGGTTGAATGAACACGAAGTCAAAGTTATAGAAGAGTCAATACCAAAGATGGAGTTGGAGTGATAATATGGCTATTGATTTTTTCGCCCCTCGTCCAGAAGTAACGCCAACCATATATGCGTATGAGCTTATCGGCGTTGCGTCCCACAAGGGCTATCTGAAAATCGGATATACCGAACGTGACGCTGAGACCCGTGTTGCAGAACAGATGCACACTTCCGCTGTACCGTATAAAATCGTGCTGACCGAACCCGCTGTGCGCCCTGATGGGAGCTGTTTTACTGACCATGACATTCATGCGGCCCTTCGTCGGCGCGGGTATCGTCAGCTGAACGCCGGAGCGGATCGAAACGAATGGTACCAATGTGATTTAGACGCGGTAAAAGCCGCGATTGTTGCGGTGCGGGACAATACGGAAAACACGGAAAACAGAACCCTGTCTTTTCAAATGCGTCCGGAACAGGCAGAGGCCGTTCAGCGTGCGATGAGCTATTTTAAACAGGCTGAGGAGGCCGAGCCCACCCGCGCGCCGAAATTCCTCTGGAACTGCAAAATGCGTTTCGGCAAGACCTTTGCCACCTATGAGCTGGCAAAAAAGATGGGGTTAAAGAGAGTTCTTGTTCTTACCTTTAAACCGGCGGTGGAATCCGCGTGGGCGGAGGATTTGGCGGGCCATACCGATTTTGAGGGATGGCAGTTTGTGTCAAACAAAGACGCGCACGGTCAGAATATCAATATCGATCAGGCCTTTGACAACGCGGATAAAAGCAGACCGATTGTTGTCTTTGGTTCGTTTCAAGACCTGTTGGGCACGAATGAAAACGGCGGCATCAAGTCCAAGAATGAGTTTATTCACTCGGCCAACTGGGATTTGGTTGTTTTTGACGAGTACCATTTCGGAGCGTGGAGAGAAAACGCAAAAAAGCTTTTTGAAAATCCCGATGAAGAGGCAGAGGCCGACTTTGACCAGGAAAAATATAAAAAGGATGAGGCGGATAACGCCTATAACGAAACATTTTTGCCCATTACCACGCAGTATTATTTATTCCTGTCCGGAACTCCGTTCCGCGCCCTTAACAGCGGTGAATTTATAGAAGATCAGATTTATAACTGGACTTATTCAGACGAGCAAAGAGCAAAAGAGAACTGGAAAGGTTCGGATAATCCCTATCTCGCTCTGCCTCGAATGGTGATGCTCACCTATCAAATTCCGGACAGTATTCGCCAGATTGCACTGAACGGGGAATTTAACGAATTTGACCTGAATGTTTTTTTCTCCGCGAAAGTGCAGGAAGGTGATACCGTTGAAAATGCTAAATTCGTTTATGAAAACGAGGTCTATAAATGGCTTCAGCTTATCCGCGGGTCATATCTTCCTTCCAGTGTGGATGATTTGAAACTGGGACAGGATAAACGACCGCCGATGCCCTTTTCTGATGCCCGGCTTTTGGCGGTGCTGAATCATACGCTTTGGTTTCTGCCGAATGTCGCGGCCTGCTATGCAATGAATAATCTTCTGATGCAGGATAACTATTTCAGAGATTATAAAGTTGTTGTCTGCGCCGGTTCTCAGGCTGGTATCGGTCTTGATGCTTTGCGCCCTGTTCAAAACGCGATGGATAATCCGCTTGCCACAAAAACAATTACCCTTTCCTGCGGCAAACTCACAACGGGCGTCACGATAAAACCGTGGACAGGCGTGTTTATGCTGCGGAATCTGAAAAGCCCCGAAACGTATTTTCAAACGGCTTTTCGTGTGCAGTCGCCATGGACAATAAAGGACGACGCGGGAAAAGAACAGATAATGAAGCAGGAATGCTATGTTTTTGATTTTGCTCTTGACCGTGCGCTTCGTCAGATTTCCGATTATTCCTGCCGCCTGAACGTCAATGAAGATAATCCTGAAAAGAAAGTCGCGGAGTTTATAAGCTTCCTGCCTGTGCTGGCCTATGACGGTTCAACCATGAAACAGATTTCCGCGCAGGATGTTCTTGATATTGCTCTTGCCGGTACTTCCGCTACTTTGCTTGCGCGCCGCTGGGAGTCCGCGTTGCTGGTGAATGTAGATAATGAAACGCTTTCCCGGTTGCTGGCAAGTGAAGAAGCGCTGAACGCCCTGATGCATATTGAGGGGTTCCGCTCCTTAAACAGCGATATTGAGACCATTATCAATAAATCGGAGAAGGTTAAAAAAGCCAAGAAAGAGGGAGAAGATAAGCTTTCCAAGAAAGAAAAGAAAGAGCTTACGGCAGAGGAAAAAGAATATAAATCCATGCGGAAGCAGATTCAGGAAAAGCTCATCAAATTTGCCACGCGTATTCCGGTTTTCATGTATCTGACGGATTACCGTGAGCGCACCCTGAAAGATGTAATTACCCAGCTTGAACCCGGACTTTTCAAAAAAGTTACCGGTCTTGACGTAAAGGATTTTGAGTTGCTCTGCGCTTTGGGAGTGTTCAACGCGAGCTTGATGAATGACGCTATTTTTAAATTTAAGCGGTATGAGGACAGCAGTCTTTCTTACACAGGTATAGATAAACACGAAGGAAAAGATGTCGGCGGTTGGGACACGGTTATCAAAAAAGAAGAATACCAGCAGCTTTTTTACAATCAGCAGGCAACAATGGAAAATGATATGGATCTGTCTGAACCGGTTTTTCGTGAAGAAGAGACGAAGCCTTTAGAAAAAACAGTGGAAGCTGATTCCGATATACGAAGCCAACATAAGACGGTCAGCAAAAAGGGTACTGCTGAAAAGACTGAAAAAGCAAGCGAAGCCGAAACAAATCATGCCGAAGTAATTTTTGATGATATGAAAATCGGAATGAAGGTAACTCATAAAAAATTCGGCGAAGGTACGATTACAAAAAAAGATACTGACAAGGGTTATATTAATGTGAAGTTCAAAGAAGGGGAAAAACAGTTTATTTTTAACCTTGTTATTTTAAACAATATCCTTAGCTTTTGATTAAAAGGGACGGCTTTGTTTGGAAATATCCCTGTTTATAATAGTCAGGAGGTATCTTTGTGGAAAAAGATTTAACATCCGTAATTGAAGAACTGATACAGTCTCAACGTGAAGATGATTGGTGGGATTTCAAAAGAGAGCATCATCATGATAAAGGTGATCTTGTTCATGATATAACCTGTATGGCAAATTCGCGGGCAGATCGTGATGCATATATTATTTTTGGTATTGGAGATCAGACCTTTGAAATCCTCGGCGTGGAAAACGATGCAAATAGGCGAGATCAACAGCGTGTTGTAAATATTTTAAGGAATATTCACTATGCCGGAAGCGTTAGACCCCGTATTGAAATGAGGACAATTACCATAGAAAATCATGAAATCGATGTGCTTATTGTAAAAAATACATCTGATGTTCCGTATTATTTGGAAAAATCGTATCAAGATGGGAATATTACATCTTCGGACGGTAAAAAGATTGGAAAAACAGTTCTTCCGTATCGAATCTATACGAGAGTGGTTGATAATAACACTGCAATCGATGGAAACGCTGATATGAATGATGTAGAGTATTTATGGCGAAAGCGTTTCGGTATTGATCGACCTCCTAAAGAACGGTTAATGATATTATTGGATGATATTGATAATTGGGAAATGGATTGGGGTAATAAGAATTACTCTTACCATACCGATTTTCCGGAGTATCAAATAAAACAATTCGGGAAAATGAAACCTGATTGGTTGGCACCCGCAGCATTTTATACAGATCCGGAGATGCATCTTGCTCCACTAAACATCATGTTTCATAACACAATTATTTATGAAACGGAACTTTGGTGTTTTGATGGGTTTCGAAAATACCTTCCCAAAGCGAAAACCTGTGCTGTAGCCGGTAGAGACGATTTTTGGTATTCATGCTATTTGTTGGATTCCATAGAGGGGAAACTATTGCGGCTTTTTACTCATGGGTCACTTGATATTTCCAGTCGTGAGAATAATTTCAATCAGCTTCTCATTTTTAAAGACGCACAGGAAAAGGATGATTTTGACAAATATCTCAAAATACATTTTGATGATTTCTCTGATAATGATATCAAAGCTCAGTACAAAGTTCAGATTGAAAAAGATAACAAACGAAATGGCGGTGGTTTATTGTTTTCAGCTTTTTGTGTTGCCAAATGTGCCGAATTATACAAAGAATGGAAGAAAAGTATATAGCCTATTTGTGGAACCCTCAGAGCTCTTTTTGCTAACTATTTGATACATTCCCTTAAACCAACGGGGAAAACCAACAGCAAACCAACAGGGACGATCCCGATGGCACGCCAAAAACCGATGAAACCAATGGAGACGGTTCCGATGGCACGCCAAAAACCAATGAAACCACCAAAGACGGTTCCGCTGGCACGCCGAAAACCGATGAAACCGATGAGGACGGTTCCGATAGCACACCAAAAACCAATGAAACCACCAAAGGCGGTTCCGACGGCACGCCAAAGGGGACGCGTCCCGGAATAAAGAGTTAGTTTCAAAGGGGCAGTTCTTTAAAGTCAAAAAATCCACTCGGCTTTTCGGCTGAGTGGATTTCTTTATCTTCAACGCGGGTGCCCGCGCGGCGCAATCCGGACGGTAGTCCTCATGCTATCTCTCGACGAAATTGGGGTTTCTCCGAATCAGATCGGCGTCAAGAGATCTGCCGTTCGCATGAGGTACCGCCCGGGCCCCGCCGCGCGCGGCCTCCGGGGTGGGATATGCTTTTTTTCACACCGTTCGCCCTCAGGGGGCAAAATAGGCGTTCAGCTTCTCCGTGTAGTCGTCGGAGAGCAGGTCTTGTTCGTTCAGATAGTTCAGGATGTCCCGCAGGACGTCGCTGGCGGTCAGGTCTTCCGGAGCGGCGCCGCTGAGGCCGATCCCCTCGATGAGGGAGAGGAGACTCTCTTCGTCGGCGGCGTCGTAGCCCATGATGCCGCAGTAGATGGCGAAAAGCTCCTGTTCGGAATAGGCCTTTTTCAGCCGGTGGACGAGAACGCGGCGGCCGATGGCCGTGGAAACGTCGCCGTCGGCGGGGAGATAATAGGATTCGGTGATCAGCGCCGCGGCGGAGTCGTCGCCCAAAAGGGAGCGCAGACGGTTCAGAACAGCGCTGTCGCCGATGAATTCCTTCATCACTGTATCAAGCAGGAGCGCGTCCCAGGAAGCGGCGGTCTCGCCGGCGTAAACGGCGCCCAGCTCCGCCACGGGGGTGCGGCTCGCTTCGGCCTCGTCGGCCTTTTTCAGCCCCATATAGCCGAGGAGCAGCGCCGAAATGACGCCTGACACGATCAGGATATCCAGCACCCGCCGGAAACAGCCGCCGTGAGCTCTTTTCATGGCCGCGCCTCGCTTTCCCCTCGTTTCGCTCCCTCAGTTCTTCTGCCAGAGGATGGAGCCCTTTTCAATGACTTTGCGCACTTTCCCTTCGTCGGCCCAGCGATCCAGAATCGTCAGCAGCCCGTTGATGTGGACATGGTGGGCGCCGCAGACGCTGAGCTCGTATTTTCTTGCCATATTTGACGTGAACCGCTTGAACTCTTCGGGATATTCCATCCGCAGCTCCTGGGCAAGGGAGATGACGTCCCGGGGGGCGTCGTCGCCGCTCATCAGGTCGTCCAGGCGGTCTTCGATGTCTCTTACGTAATCTTCCATGGTCAGTCGATCCGTATCCGCTTAAAGGTCTTTTTGCCCTTTTGCAGCAGGAGCTGACCGTCTTCAAAGTCATCTAAGGTGATGAGGCGGTTAAAATCGCTTTCGCCCTTACCTTTGATCTTGATGCCGCCCTGCTTCATCAAGCGGCGGCCTTCGCCCTTGGAGGGGATGAGGCCGGCTTGGAGATAGAGATCGAGGATATTGACGCCGTCGCTGAAATCGGCGGCCTTCATGTCGAGGGTGGGGACGTCGCCGCCTTCGCCGCCTTTGGCGAAGAGGGCGCGTTCGGCGTCTCTGGCTTTGATGGCTTTTTCCTCGCCGTGGACGAGTTTTGTCACCTCAAAGGCCAGCACTTCCTTGGCCTCGTTGATCTTGCTGTCTTTGTAACCGCCGAGCTTGCGCACTTCGTCCATGGGAAGGAAGGTCAAAAGCGCCAGGCAGTTTTCCACGTCGGCGTCGTCGACGTTGCGCCAGTAGTGGTAGAACTCATAGGGCGTCGTCTTCGTTTCGTCGATCCAGAGGGCGCCTTTGGCGGTCTTGCCCATCTTCTTCCCTTCGGAGGTGGTGAGCAGCTTAAAGGTCATGCCCAAAGCCTGGCCGCGGTCGAGACGGCGGACAAGGTCGACGCCGCTTAAAATGTTGCTCCATTGGTCATTGCCGCCGAGCTGGAGCTTGCAGTTATATTTGCGGTAGAGCTCCAAAAAGTCGTAGCTCTGCATCAGCATGTAGTTGAACTCAAGGAAGGTCAGCCCCTTTTCAAAGCGGCTCTTGTAGCAGTCGGCGGTGAGCATGCGGTTTACCGAGAACATCGCCCCCACTTCCCTGAGGAAATCGACGTATTTCAGGTCGCGGAGCCAATCGGCGTTGTTGACGACGAGGGCTTTGCCTTCGCCAAAATCGAGGAAGCGCCCCATCTGCTGACGGAAGCAGGCGACGTTGTGGTCGATGGTCTCCACCGTCATCATCTGCCGAAGGTCGCTGCGGCCCGAGGGGTCGCCGATCATGCCGGTGCCGCCGCCCAGCAGGGCGATGGGACGGTGCCCCGCCCGCTGCATATGCATCATGACGATGATCTGGATGAAATGGCCGACGTGGAGACTGTCGGCGGTGGGGTCAAAGCCGATATAGAACGAGACTTTCTCCTTTTCGAGAAGCTCACGGATTTCATCTTCGTGGGTACATTGCTCGATGTAGCCGCGTTCGGATAACGTGTCAAAAACACTCATACGATTGTCACCTCAAAAGCTTTTTCATGGTTTGCCGGGCAAAAACAGCGCCGTCTCAGTGCTTTTTCTATCTTTATAATTGTATAGAAAGACGGCAAAAAAGTCAATGCTTTTGATCGGTATTATTTTGAATTTCCCGGGGAAAATAGGAAACAGGCCGATGAACGGAGGTGAAGCGATGCCAATCGCCCGATCGCGCAAAAGCAAAATGAAAAAAACGCCCCCGGAGATGGAGCGGATGAAACTGGAAATCGCCGAGGAATTAGGCCTCCTCGATAAAGTGCGGGACGTCGGCTGGGCCGGTCTCAGCGCCAAAGAGACGGGGAGAGTCGGCGGCCTGCTGATGAAAAAGAGGCGGGACGCCGCCGAAAAGGCGAAAACGGAATAAAATGAGATAAAACAGAAACCACCGGCTCAGCCGGTGGTTTTGCTCTTTATCGTTTGATATAGCCGGTGATCGTTTTGACTTCCTCCGGGCTGAAACAGCGCTTCGGCAAAATCAAAAACTGCGTGGCGTCGGGGTAGAGGAAGAAATAGTTCTTCGTCGCCGCCTTGTGGGGAAAATCCTCCCAGCGAATGGTGAATTCCTTTTTCTCGTTGGCCACCCGGGTGGTCAGCGCTTCCTCGCTGATGGTGACGTACCGCATCGGGCTGACGCCGCCGGCGGAGGCCATCATCTTGATGAACATGAAAAAGACAACGAGGAGGACGATGACGCCGTAGGATAAATAGACGAGAACGGCGGGGATCGGAGCCAGGCCGGTGTATTTTAAGGCGATGAGCGCGACGGCGAGGAGCAGGAAGAAAACGACGTCGGCCAAAATGAGCTTGCGCTTGACAAAGTAATTGTAGTCGATGGCCCGTTCCTTATCCTTTGGCGTCAGCTGGATTTTCGCTTCGATGACGGCGGCGTTGTGCTTGTCCTTTGTTTCCATGAGATCTCCTTACAAATCCAAGAGCTTTTCGATCTCGGCCATTTCCCGGTCGAAGGCGGCGATCTTCGCGTTGGCCTCGCTGAGGCGCCGTTCCTCCCGGGCCGCTCTGCCCGCCATGGTGATGGCCCCGCGGCTCCGCAGAAAGCGGATCACCCGGACGCAGCCGTGATCCAGCGCGGCGGTGATGACTTCCTCGTCGATGAGGGCGGGGTCTTCCTCCAGGAGGCAAAGGGCTTCCTTGTCGCGGCGGCGGCCCAGCAGCGCGAGGAGCGCGGCTTTCTTTTCGGTCATGGCCTCAGCGGTCCTCGTCCTTTAAGGGCACGGGCACCGGGTAATCCCCGGTAAAGCAGGCGTCGCAGTAGCCGTTTAAGGCGCAGTTGGGGATGATCCGGGGCAGGTCTTCCACGTGGAAGAAGCCGAGGGTATCGACGTTGAGATCCTGACGGATCTCCTCAATGGTGTGGTTGCAGGCCACCAGCTGTTTCTTTTCCGGCAGGTCGACGCCGAAAAAGCAGGGCCAGGTAAAGGGCGGCGCGCTGATGCGCATATGGACTTCCTTCGCGCCGGCTTTTTTCAGCATGCTGACGATGCCCCGGCTGACGGTGCCGCGGACCATGCTGTCGTCGACGAGGACGACGCGCTTGCCGACGACGGTGTGTTTCAGCACGTTCAGCTTGATGCGGGTGGCTTCCTCCCGCTGCACCTGGTCGGGCTGGATGAACGTCCGGCCGATGTAGCGGTTCTTGATGAGCCCTACGCCGTAGGGGATGCCGCTGCCTTCGGCGTAGCCGATGGCGGCGTCGATGCCGCTGTCCGGGACGGGCATGACGATGTCGGCTTCCACGGGGTAGCGCTCGGCGAGGATGCGGCCGGCGAGGTGGCGCGCCTCGTAGATGCTCTGACCGTCGATGTAACTGTCGGGACGGGCGAAATAGATATACTCAAAAATGCAGGGACGCTGTTTTTCCGGGAGCTTTTCGGCTTTCAGGGAGGTACAGCCGTCTTTGTCGATGACGATGATCTCGCCGGGCTCAATGTCGCGGATGAAGGTGCCGCCGATGGCTTCCACGGCGCAGCTTTCCGAGGCGAGGATGTAGGAGCCGTTCTTTTCCCCGAGGCAGAGAGGTCTGAGACCGAGGGGATCGCGGATGCCCACCAGCTTTCGGGGGCTCATCACGAGGAGGGCGTAAGCGCCGGAGACCAGTTCCGTCGCCTGACGGATGGCTTTTTCCAGCAGATGGGTCTCGGCTTCCTTTTTGGCGATGAGATAGGCGAAAATTTCCGAGTCGGTGTTGGTGTGGAAGATCGCGCCCTGTTCCTCCATGAGGCCGCGGCGGATCTCGTCGGCGTTGGCCAGGTTGCCGTTGTGGGCGATGGCCAGGGTGCCTTTGACAAAATTCGTCGTCAGGGGCTGGGCGTTGACGGACTCACTGTCGCCGGTGGTGGAGTAGCGGCAGTGACCGATGCCGATTTCCCCCTGGAGCTCGGCGATTTTGCCGTCGTTGAAGACCTCGCTGACGAGGCCCATATCCTTGTGGGAAATCACTTCCCCGCCGCGGCTCACGGCCATGCCGCAGCTTTCCTGACCGCGGTGCTGCAGGGCGAAAAGGCCGTAGTACATTTCTTTCGGCAGGTTCAGACCGCTGGTGTTAAAGATCCCGATGACGCCGCAGGCTTCTTTGATTTCTGACATACACTTCTCCTTTATTCCCGAAAAAATTGAGATGTCGGCATCTCATTTGATACACTTCGACACCATCATTTTACCGCATTTCAGCGGCGATTTCAATAGGAAATCACAGGGGGATGAAAAAATATGCGTAAAATACATGGCTTTTTCCCGGCGCCGTCGTTGACACGATGCCGCGGATGTGGTACGTTTAAGCCGATAAAAAAATCGGGCGCGCCCGAAAAAGATACGGGGGAATTGAAATGAAATGCTATCAGGGAACGATCCTGACCGTCGACGCGGAAGACAGCGTCCGCCGCTTTTTGGTGGAGGACGGCGGCAGAATCGTCTTCGTCGGCGACGAGTTGCCGGAGCGGTACCGTCATAGCGGTGTGACGGATTTGGGAGAAAAGGCGCTGGTGCCGGCGTTCGTCGATACGCATCAGCACTTCGCGTCGTTCTCCACGTTCCAGGCCGGGCTCAACGTTATGGACGCCGCCTCCAACGCGGAGATCGCCGCGATGATCCGGGAGTTCGTCTCCCGCTCCCGGCGGAAAAAGCTCATCGCCTTCGGCGCGTCGCCCTATTCCGTCTCGGAGCGGCGGCTCATCCGCCGGGAAGAGCTGGATATGGTCTGCCCCGACCGCGAGATCATGGTGGTGAAATACGACGGCCACGCCTGCGTCGTCAACACAAAGCTGCTGAAACGGATGGAAGCCAAGGTGAAGCGCCTCCGCGGCTTTCACCCGGACAGCGGCGAAATGAATCAGGAGGCCTTTTTCCGCTTTTCCGACGACATCACGAGCTCCCTGTCGCTGGTGGAGCTCTTTGCCGATATGCGCGCCGCCGCGGACTTCATGGCCGCCCGCGGCATCGGCATGGTGCACACCGTCAGCGGCGTCGGTTTCACCGGGAACCTCGACATCACCTTTGAGAAGGTCTTCGCCAAATCGCTGAACAACGGCTTTCAGCTTAGGGTCTTTCCCCAGTCGATGAAGGTGTCGGTGGCCACGGGCCGCCGCCTGCCGCGGATCGGCGGCTGCTTTGAGTGCGCCCTCGACGGCTGTTTCGGCTCCCACGACGCGGCGCTGAACGAGCCCTACGCCGACGACCTCGGCGGCGACGGCGTGCTCTATTACAGCGACGAAAAGGTCACCGCGTTCTGCAAAGAGGCGAACCGGGCCGGGCTGCAGATCGAGATGCACGCCATCGGCGACAAAGCCTTTGACCAGGCCGCCCGGGCCCTCCGCGCCGCTTTGGAGGATTTCCCCCGGGACGACCACCGCCACGGCATCATCCACGACTGTCTGCCGACGGAAGAAGGCATCGCCATCTGCCGCGACTATCACATCCAGATGCCGGTGCAGAGCGCTTTCATCCGCTGGAAGCAGGAGCCCGACGAATACCTCGTGAAGATCCTCGGCGCGGAGCGGACCGCCCGGCTCAACCCCCTGCGGACGTTCCGCGACAACGGTATCGTCGTCTCCTTCGGCTCCGACGCCCCCTGCACCGCCCCGGATCCCTTCCTCTGGCTGGAACGGGCGGTGAACAACGGCGCGGAATCCGTCTCCGTCCGCGACGCCCTCAGGATGTGCACCTACAACGGCTGTTACGCCTCCTTTGACGAAAAGGAGCGGGGCAGCCTCGAACCGGGCAAGATCGCCGATATGGCGATCCTCTCGGCCAACCCTTACGAGACCGCCCCGGATGACCTCGGCAAGCTCCGGACGGAAGGGCTGATTCTCGGCGGCCGCCCCTACGAAAGCCCCCAAGGAAGCGTCATCGGGTCGATGCTCGGCGGTTTCTTCTCCCGCTCAAAATCTTACTGAGTCCGCCGCGTTCCGCGGCCGGACAGCGTTTTTAGGAGGTAATCATGTCAAAATACAGCGTTTGGATCCTTTTGCTCCTCTGCGTTTCCGCCGCGGCTCTTTCCGTTGCCGTCGATTTTTTGCGCCACACGAAGGCTCCGGGAGAGACCATGCTCCCGGAAACGGATTACGGTATGGCCGGCGCGGCCATGGCGGATTATGATCCGGCGGCGGGCCCGCTCCGTATCGAAGACGGGAAGGTGATCTATACCGAATACTATCCTCAGTCCGTCGACTGGTATGTCCGTTCCGGGATGTATACTCCGGAAGAGGCGCGAAAGGAGATTCTGTTTTCGGTTCTGGTGAAGGAGGAATCCATCGCCGAAGGGCTGACGGTGACGGAAGCGGAGCTTGACGATTTTATTCTGGCGCAAAGGGAGAACCTGCGCTCTCTCCGCGCCGAAGACGGGAACAACGGCTTTGACGCCTATCTGCGGGCCATGGGCATGGATGAGGACGCGTACTTTGAGGCGTATCGCCCCGCTTTTGAGAGGACGCTGTACGCCGGCAAGCTGCGGCAGAAAAAGTATGAGGAATACCTCACGCGAAAAGTGGCGGAGGAAGCGAAAAAAAGGAATCGGAATTCACTTTCCCGGGAGCGGTCGATGTACAGCCCCGATATAAACGAAGACTTCCAAGCCTACTATCAGCAGTATAAAGAGGTTTTGGTGGACAGCTTCAGCGGGTGAGCGCTGTCTTTAAAGGCAAAGCCCCCTTTCGCGAAGGAGGCCGTACCTTCGCGGCGGGGGGCTTTTCGGCGCCTGACGCGGGCAGGATAAATACAAGAAAAAAACGCCGTTCCTGACGGCGGCTTTGACCGGTTCTTCACTGAAAAACGGTAAAATATCGTATATGATATTTTATAATGTGGAAAGTGTGACCGTGCCGTTTGTCGGCACGGCCGCCGCGGAAAAACGAACCGGAGGCCGCCATGAAAAAACCGTTTGCCGTTTGCTGCTTTACGCTGCTCCT
Source organism: uncultured Bacillota bacterium (assembly GCA_902796855.1). Classification (GTDB taxonomy): domain Bacteria; phylum Bacillota; class Dehalobacteriia; order UBA7702; family UBA7702; genus UBA7702. The sequence goes on along the minus strand of CADBQN010000006.1, from coordinate 27,073 downwards.
TTTTGCCCTGAGCGCCGCCGTTTGCGCCGCGCCGTCCGGGGAAGGGGACTCCGCTCTGTCCGCCGCTCCGCCGCTGCTGCGGTTCGAGGAAAGCCTGTTTGAGGGAATGACCGTCACCATCACCGAAACCGGCGCGCCGCTGGTGGACGACACGGCGGCGAAACGTCCCCCGGCGGCTCCCGGTGAAAAGCGGATCACGGCGGTGCCCGCCGCCGATATCTGGATGTTCCGCGACGCGAGGCGCAACGTTCAGGTGCTGATGATTCCCGAAAGGCGGTTCGTGACGGTTCTGCGCACCGATCCGGAGCGAGGTTCGGCGCTGGTTGTTTACGCCGGGTACAAAGGCTGGGTCCGCTCCGCGAATCTGCGCCTGAAATAACCGCTCCTTTTCCGGGCCCCTTTCGCGAAAGTTGTCGAAACTTCGCCGAAAGGGGCTTTTAAAATCGGAAAAAATGGTATATAATGAGGAAGAATTGATTAGTTATTCTTTTTTCATCGGCCGGGAGGGGCTGCCTCCGGCCGGGAGCAGTTATTCTCACCGCAAGGAGGAATTATGGCAAAACGGCACAGGGGGGATCGCAGGGACGGGACACTCATCCGTGACCTCGACCCTCTTCATTTTTTTACGGGGATCATCTACCCCAACCGCTGCGACAACGAAGCGTACATCTCCGAACGGATCGACCTGACGCCGGTCAACGCCTATCTGGCCCAAAAGAACGAGGGCGAGGACTTTCCCTATACGATGTTCCACCTGATCGTCACCGCTGTCGTCAAGACCATCACGCTGCGGCCAAAGCTGAACCGCTTCATCGTCAACGGCAATTTCTACCAGCGCAATGAAGTCTCCGCCGCCTTTGTCGTGAAAAAGCGCTTCAACGACGAAAGCGAGGAGGGACTGGCCTTTCTGCACCTGAAGGGCGAAGACACCGTCGATACCATCCACGAAGAGCTGCGGAAGATCATCACCGACTGCCGGAAGGAGGGCTCCCACGACGATACCAGCGAGAGCATGGATCTCATCAGCAAGCTCCCCCGCGGCCTCTGCAAGGCCTTTGTTCATTTTGTGATGTTCCTCGACCGTCACGGCCGGGTGCCCCAAAGCTTTGTGGCCAGCGACCCCTACTACGCCTCGGTGGTGCTGTCCAACGTGGGTTCCATCAGGCTGAAAAGCGGCTACCACCACTTGACGAACTGGGGGACGTGCTCCCTCTTCTGCCTCGTCGGGGAGCGCGCCCACCGTCCCTTTTTTGACGCTGACGGCGGCTTTGAGATGAAGGACACCGTTGATCTGGGGCTCACCATCGACGAGCGGCTGGCCGACGGCTACTACTACGCGAAATCGGTGCGGCTTTTGAAAACCCTGCTGGAACACCCGGAGCTTCTTGAAAAACCCCTGGCGGAGGAGGTTGAATACTGATGAGTGAAATCACCGCGAAACGCCCCTGGCTCTCTTCCCTGGGCGATATCCCCGATCATCTGGAATACGCCGAAGGCTCCATGTACGACGCCGTCGCCCGGATCGCCGAGACCTATCCCAATCAGGTGGCCTTCGACTTCATGGGCCGCTCCACGACGTACCGGCAGATGATCCACGAGATCCAGCGCTGCGCCAGGAGCCTCAAGACCATCGGCATCCGCGAGAACGACCGCGTGACCATCGCGATGCCCAACTGTCCCCAGGCGACGTATATGTTCTACGCCGTCAACCTCGTCGGCGGCGTCTGCAACATGATCCACCCCCTCTCCGCCGAAAAGGAGATCGAGTTCTATCTCAACGAGTCGCAGAGCGTCACCGTCGTCACTTTGGACCAGTTCTATCATAAATTCGAGGCGGTGCGGCAGAACACCCCCGTCGTCAACATCGTTCTGGCCCGGGTGAAGGACGCCCTCTCCCGGCCGGTGAAAGCCGGCTACATGCTGACCGAGGGACGGAAGATCCGCAAGATCCCCGACGACGCCCCGGTCATCCGCTGGCAGGAATTTATGCGGCTGGGCCGCTCCTGCTTCTGGAATTACAAGGTGGAGCGAAAAGCCGACGACCCGGCGGTGATCCTCTATTCCGGCGGCACCACCGGCAAGACCAAAGGGATCCTGCTGACCAACGGCAATTTCAACGCCCTGGGCGAGCAGGTCGTGGCGGCGAACCCGATGTTCCGCCCCGGCGACAAAATGCTGGCGGCGATGCCCCTCTTCCACGGCTTTGGCCTCGGTGTCTGCGTCCATACGATGCTCTCCCAGGGGGGACGCTGCATCCTTGTGCCCCGGTTCACGGCGAAGAGCTACGCCAAGCTGATCACGAAATACCGCTGCAACTTCATCGCCGGGGTGCCCACGCTCTACGAGGCGCTGCTGCGCATCCCCGACATGAACGGCGCCGACCTCAGCTGTCTGAAAGGGGTCTTTTCCGGCGGCGACTCCCTCAGCGTGGAGCTGAAAAAGAAATTCGACCGCTTTCTCTACGACCACCGCGCCACCGTTCAGATCCGCGAGGGCTACGGCACCACGGAGACGGTAACGGCCTGCTGCCTCACGCCGCCCCACATGGCGAAGGAGGGGAGCATCGGCCTGCCCTTCCCCGATACCTACATCAAGATCGTCCGCCCCGACAGCGACGAGGAACTGCCCTGCGGCGAGGAAGGGGAGATCCTGCTGGCGGGCCCCACGGTGATGCGGGAATACATCAACCACCCCGAGGAGACGGCCAAGACGCTGCGCCGCCACGGCGACGGCCTGACCTGGGTCTACACCGGCGACCTCGGCTTTATGGACAGCGAGGGCTTTATCTACTTTAAGGGCCGCGCCAAGCGCATGATTGTCACCAGCGGCTACAACGTCTACCCCGCTCAGCTGGAAAACATTCTCGACGCCCACGAGAAGATCCACATGAGCTGCGTCATCGGCGTGCCCGATCCCTATAAGATGCGGGCGGTGAAGGTCTTTGTCATGCTCAAGCCCGACGTTCCGGCGACGGAAGAGACACGGGAAGAGCTGATGGCCTACTGCCGCAAACACATCGCCAAATACGCCCTGCCCAAGGAAATCGAGTTCCGGGAGGAACTCCCCAAGACCCTCGTCGGCAAGGTGGCCTACCGCCGGCTGGAAGAGGAGGAAGAAGCGAAATACAGCGCCGCCGCGGAGTGACGGCGATATAAGAAGGCCCCGGCCGAACAAGGGAAACGTTCCCTTTCGGTCCGGGGCTTTTTGTTTATTCGACGGATTTCAGCGATTCCGCCATGTTGATCCGTTTCAGCTTGTAGCGGATGGCGAAGGCCACGAGAGCGGTAAAGAACAGCGTGATGGCGAAGGACAGAACGTAGCTCATCGGGAAGATGCGGCAGGGGAAGTGGATCAGGTCGATCTTGATCCGCGACATGACAAAGGCGTGGAGGCCCTTGCCCATCAGCAGCCCGGCGAGGCTGCCCAGGACCGAAAGCACGCTGATCTCCCGAAAGACATAGGCGCTGACCTCCCGGGGGTAAAAGCCCAGCACCTTGATGGTGGCGATCTCCCTCAGCCGTTCGGTGATATTGATGTTGGTCAGGTTGTAAAGCACGATAAAGGCCAGCGCCGCGGCGCAGATCACGACGAGGAGCACGACGTAATCCATGCGGGAGAGGGTGTGATTGATCCGCTCTCTCGTGTCGCTGTTCACGGTGACGCTGCGGACGTTCCCGTCTTTGGCGAGGTCGGCGGCGCGTTCGCGGACGTCCTCTTCGCCGTTTCGGAGCAGAAAGGCGTTCTTGTACTTCGGCTCCCGGTGGAAGCCCTGGCGGTAGGTGTCCGCCGAGACGAAAACGTAGTTAAAGACGTAATTGTCGTGGATGGCGGCGACTTTGGCGGTGAGTTTGACGCCGTCGCTTTCGCCGACGCTGATCTCGTCGCCGACGCCGATGCCGGCGGCTTCGGCCAAAGCGTCGTTGATGACGGCCTCACCGGTCTTGGGGAACGGGATTTTCTCATCGCCGCGGTGGAGGGAGATGAACCCTTCGACGCTGCCGTCGGCGGGGACGATCAGCGTCGCCGATTTCGTCTTTTTGCCGCGGACGTCGGCGGCGGCGGAACAGACCCGAAGGCCGTCGCCTGGGGCGATGCCGTTTTCGTCGAGAAAGGCGGCGAAAGTCGCCTCGGTCTGCGCGTCCTCAAAGGCGACGTCGTATTCGTAGGTGATGATCTCCTCGTATTCGTCGTTGACGATGTTCTTGATGGAATTGCTGATGCCGAACCCCGTCAGCAGCAGGGCGGTGCAGCCGCCGATGCCGAGGATCATCAGGATCAGCCGGCTGCGGTAGCGGAAGACGCCGCGGACGGAGACCTTTCGCAGGAAGCTCAGGCGCTTCCATACCGGCGTCACGTATTCCAGAAAGACCCGTTTGCCGGCTTTCGGCGCTTTTGGGCGGATCAGCTCCGCCGCCCGGCAGCGCAGGGAACGGCGGCAGGCGAAGTAGGTGGAACCCACGGAGCAGAGCAGCGCCGCGGCGAGAGAGACCAGGGCCAAAGGCAGGTCAAAAACGTATTTCAGCGGCGCGAAGCCGTACATGATGGCGTAGATGCGCCAGATCAGCCCCGGAATGGCCCGGCAGCCGACGGCAAAGCCGAGGACGGCGCCGGTCAGGGCGGCGCTGCCGGTGTAGAGCAGGTATTTGCCGGTGATGGCGCCTTCGCCGTAGCCCATCGCTTTCAGCACGCCGATCTGGACGCGCTGTTCCTCGATCATCCGCGTCATCGTCGTGGCGCAGACCAGCGCGGCGACGAGGAAGAAGAAGACGGGAAAAATCAGGGAAATGGCGGCGACGATGGCGGTGTCGTTGTCAAAACAGCGATAGCCGGTGTTTTCCTCCCGGGTCAGCACATAGACTTTGCCCTGCTCTAAATCGTCCAGCTCCGCGTAGCCGGCGGCGATGTCGTCTTCGGCCTCTTGCAGCTCCGCCTCGGCCCGGGCCAGTTCTTTGGCGGCGGTCTTTTTCCCGGCCTCATAAGCGGCGCGTCCCCGCTCCAGCTTTTTCCGGGCGGCGGCGGTTTTTGCCGGGGCCGCGGCGAGTTCCGCTTCCCTTTGGCTCAGCTCCGCCTTGTTCCGCTCCAGCTCGGAGACGGCGCTGTCGTACCGTTCCTTTGCCGCGCTGTAGTTCGCCTCCTGCTCCCGGTAGGGAGCGGCGGCGGCCTCGAAGGCGGCCCGCTCCCGCTGCCAGGCGGCGAGCGATTCTTCATAGGCGGCGGTCTCCGCCGGGTCGGCATCCTCGCCGGCGCTGTCGAGAGCGGCTTTTTTGCTGTCGAGGGCGGCTTTTGCCGCGTTCAGCTCCGCTTCGGCCTCAAGGAGGGGCGCGCCTTCGGCGTCGAGGGCGGCCTTGGCTTCTTCCAGCGCCGGGGCCTGCTCCGCCAGGGCCGTTTCCGCCGTTTGTATCTGTTCTTTCGCCTCGGTCAGCTGCTGCTTTCCTTCCTCATAGCGGCGGATGCCGTCTCTCAGCTCCTTTTCGCCGCGGTCGAGCTCCCGCTTGGCGGCGCTGAGGCGGCTTTCGCTTTCCGCTTTGGCTTTTTCATACGCGTCGCGGCCTTCGGCCAGCTCCGCCTCGGCGTCGGCCAGTTCCGCTTCGGCGTCGCCGCGGATGTTGTCGTACCGGCGGGCGGCCTGTTCCTCGGCGGCGGCGGTGACGCCGCTCTTTTCGGCGGCGATGGCGTCGTCGTATTCTTCCGTATAGGCGCTTTTGGCCGCCGCTGTGGTCAGGTAGATTTCGTGAAAGGCCTCGTCGGTGAAGTCTTCCGGCGTCAGGATGAGAAAGGCGGTGACGGTGCCGTTCCCCAAAGAGGAGGAGCCGCGCTCGTAGTTCAGGTACAGCGGCGACTGACAGAGGCCGGTGATTGTGAACCGTTCCGAGGCCAGGGCTTTTTTGGTCTCGTTGTCGTTGTCGTCCGCGACGGCGATGACGCTGCCGATGTCCTCGGGCCCGTAATAGCGGCTGTCGGCGGCGCACTCGCCTGTTTTTCGCGGCAGCCGCCCGGCGGTGACAAAGGGTTTGTTGATCTCCGCCGTCAGGGAGTGGGCCCTCAAAACGATCTCCCGCTTTTCCTCGCCGCTGAGGAAATCGACGAAAAAGGCGCCTTCGGCGCGGGTGTTGCCGCCGTTCAGGGCGCTGACGTTCGCTTTGTCAAGGCCCAGCGGCGAGAGCAGGCGGAAGTCGTAAAAATTCTGTTCTTCCAGGTAATCGCGGCCGGTGGCGATCATCGCGGGCTGGCAGACGCGGAGCCCGGCGAAAAAACCGACGCCGAGGCCGACGATGGCCAGCACCGCCAGGAACCGCCCCAGACTGCGGCGGATCTCCCTGAGGGCGGATTTCGTCAGCGTTCTTACCATTGGATCTCCTCCACCGGAACGGGCGACGGGTTCTTGGTGACGCTCGTGACGACGCCGCTGCTGACGGTGATAACCCGGTCCGCCATGGCGGTGAGGGCGCTGTTGTGGGTGATGATGACCACCGTCATCCGCTTCGTCCGGCTCATTTCCTGCAGCAGCGCGAGGACGGCCTTGCCCGTTTGGTCGTCGAGAGCGCCGGTGGGCTCGTCGCACAAAAGCAGTTTGGGGTTTTTCGCCAGCGCTCTGGCGATGGCGACACGCTGCTGTTCCCCGCCGGAGAGCTGGGAGGGAAAATTGGCGGCGCGGTCCGCCAGCCCCACGGAGGCGAGGACTTCCGCGGCGTCGAGGGGGTGATCGCAGATCTCCGCGGCGAGTTCAATGTTTTCCAGCGCCGTCAGGTTGGGGATGAGGTTGTAGAACTGAAAGACAAAGCCGATCTCGTGGCGGCGGTAGCCCGTCAGCGCCCCTTCGCCGCAGGCGGAGATCTCCTTGTCGCCGAGGAAGACCCTGCCGCCGCTGAGCGTGTCCATGCCGCCGAGGATGTTCAAAAGCGTCGTTTTCCCGGCGCCGCTGGGGCCGACGATGACGCAGAGCTCGCCCTCGTCGATGGTGAAGGTGGCGTCACGGAGGGCGGGGATCTCCACCTCTCCCATGCGGTAGATCTTTTGCACCTGCTCAAAGCGAATAAAATCCTTCATCGGCGGCATCCTTCCCGGCCCGGCGCGTCCCCCTGAAACGGGACGTTTCCCGCGGCCCATGATTTATGTCTATTATACCATCTTTCCGCGTCGTTTTGGGTGAAAGTTTGCGAAACAAAGAAGAAACCGCTTTTTTTAAAAAGCGGTTTTGCGGTGTCAGTGGTTCAGGTCGGCGTCGATGAAGGTCGGCGCTTCTTCCTCGGTGGCCTCCAGCAGGAAGCTGACGGGACGAAAGCCGTCGTTGCAGGCGATCATCGCCGTTTTTTTGTCTTTCATCCAGCCGTTGTAAAAATCCTCGCCGCCGTGGGCCAGGGTCATCACGTATTCCAGCATGGATTTCCAGGCGTTGTCGCAGAGCCCTTCCGGTTTCTGCCAGCCGTTGCTGTAAAAGACCTGCCCTTTGCGGTGGTATTCGCAGGGGGCCAGATCCGGGGCGGCGTAGCCCTCGGCCAGTTCCGGGAGCCAGCCGATGTTCATGACGGTGATTTTCACTTTTTTCATCGCGTTTACCTCGTTTCTCCGGGCGGGACCCGGTCTTTGTCTTTATTTTAACGGGAATTTCCCGCGCTGTCAATCGCTGTTCCGGCAGGAATCACGGCGTCTTTATAGAATCTTTATAAGGAGACTGTCTTCTTTACGCTATCTTTATATTTTGAATGATATAATCCATTTTACATACTTCAATGCGCAAGCAGGAAAGAAGAGGGAGATACGATGTTGTTATCCGGCGCGGATATTATTGTGCGGACCCTGATTGAACAGGGCGTCGAGGTGGTCTTCGGCTATCCCGGCGGTCAGATCATCGACGTTTACGATTCGCTCTATCGCTGTCAGGATGAGATCCGTCACGTCCTGACCGCTCACGAACAGGGCGCCGTTCACGCCGCCGACGGCTACGCCAGAGCCACCGGCGGTGTCGGCACGGTCATCGCCACTTCGGGTCCGGGGGCGACGAACCTCGTCACCGGCATCGCCGCGGCGTTCCTCGATTCCGTTCCCCTGGTGGCCGTCACCGGCAACGTTCCCAGTGATCAGCTGGGCACCGACAGCTTCCAGGAGATCGACATCACCGGGATCACCCTGCCCATCACAAAGCACAATTTCATCGCCGGTTCCGTGGAGACGCTGGCGGATACGATCCGAGAAGCCTTCCGCCTGGCGAAGTCGGGCCGCCCCGGTCCCGTCCTCATCGACGTGCCCAAAGATATCCAGGTGGCGCAGGCGGAATTCACCCCCGGCGAACCGGTGCCGGCGGCGGAAAAACAATCCCGCGCCGACGTGACCGAGGCCGTGGAGACCATCGCCCAGTGCAACCGCCCCTTTGTCTATTTCGGCGGCGGCGTCATCGCCTCCGGCGCGGAGCAGGCCGTGACGGAGCTGGCGGAAAAAATCGACGCTCCCATTGGGTGCTCCCTGATGGGCGTTTCCGGCGTGGCCACGGAGCACCCCCGCTTTTTGGGGATGCAGGGGATGCACGGCCACTACGCCTCGTCCATCGCCATGCACCACGCCGACTGCATCATCGCCTGCGGCGTTCGCTTTAACGACCGTGCCACCGGCGACACCGGACGCTTTGCCCAGGGGGCAAAGGTCATCCACATCGACGTGGACAACGCCGAGTTCTTAAAGACCGTCAAGGCCGCCCTTTGCCTCAAAGGCGATGTCGGCCTGACGTTGGCGCGGCTCACCGCCGCTCTGAAAAAGCAGGAGCGCCCCGATTGGTGGGACGAGATCCGCAAGTTTAAGGCCCGGGAGGAAGAACAGATCGATCACCGGGAGGGTCTCGTTCCCCGGAACATCTACGCCCTGCTCAACGACTATCTCACAGCGTCCACCCCCGTCGTTACCGATGTGGGACAGCACCAGATGTGGGCCGCCCAGTACCTTCGCTTTGAACAGACGCGGCGCTTTATTTCCAACGGCGGCCTCGGCGCCATGGGCTTCGGCATGGGCGCCGCCATTGGCGCCGCCCTCGGCACCGGGGAACGGACGGTCCTCGTCACCGGCGACGGCGGCTTTGGCATGTGCTTAACGGAGCTTGCCACCGCCGTCAGCAATAAGGTGCCCCTGGTGATCCTCGTCATCAACAACGGCGTTCTGGGCATGGTGCGCCAGTTCCAGACCATCTGGTACGACCGCCACTACGCCGGCACCGTTCTGGACCGGCAGACGGACTTTGTCGCCGTGGCCGAAGCCTTTGGCGCCAAAGGAGCACGGGTGCGCTCCCTCGCGGAGCTGCAAGAAGCCTTCGATACCGCGTTCGCCGCCGACGGGCCGTTCCTTATCGACTGCGCCGTTCACCGGGACGAGCTCGTGCTGCCGATGCTCCCGCCCGGCGGTTCCATGGACGATATCATTGTAAAGGTGGAGGATTAACATGCAGAAATATACCATCGCCGTGCTGGTCAACAATCAATCCGGCGTGCTGAACAGGGTCACCAGCATGTTCCGCCGCCGTCAGTTCAATATCAATTCCCTGACCGTCAGCGAGACGGAATCGGAAAAATTCTCCCGGATCACCGTGACCTACGAGGCGGAGCCGGAAATGAACCATCAGATCGTCACCCAGCTCTATAAACTCCCCGACGTCATCAAGGTGAAGGAGCTGAACAAGGACGACTCCGTCAACTGCGAGCTGATGCTCATCAAGGTCAAGAACGATCCCGCCGCCAGAGACGATATCCGCACCGCCGCCGAGGCCTTTAAGGCCGAAACGGTGGACTACACCAGGGAATCGGTGATCATGCGCATCACCGGCGATTCCCGGCGCATCGACGCCTTTATCACGCTGATGCAGGATTTTGAGATCCTGGAGATCTGCCGCACCGGCGTCGTCTCCCTGGAACGTGGGAGCACCACCATCGCCCAGCTCGACGATTGACGCTCCGGTCTATTTTTGAAGGAGGCAGAAGAGAGGCCGAGCGCCCCTTTCGCTGACATGAAGAAGTATAAAATCCACGAGGCCGCCGAGATATTGGGCATCAGCCCCTCGGCGATCCGTCATTATGAACAGAAGGGCTTTATCCGCCCGGAAAAGGACCCGGAAAACGGCTACCGCCTTTTCGGCGACGACGATCTCTATAAACTCTGGACCGTGGCGTATCACCGCGCCATCGATATGGGGCTCAGCGACATCAGCGACCTGAAACGGGGAACGTCCCTTTCGGAGCTCTCCGCTTCCATCGCCGGGTTCCGGCGGAAATCCCGGGCGGCCTATGAAGCCGCCGTCCGCGATCTGGAAATCTGCGATTTTTACGACCGCTACATCGACCGCGCCCGCCGTCTGAACGACGCCCCCGCGGTGACGCCGCCGCGCCGCGTGTATCTTTTCCCCGCCGAGGACCTGATGCGCCGCGCCGATTCCTTTCCGGCCTGCACCTTCGGGACGTTTTTTGACGGGGAACGGGAAGAGAAATACAGCGTTGTCTTTGAGGAAGATCTCGCCCTGCTCCCCGCGGAGCTGCGGGAAAGCTGTGTCGATAAGCGCCTGCTTGACGGTTTTGTCAGCGTTGTTGTCAAGAGCGCCGGTTTCTTTGACGTCAGCGACGCTGTCGCCGCCGGTTTTTCCCGGGCGGAGGCCGCCGGGTTTGAGGTCTCCGTTCCCTGCTACGTCTTTTATCTGCTCTCCGCCGGCTCCTTCGACGCTCCGGAGCGGTACAACGAGGTTTTGATGACGCTGAAAGGCCGCCGCTGATCCCGCGGCGGTCCGTTTTTTATAAAAAGGACTTGACCTTCCTGTAACCGCAGGGTTTATCATGGGGGAGGGGTGAAGATCATGTCCTTTTTTGATGAAAAAGTTCCGAAACAGTTCTGTTTTCTTTTGGCGGCGATGGCCGGCGTCTGCTGGGGCACCCACGGCACATTCTCCTTTATGCTGGGGGAATACGGCGTTTCCGATCACACCGTGGCGCTGATCTCGCCGCTGGGCGTCTTTATCTTTTTCTTTTTGCTGATTCTGAAAAGCGATATCCGGGAGCTGGCCGTTCCCAAAAGGCTGATCCCGCTCCTCATCCTCTACGGGCTGATGTCGGCGGTGTTCAACCTCGCCACCATCAAAGCCTATTTCCATCTGCCGGTGGGCATCGTCCATACCGTGATCTTCTGCAATCTCTTTCTGCTGATGATCTTTTCCCGGATCCTCTTTAAGACGCCGTTCACCGCGTCGAAACTGCTGTTCTGCGTTTTGGCGGTGGCGGGGATCTCGCTGATGCTCGACGTCTTTGGCGGCGGCGCCGTTTCCCGGGTCGGCTTCCTCTGGACGATGGCGGCGATGGTCAGCTGGGCGGTTCTGGTGACCTGCGACAAGCTGCTGCTGGAAAAGGGGATGAGCGGCAACGCCGTCCTGTTCTTTCAGGGACTTCTCGGTTTTCTCATCCTCTCTTTCATCGCGCCGCCGCCGACGGCGATATCCGAGATCGTCACGGCGGTGAAGCTCAGCGGCGGCGCGGCGCTGATCCCCTTTGCCGGGATCATCTTCATCACCTCCATCGGCTCGCTCTTCCTCTACATCCAGGCGCTGAAAAAGATGGAACCCGCCCTCGTCCAGCTGGGCTACGTGATGGACCCGCTGACGGCGACCGTCCTCGGCCTGCTCCTCTTCGGTCAGACTTTGAAACCGCTTCAGGTCTTTGGCGTCGCCCTCATCATCGGCCTCGTCATCGCCGTCGAAGTGTCGGAGATCCGCGCCGCGGGGAAAGAGACGGCGTGAGGCAAAGGCCCTTTGGTTGGTTCGAAAAAAACCGGCTGTTTTGCGAGCGTTCTTATACCGGTATGATGATTTGATGACGGAGGTGACATAGATGATTTTCCCGAACGGAAAACTGCCGAAACAGCTGTATTTTCTGCTGGCGGTCATGGCCGGGGTGACCTGGGGCACCCACGGCGTTTTCGCCGGGCTTTTGGGGAATTACGGCGTCAGTGAGGGCTCTGTCGCGGTGATATCGCCTCTGTTCCTCTTCCTCTTTTTTCTGGCGGCCGTTATCAAAGACGATTTTCGAAAGCTGAAGATCCCCAAAAAGCTCGCGCCTGTGCTGATTTTTTACGGCGTCTTAACGGCGCTCTTTAATCTGGCGATGGTAAAGGCCTATCTGTATATGTCGGCGGGCATCGTCCACACCATCGTCTTCGGCAATCTCTTTTTGCTGATGATCTTTTCCCGGATCGTTTTTAAAACCCCGCTCACGGTCGGCAAAGCCCTTCTCTGCGCGCTGGCGGTGGCGGGTATCGCCCTGACGCTCAACGTCTTTGGCGAAGGCGGGACTTTTTCCGCCGCCGGCGTCGTCTGGTCGCTGCTGACGATGGTCGGCTGGGCGGGGATGGTCATCTGTGAAAAATATCTGCTGGAAGCAGGCGTCGACGCCAATGTCGTCCTCGTGTGGGACGGCGGTCTCGGCGTGGTGTTCCTTTCATTTGTCGCGCCGCCGTGGCTCCTCTGTGCCGAAATGGCCCGCGCCGTCGCCGTCAGCGGCGGTATGGTGCTGCTCCCCCTGGCTGGGCTGGCGCTGATCGCCACCGTCCTTTCCTACTTCTGCTACATCCGGTCGCTGAAACGGCTGGAACCCACTTATGTCCAGCTGGGCTACGTCATGGACCCGCTGACGGCGACCGTCCTCGGCCTCGTCTTCTTTCATCAGACGCTGACGCTCAGTCAGGTCCTCGGCATCGTCCTCATCCTCGGCCTCGTCATCATCGTCCAGGTGTCGGAGATCCGCGCCGCGGGGAAAGAGGGGCGCCTCCCGCCGCGTGAGCCGCGTCGTTGACACCGTTTCCCGAAGCGTTGTATAATAAACAAAGAAGCGCCGCGTCATCGGTACTTCTTTGAATCTTCGGGAAAGGGGACGCGTCTCATGGAAATTCTCGTCGCCGACGGCGACCGCAAAATACGCAACCTGATCCACGTGACGCTGAAAGCCCACGACTATAAATGCGTCACGGCCTCTTCCGGCGAAAGCGCCGTCTCCCTGATCTCGGCCAACAATCCCGACATCGTCCTTTTGGAACTGGCCCTGCCCGATATCGACGGCACCGAGGTGATCCAGCGGATTCGCTCCTGGTCCGACGTGCCGATCATCGTCATCAGCGCCAGGAAGGAGGACGCCGATAAGGTCATGGCCCTGGACGCCGGCGCCGACGACTATCTGACCAAGCCCTTTTCCGTGGCGGAGCTCCTCGCCCGTATCCGCGTCATGGAGCGGCGCTTTGTGAGGGGCAACCGGGAACGGGAGCATGGTTCCGTTTTTCGCGACGGCGGCCTCATTATTGATTTCGCCGCCGGTTCCGTCCGCCTCAACGGGGAGGAAGTCGCGCTGACGCCCATCGAGTATAAGCTCCTCTGCCTGCTGGCGCAGAACGAAGGCAGGGTGCTGACCCACAGCTTCCTGACGACGGAAATCTGGGGGAGCAGCTGGGAGAACAACGTGATGAACCTGCGGGTCTTTATGGCGTCGCTCCGGAAAAAGATCGACCGCGGCGAGGTCCGCCGCATCCGCACCCACACCGGGGTCGGCTACCGTCTCGTTCGTACAGAGGAAGAATAAAAGCGAAAACGAAAAACCGCTTAAACTCGGACAAAGCCGGGTTTGAGCGGTTTTTTGATTTATTCGTTTTGAGGCAGAAGCGGAAGCATGATTTCCGTTATGTGCCTGTTCACATCGGCGGTTGTCTGAACATCGATCACGGCGCGTTCAATCGCCGTTCCCCGCACCGCGAGACGCTGCTGCTCCGTCCAGGCGAGGAGGTTATCCCTCGCGATTTCCTCGCTTCGGGTCGCTCCTCTCTTTCGCGGATCGTTTCATCGAAAAAAGAGATGATTTCCCGAAAAACATCGGTTTGGAAAAAAGTCTTGATCTTACTCAAACGGGATGAACGCGTACGCGCCGGGCTGATTTCCCGAAACGCTCCGGCTGCGGGAGCGCGGAAACGGGGAGCGGGCCGACGGCGGAGGATCCTTCCGAAATCTTTTTTTGTGTTTTTTTCGTGAAAACCGGCGCTCCGACCGGGATGAAAAAAGGAAAAAGCGCGAAAAGAAAGAATATTGATGCAGAAGGAACGCTCCGCGCCGCCGGGCCGGGCGGCGCGGAGCGTCCGAAAAAACATGAACCAAGGGAAAACAATAGTCAGGAGGCACACCATGAACACGCGTCAGAGACGCTCCCTCGCGGAGCTCTTTGAGGAAAAAAGGCGGGAAAACCCCGCCGCTCCCGCCGTTTTTGATGAGGAGCGCGCCCTCACCCGGCAGGAACTGTCCGATCTGGCCGATACCATCGCCGCCGCACTCCCGCCGGAGGGCGGAAGGATCGGCATTGTGATGGATCACTCCGTTGAGATGATCGCCGCCATCCTCGCCGTACTGAAAAAGGGTATGGCCTATGTTCCGGCGGAACCGTCCTTCCCCCGGGAGCGTCTGCGCTTTATGATGCGGGACGCCGCCGTCGCCGCCGTTATCGTCAACGGCGAATACCGGGAGCTTTTTGACGGTCTTCCTAAAATCACCGTTGACCGGGGCATGGCAGCGGAGGACGCGGAGGGCGCTCCTGCCGCCGACGGCGAAGGCCTCGCCTATATTCTCTATACGTCCGGCACCACGGGAAAGCCCAAAGGCGTCATGGTGACGGAAGAAAACGTCCGCCACTACGTCCGGGCCTTTCGGCGGGAGTTCCGCCCCGGCGAGGACGACGTCATGCTCCAGCACTCCGTCTGCACTTTTGATATCTTCGTGGAGGAAGTCTTCCCCACGCTCCTTGCCGGCGCCGTGCTGGCCATTCCTCCGGCGGAGATCCGGGAGGACGCCGCCGCTCTGGCGTCGTACATCGACCGCCGCGGCGTCACCATTGTCAGCGGTTTCCCCTATCTGCTCCAGGAACTCAACGGCCTGCCGTCCCTGCCCCGGTCGCTGCGGCTGCTGATCAGCGGCGGTGACGTGCTCCGCGGCGCCTACGTGACGAACCTCGTCGGCCAAGTTGATGTCTACAACACCTACGGCCCCTCGGAAACGACGGTCTGCGCTTCCTATTATCACTGCTCCGCCGGGGAACCCCTCGCCGACGGCACCTATCCCGTGGGCAGGCCCGTTTACGGCGCGGAGATTCTGCTTTTGGACGAAGCGGGGCACGAGACGCGGGAAGGGGAGACCGGCGAGATCTGCATCCTCGGCGGCGGCGTCGCCCTGGGCTATACCTGCGCCGGTGAGAAGGAAAAAGAAGCGTTCCAAACCCTGGCCGACGGCAGACGTATGTACCGCAGCGGCGACCTCGGCTATCGGCTGCCCGACGGCAGCATCGCCTTTCTCCGCCGCAAGGATACACAGATCATGATCGGCGGCAAACGGGTCGAGGTCAGCGAGGTGGAAAACGCCCTGATGGCATCGGGGCTGGTGAACCGCGTCCACGTCAGTCCGGAGACCGATGAGGAAGAGCTCCGCTATATGGTCGCCTACATCGTGCGGGAACAGGAAGAGACCACGGCGGCGGAGATCCGTTCCTATCTCGGCGATTACCTGCCGGATTACATGATCCCCGAGTGCATCGCCTTCCTCGACGAAATGCCGCTGACCCCCAACGGCAAAGTCGACAGGGACGCCCTCCCAAAGGTCTCCCGGGAGGCGGCGGCATGAGCGGTCTTATCCTGAAACAGCTGAACGAATCCGATATAGAACGTCTCCTCTCCCTGCGCATGGAAGTGCTGGCCCACGTCTTCGCGGCGGCGAAGGAGCGCATGGCGCCGGAGCGCTGGGCCGCTCTGCGGGAAGAGAACCGCGCCTATTACGCCGCGGCGCTGAGGGCAGGGGAGCACATCGCTGTCGTCGCCGAGATCGGCGGTGAGACCGTTGGCTGCGGCGGCGTCTGCCTCTATCGGGAAATGCCCTCGCCGGACAACGAAAACGGCCTCTGCGCCTATCTGATGAACGTCTATACCCGCCGGCCGTACCGCCGCCGCGGCGTCGCGGAAGCGGTCTGCCGCCGCCTCATCGGCGAGGCGAAAGCGGCCGGGGCGAAAAAGATTTATCTGGAGACTTCCGCCGGAGCCAAAGAGCTCTATCGCTCCCTCGGCTTTTCGGAAATGAAAGATTATTTTATATTGGAAGAGGAAAACAATGACTGAAACACGTTTCACCGCCGGGGGAAGGGAGATCCTGCTGATCCCGGCTTTGGGGGAGGACGCTCCCCTCATCCTGCTCCACACCTTCAACAACGAGGGGAGAGCCGTTTATGACCTCGTCCGCCGGGACACGGCGGCGGATTTTTCCTTTGCCGCCGTCAGCGGTCTGCGCTGGGACGACGATATGTCGCCCTGGCCCATTCCGCCCATCGCCAAAGGGGATACGCCCTGCGGCGGTCGCGCCGATGATTATCTGAAAACGCTGACGGGAGAAATTCTGCCGTCGCTCCGCGCCGTCCTGCCGACAGAGCCCGCCGGCGTTTACCTCGCCGGTTACTCCCTCGCCGGGCTCTTTTCGGTCTACGCCCTGTACCGCGCCGCTGTCTTTGACGGCGCCGTCAGCGCTTCCGGCTCCTTTTGGTATCCGGATTTTCTCGCGTTCGCGAAGGGACGGAGCATGAAAAAGCCCCCGGAGAGAATTTATCTCTCTCTCGGGGACAAAGAGGCGAAAACGAGGAACCGCGTGCTGCGGCCGGTGGAAGAGAACACCGTGGCGCTGGCGGCGCACTTCGCGGAGCGGGGGATCGAGACGGTGTTCGAGCTCAACCCCGGCAATCATTTTCAGCGCTGCGACGAGCGCGTGGCCAAGGGCATTCTCTGGCTGCTGCGGCGCTGACGGCCTCAGCGGCTCTTCTTTTTTGCCGAGGGGATAATCTCCTCGTGGAAGAAGTAGTTGACGATCACCGGTTTTTCGCCGATGTCGGCGCGGCGGCTGTCGTCGTCGCGGAGGTAGGGGAACCCTTCCTTTTCGGCGTAGTCCCGTATTTCCGCGTCGAGGGCGCGCCAGTAGGAACGGTCGCCCCGGACGTAGATATCGCGGTAGAGATCGTCCAGGTCGGGGCGGTGTTCGTGTACCCAGCGGAGCATACGGCTCTTGTAATCGCCGCGGAGGTTCAGGTTCTCCAGCCACACCAGCGTGCAGCGGTCTTTCGCCGCCTCGATGATGGCTTTTACATCGGTGATGCCGGGGAAGATCGGTGAGATGAAACAGGTCGTCCTGACGCCGGCGTCGTAGAACCGCTTCATGGCGGCGAGGCGGCGCTCAATGCTGACGGCGCGGTCCATTTCTTCCCGAAAGGACTCGTCCAGGGTATTGACGGACCAGGAGACCCGGGCGTCGGGGAAGGAGCGGATCAGCTCCAGATCCCGGAGGACGAGATCGGATTTGGTGGCGACGCTGAGCCGCGCGCCGCTGCCCTTCAGCTCTTCCAGCAGGGTTCGGGTGCGTTGGTATACTTCCTCGCAGGGCTGATAGGGGTCGGTGACGGAGCTGAGAAAGACCTCTTTGCCGTCGTATTTTTCCGGCCGTTTCAGCGGCGGCCAGAATTTGACGTCGACAAATTCGCCCCAGGGCTCCCGGTGATTGGTGAACCGTTTCATAAAGGAAGCGTAGCAATAGGCGCAGGCGTGGGCGCAGCCCACATAAGGATTGACGGAGTAATCCGAAACGGGCAGGTTGGATTTGGTCAGTACGTTCTTCGTCTCGATCTCCCTTGTCAAAAAGCTCATGGCGGTTTCCTCCTTCGCTTTTTTCTCTGCTTTTATTATACTCCGTTCGCGCCGCGGCACAAGTCCGCGGCGAAAGAAAGGCCTTTTTCCTCGGTGACGGCTCCGGCCGTTTTTTTCTTGGATTTGCTATTGACATTGAATCATGTTTATATTATAATAAGATAACTTTGACGAGATAATACGACATAGTCAAAGAAATAACGGCACAAAGCCGTTCGGAGGTAAGAAATTATGAAGAAAATCATCGCACTGATCGCCGCCGCCGGGTGCTGCCTGGGGCTCCTTGCCGGCTGCGGCGGTTCCTCTGAGGATTCGTCCGCCGTGAACAGCGACGCGTCCTATCAGATCGGCGTCATCCAGCTCGTTCAGCACGAAGCCCTCGACGCCGCCACCGACGGGTTCAAAGACGCCCTCACCGATAAGCTCGGCGACGACGTCTCCATCGACGTCCAGAACGCCGCCGGTGACTCCAACACCTGCGCCACCATCGCCAATCGGTTCGTCTCCTCAAAAGTCGATCTGATTATGGCCAACGCTACCCCGGCGCTGCAGGCCTCCTTTGCCGCCACGGATACGATCCCCATCGTCGCCACGTCCGTCACCGATTACGGCACCGCCCTCGATATCGGCGAATGGACCGGCGCCACAGGGATGAACGTTACCGGCACCTCGGATCTGGCTCCCCTGGACCAGCAGGCCGACATGATCAAGGAGCTCTTCCCCGACGCCAAGAACGTCGGTATCGTCTACTGCTCCGGCGAGGCCAATTCCAAATATCAGTCCGATAAGATGCAGGAATACCTCGGCGCTCTCGGCTACACCTGCACCGAATATACCTTTGCCGATTCCAACGACGTTCAGGCCGTCACCAAGACCGCCTGCGAAGGCAGCGACGTCCTCTACATCCCCACCGACAACACCGCCGCGTCCTGCACCGGCACCATTGACGGCGTCGCCTCCGCCGCCGGCATACCCATCGTCACCGGCGAGGAAGGCATCTGCAAAGGCTGCGGCGTCGCGACCCTCTCCATCAGCTACTACGACCTCGGCTATCAGACCGGTCTCATGGCCTACGAAATCCTCGTCAACGGCGCCGACCCCGCCGCGATGGACGTGGAATTCGCCACCGACCTGACCAAGGAATACGTTGCCGAACGCTGTGACGCGCTGAACATCACCGTTCCCGACGGGTATGAAGCCATCGCGGCGGAAGACGCCGAATAAGCCAAGGCTCAGCATATTCCTCGTCACACCCCGGCGAAGAGCGCGGTTTTCCGCCTCTTCGTCGGTTTTTCGTGCGCTTTCTCGGTTTGATGGTTGACTTTTGCGCCGTTCTCGACGATAATATAAGAGATACTGTTTTGGAAATGAGAGGAAAAAAGATTCATGACACAGTTTTTAAGCTCGCTCCCCGGCGCCGTCGCCCAGGGGATCATCTGGGGGATCATGGCCATCGGGGTCTTCATCACCTTTAAGATCCTGGATATCCCCGATCTCACCGTGGACGGCTCCTTCTCCACCGGCGGGGCCGTTCTCGTCACCACCGTCACGGCGGGGCTCAATGTCTGGGCCGCGCTGCTGCTGGCTTTCGCCGCCGGCTGCGCCGCCGGGTTCGTCACCGGCACCTTCCACACAAAGTTCGGCATCCCCGCCATTTTAGCCGGGATTCTGACACAGCTGGCGCTGTATTCCATCAACCTGCGGATCCTCGGCGGTCTCGCCAATATGCCGCTTTCCTACCGGAATTTCAGCCTGCTGCTGTCGTTGAGCGATATTCCCCGCGCCCTCATTGTCGGCGGTCTCTTCGCCGTCGTCGTCATCGCGCTGCTCTATTGGTTCTTCGGCACCGAAGTCGGCCACGCCCTCCGCGCCACCGGCTGCAATCAGATGATGGCCCGGGCCAACGGCGTCAACACCAACATCACCAAAATGGCCGGGATCGTGATCTCCAACGGCATTGTCGCCCTGGCCGGCGCGCTGCTCGCTCAGTATCAGGGCTTCACCGACATCAACATGGGCCGCGGCGCCATCGTCATCGGCCTTGCCGCCGTCATCATCGGGGAAGTGCTCTTCAGCCGTATTTTCCATAATTTCGCGCTGCGGCTCCTCTCCGCCGTCATCGGCGGCGTCGTCTACTACTGCGTCATCACGCTGGTGCTCCGCCTCGGTCTCAACGCCAACGACCTGAAACTCCTCACCGCCCTCGTCGTCGCCGTCTTCCTCGGCATCCCCTATTGGCAGCGGCAGTTCACCGGCGGCAAGGTGAAGATCGACCCGTCCGCGCAGGGAGGTGACGCCAATGCTTGAGATCCGCGACCTCTACAAAGTGTTCAACGCCGGCACCGTCAATGAGAAGATGGCCCTTTCCGGCCTGAACCTCACCTTGGAAGACAGCGATTTTGTCACCGTCATCGGCGGCAACGGCGCCGGGAAATCCACGATGCTGAACATGATCTCCGGCGTGTTCCCCTCCGACGCCGGCAAAATCCTTTTGGATGATATCGACATTACCAATATGCGGGAGCACCGCCGCGCCAAATACCTCGGCCGGGTGTTCCAGGATCCGATGATGGGCACCGCCGCGACGATGTCCATTGAGGAGAACCTCGCCATGGCCTTTCGACGCACCCGCCGCCGCGGCCTGGCCTGGGGCGTGAAGCACGATGAAAAACAGCGCTATCGGGAGGTCGTCGCCTCCCTCGGACTCGGTCTGGAAGACCGCATGACCACAAAGGTGGGGCTGCTTTCCGGCGGCCAGCGTCAGGCCATCACCCTGCTCATGGCGACGCTGCAAAAGCCGAAGCTCCTGCTTCTCGACGAACATACCGCCGCCCTTGACCCGAAGACCGCGGCGAAAGTCCTGGAGCTGACGGAGACCTTCATCCAGAAGGAAAAGCTCACCACTTTGATGATTACCCACAACATGAAGGACGCCCTGCGTCTCGGCAACCGCATCATCATGATGCACAACGGCCGGATCATTTTTGAGGCCGCCGGTGAGGAAAAGGAAAAACTCACCGTCGCCGACCTGTTGAAAATGTTTGAAAAGGCCAGCGGCGGCGAGTTCGCCAACGACCGTATGCTCCTGACCTGAGAGCGGCGCGGGCCGCGGACCCATCGCGCGGGGAAAAATCTCCGCGCGAATTTTTTTTGAAAAAAGGATAATATGGAAATTTGTTGAACCTTTATAGAATAATGATTTTCGTTTTACAGGCCGCGGCGCGTTCGGCGGAACGTTTTTTAACGGAACGTTCGCCGCTGTAACGGCGGCCTTTGAAAGTGCAGGTGAACCCGGGATGTCCGATCCTCAAAAGCATCTTACGCCCTATATGTCCCCGGCGGAGGCCTGGGCCTTTGCCCTTGGCGCCAGCATCGGCTGGGGCTCCCTCGTCATCACCGGCAATACGTGTCTCTCCCAGGCCGGTCCCGTCGGCAGCGTTTTCGGGCTGCTGATCGGCGCCGCCATTATGCTGGTCATTGCCGGGAACTACTTCTATATGATCCGCTGCTGTCCCGACGCCGGCGGCGTCTACGCCTACGCGAAGGAAGCTTTCGGCTACGATCACGCCTTTCTCTGCGCCTGGTTCCTGGCGCTGACGTATCTCGCCGTGTTCTGGGCTAACGCCACTTCGCTGCCGCTGTTTGCCCGTTATTTTCTCGGCGGCGTGTTCCATGTCATCTATTGCTATTCCCTTTTTGGCTACGAGGTCTATCTCGGCGAGGCGCTTCTTTCCATCGCCGCGATCCTGCTCGTCGCCGTTCTCTGTGCCCGGCGCAAAAAGATCCCCGCCGTCCTCATGGCGGCGCTGGCCGTCTTTTTCGTCGTCGGCATCACCGTCTGTTTCGCCTCGGCCCTGATTCGTCACGGCGCTTCCTTCAGCTTCCGGCCTCTCACCGTGCCGGGGAAGAACGACGTCGCCCAAGTCATCGGCATCGCCTGCATTTCTCCGTGGGCGTTCATTGGCTTTGAGAATATCTCCCACAGCGCCGAGGAATATACCTTTCCCCATCGGAAGGTCTTTCGTGTCCTCGCCGCCGCCATTCTCTCCGCCACCCTGCTGTATATTTTCGTCACGCTGCTGTCGGTGACCGCTTATCCCCCGGAATACGGCAGCTGGCTCGCGTATATTCGTGATCTGGACAATCTCAGCGGCGTTAAAGGATTGCCGGCGTTCTACGCCGCCCGCTTTTACCTCGGTAATTTCGGTCTCTGGCTGCTGCTCTTCTCCCTTCTCGCCCTGATCGTCACCAGCCTCATCGGCAACCTTATCGCCCTGAGCCGTCTCTTCTATGCCCTGGCCCGCGACCGCGTGCTGCCCCGCCGTTTTTCGAACCTGAACCGCCGCGGCATCCCCGAAAAAGCGGTCTGGCTCATCGCCGCGGTCTCCCTGCTCATCCCGTTTTTGGGGCGGACGGCCATCGGCTGGATCGTCGACGTCACGACGCTGGGGGCGACCATCGTTTACGGTTTCGTCTCCGCCGCGGCGCTGAAAACGGCGAAACGCCAGGGGGACAACGCGGAAAAAAGGACGGGCTTCATCGGCCTCATACTCATGGCCGGGTTCCTGCTCTATCTGCTGATTCCCAATCTCTTTTCCTCTGGCTCCATGGCGACGGAATCCTACTTCCTCTTCACCATCTGGGCGATCCTCGGTTTTGTTTTTTTCCGCGGGCTGATGAAGCGCGATGAAACGCATCGATTCGGCAATTCCATCATCGTCTGGATCGCCCTTCTTTCCCTGGTCCTCTTCACATCGCTGATCTGGATGAGCCAGACGATGATCGCCGCCACCGGCGACGCCATGAGCCGCGTCCAGGATTATTACGTTGCGAAGTTCGGCTCCGCCGACGCCGCGGCGTTCGTGGCCGGGGAAATCAGCGCCCTGCGCCACACCATCGCCCGGAGCATGCTCATTGTCATCGTGCTCTTCGGTTTTTCGGTGATGACGTTGCTGAACATCTACTCCCTGATGCGCAAACGGGCCGAAGAAAGCGAGGCAGAGCTGGGCAGTGTCCGCCATATGGCGAACACCGACCCCCTCACCGGTGTAAAGAGCAAGCACGCCTATGTTGAAGCCGAAACGGCGCTGAACGGAGAAATCCAGGGCGGCGCTGCGGAACCCTTTGCCGTGGTCGTCTGCGACGTCAATGGCCTGAAACAGGTCAACGACACGCTGGGTCACAAGGCCGGGGACGAGTATATCCGCTCCGCGGCGGTGCTGATCTGCGAACTGTTCCAGCACAGCCCCGTTTTTCGCGTCGGCGGTGACGAGTTTGTGGCGATCCTCCGCGGCCGCGACTATGACGACCGCCGGGAGATCATGGCGAAACTGGGCAGGAAAGCCGAGGCAAACATCGGCCTTGGGGAGGTCGTTGTCGCGGCGGGGATCTCCGATTACGCCGCCGGTGACGACAGGACGATCCGCGACGTCTTCGACCGGGCCGACGCCCTGATGTACCGCCGCAAAAAGGAACTGAAAGCGATGGGCTCCGTGTCCCGCTGAGCGAATCCGAACGAAACGAAAACGGCTTCCGCGCCGCCCCGAAAGGGGAGGGCAGAAGCCGTTTTTTATGCTTTGTTTGTCTGGCGGGACGCGGAACTAATCCTTGTCCTTCTGTTCGTCGCCGCTCTCCCGTTTTTTGATCTCCTCGACGTATCCCGCCGTGATGATGCTGGAGGGGAGCGCCACGATGGCAATGCCCATCATGGAGGAAACCATCGAGATCGCTTTCCCCACGGCGGTCACGGGGTAAATATCGCCGTAACCCACCGTCGCCAGGGAAGTCGTCGCCCAATACAGCGCCTCGAAAAAACTGTCAAAGGAGCGCGGCTCCGCGTTGAGGATCACCAGCGCCGAGATGACGATGTAGACCGCGGCGAGAGAATAGACGGCGATCAGGGAATCCTTCGATTTTTTCATCACCACCGAGACGGTGCGCAGGCTTTTGGAGTAGCGCAGGACGCGGAAGATGCGAAAAACGCGCAGCGCCCGGAAGAGACGGAGCAGCCGTAGGCTCCGATTGACCGGAATAAAGGAGGGGAGAATGGAAAGCAGGTCGATGACGGCCATCGGCGTCAGCGGGTAGCGAAGGAAAGAAAAAGCCCTTCGCCGGTCCTCCAGCTTAAAATCCGCCGTGAACAGCCGCAGGGCGTAGTCGACGATGAAAATGGCGACGCAGAGCTTGTCCAGCGCGTTCCAGACCGTTCCCGGGTCTTTCATGGCGATGGGGATGATGCTCAGGATGATGACGAGGATCATAAAACCGTCGTAAAAGCGGCTGGCCCTGTCCCCGTCCGCGGCGATTTCAATGATTTCAAATAGACGTTTTCTCATCGCGTTCGACCGTCCGTTCCAATATTTGCTGTCGCGGCGCTTTTCGGGGGATGGGGAAAAGCGCCGCTGTTTCTGTTTTCATTATATGATACTTTCGGAACAAACGCAACGTTTCTTTTTACGGTCCCCGGCGGGAAAAACGCCGTCCGGTCAGTTCAAAACGGCGATCATCAGGTTCAGATATCCGGCGAAGGTGACCCAGGCCAGATACGGCAGGAGCAGGACGGCGGCGAGCTTCCGCGTTTTCGCCGCGGCGCGGATCAGCAAAAAAAGGAGCAGCCACAAAACCAGCAGCCAGAGGAAGGCGAAAGCGTACAGCCCGGCGCGGAAGAACAGCAGCGGCCAGACGAAGTTGAAAAAGAGCTGCAGAGCGTAGAGGAACAGGGCGGCGCGGCGGTTCCGCCGCGCGGCGTCGTTGAGGGGGAGCTCCGCCCGGAGCAGATAGCCCGCGTACCCCATCAGCAGGTACAGGACCGTCCAGACTACCGGAAAAAGCCAGCCCGGCGGCGTCAGCGGCGGCTGATTCAGCGCGCCGAACCGCGCCATTCCCCCGGCGGCGAGCGCCGCCGCCAGGCCGCCCACCGCCAAGGGCAGGAGCAGGGCAAAGGCGATGCCGCTCCATCTTTTTCGTTGTACCGTGTTCATAAACGACCTCCCGAAACATCTTTCGGTACAGTATATGAATTTTTCGCGGTATTATCTGAAAAAAATAGGCGCCGGCCCTTTGGCCGACGCTGTGTCTTGTGATTCGGAAAAGACTTTACGTTCGGATTCCTCTTTTGTAGTTCCGCTTTTGCATCGCTTTGCCGATCGGATGGGCCAGTATACCGGCGGCGGCGCCAATGAGCCAAATGTATTTCCAGCCGGCGAGGAAGCCGGTGAGAAGGATCAGCGCGATGGCGATTCCCCAGTATACAACCGAGAAGCGCGCGCTCGCTTTTCGCAGTTCGGCGATGGGATCGATGCCGTTGGATTCATGCGGCGCGTTCTCGATGAAGGCTGCCGCTCCGGCGGCGCCGGCGCAGGAGCGAAAATCGGCGGCGCAGGCCTCGGCGGCGCTGCCATAGGCGGCGTTGTTCAAAACCTCCAGAACGGAACGGCGGATGCCCCCGACGGAGTCGTCGCTCAGGACCGTACCGGCCTTCATTTCCGCGACCCGTCTCGCCACCGCTTTCTGTTCGTTCGTCTGGGGGTAAAGGACCATCGGCACGGCCATATACAGACTTTCGGAAACGCTGTTCATGCCGCAGTGCGTGATGAAAACATTCGCCTTGGCAAGGAGATCGAGCTGGTCGACGTAAGGGTACACCCGCGTGTTTTCCGACAGGGCTCCCAGCGCCCCGAGGTCTGTCGCGTTCCCGCAGGAAATGATGACGTCAACGTTCTGATTCCGCAGCGCCTCGACGCATTTGGTGTAGAAATCCGGGCGGTCGTTGATCACGGTGCCCAGAGAGACGTAAACGAGGGGACGCGTCTTCGCCTTGGCGGAGACATCGTTGGCAAAGAGGGAAGGGCCCACAAAGGCATAGTGATCGGAAAAGCTTTCGGCATAGGGCTGAAAACGCTTTGAGGTATAGACAACGGTGTCCGTCCGGTTGTCGCTCTGGATGAGGGACAGGGCTCCTTTGACCGGATAGCCGTAAGGTGCGAGCTTTTTCAGCTCCCCGGAGACTTTCGGCAGTCCCAGCAGCATATCCGCCCATTCCCGCGGTGAGTTCCGCATGTACTGCGACGAGAGCTGATTAAAAGCGAAGGTACTGGTGGAGACCACCATCGGCACTTGGTGCTTCCACGCGTTCAGCTTGCCCCAAAAACAAACGGAATCCGTATAGACGACATCGGGCCGGAACGTCCCGAATTCCTCCTCAAGGAAACCGTCCATGCGGAGGGTGATCCGTATATCCTGGATCGTCATTTCCGTGGCGGAGACCTTTTTCAGCCCGGCTTCCTCCCGCTCCGTCAGCGCGGGCAGAAAAGCGTCGCAGGATACGAAGTCCGCGCCCGTCGCCTTGATTTTATCCTCGAACGCGCCGAAGGAATAGAACCGAACCGTATTTCCCCGTTTTACCAGCTCCGCGGCGACCGGGAGCATGGGGTTGGTGTGACCGTGCGCGGGAATGCAGAAAAAAGCGATTTTTTTCAATCTTCGTCACCGTCCTTTTCCTGAAAGGCGATGCCGAATAACTCGGCAAAAGCGCCCCGGGGAGGTATGGCGATCCCCCGTTCCTCATCGCCGAGAAGCAGCAGTGTATCTCCGGGCCTGATCCCAAAGACATCACGGGCCTGTTTCGGAATGACGATCTGCCCTTTTTCCCCGACCGTGGCGGTCCATGCGTATTTCCCCTTTGGCGTTTTCATTATCTCACCTCAAAAGTATGATTTGTATAACAAATTATACATCATTCCCGGGTACAAGTCAACCGAAATAAAAGCAGGCATTCCGAAGAATGCCTGCTTTGGGTCGTATAGCGTGTTTGGGGCCAAAGATCATTCCCACTCGATGGTGGCGCAGGGCTTTGGCGTGATGTCGTAGAGAACGCGGTTGACGTTTTCCACTTCGGTGGTGATGCGCCGCGTGATTTCCGCCAAAAGGCCGTAGGGGATCTCCTCGATGGTGGCGGTCATGGCGTCGGTGGTGTTGACGGCGCGGAGGATCACCGGAAAAGCGAAGGTGCGCTTGCCGTCTTTCACGCCGACGGATTTGAAATCGGGCACGACGGTGAAATACTGCCACACTTTGCCCTCAAGGCCGTTTTTGGCGAATTCCTCTCTCAAAATGGCGTCGGCCTCGCGGAGGGCTTCCAGACGGTCACGGGTGATGGCGCCGAGGCAGCGGACGCCGAGGCCGGGGCCGGGGAAGGGCTGACGGTAGACCATGTTATCGGGGAGGCCCAAGGCCTTGCCGACAACGCGGACTTCGTCCTTGAAGAGGAGCTTCACCGGTTCCACCAGCTCAAAATCGAGGCCTTCCGGCAAGCCGCCGACGTTGTGATGGGCCTGTACGCCGTCGCTTTCAAGAATATCGG
>CADBQN010000005.1 GCA_902796855.1 uncultured Bacillota bacterium | reverse complement strand
GGCGCGGATACGGTACTTCACGCCGAGATCGGCGCAGATCTCCCGGCAGCGCTGTTCCTCTTCCCTGCTGATGGTGGTCTCCACCGTGGTCATCGTCACGTCCAGCCCCTTCGCGGCGCAGTCCGCGGCGAATTTCAGCATCGCGGGATAAGCTTCTTCCCCAAAGCGGCTCCTGACAATGGCCCGGTACCGCTCGGGGTCCGGGTGATTCAGGGAGACAGAGACGGCGTCGAGGACTTCCGCCAGTTCGCCGGTGATATCCCTGCCGTTGATCAGGCTGCCCTGACCGTTGGTGTTGAGGCGCAGCGGCAGATCGCACACCGTCCTCAGCCAGGCCGCCGTCGCCAGGAGCAGCGGCAGACGGCAGGTGGGCTCCCCGAACCCGCAAAAGACGATCTCATCGTAGGAAGCGAGGTCAAAGCGGGCAAAGGCCGCCTTCACCTCGTCGAGTTCCGGTTCCCGTTCCAGCCACAGCGGATCGCTCTCGCCGACACGGTCCAGCGACTGCCTGAGGCAGAAGGTGCACGATGAAGAGCAGCGGTTCGTCAGGTTCACATAGAGTCCGTTGTGGACGCGGTATACAATTTCCATTCCTTTTTCCTTCATTGAGTCATTCAGTCCTCCATATTTCCGTATTCACCTGTTTTCGCTCTCCTCGGAAATTTCGGAGAGCGCCGGGCCGCGCTTTTTCCCGGCGCGGTTGATGATGACGATCCCCGCGATGATCAGAAAGATCCCCGCCGCCACCGAAAAGGTGAGCGGTTCGCCGAGAAGGACGACGCTGACCATGGCGGCGACCAACGGTTCCGACGTCACCAGCATGGCCGCCTCCCCGGTTTCGAGATGCCGCAGACCGGTGGGATAGAGCAGATACGGCAGAAAGCTGCAGCAGACGCCGAGGCCGACGCCGTAGAGAAGAACCTCGGGCGTCGCCGCGGCGGCGATCACCGCCGGGACATCCACAAAGAAAGCCGTTCCCACGGCGCCGACGGCGAGAGCGAAAAAGGCGACGGTCATCGCCGCGTATCCCCGATCCAGCAGGACGCGGCTGAAAATGCTGAACATCCCGAAACAGAATCCGGAACCGATCCCAAAAAGGAACCCCCGGGGCGAAAGCGCCTGTTCCCCGCCGAAGACGCCGCTGGCGCAGATGCAGCCGCCGAAAATGACGGCGAGAGCCACCGCCTTGCGCGGGGTGATCCGCTCCCGAAACAGGATTGCCGAAAGCAGAACCACAAAGGCGGGCGCGGTATACAGCAGACAAACGGCGATGGCCACCGTGGAATAGGTGATGGAATTAAAATAGAAATAATTAAAGAGCATCAGCGAGACGATTCCGGTGCCGATAAAAAAAGGCAGGTCTTTCCTTTTCACGGCAATCAGATCCCGCCGCCGCCCGGCCAAAAGATAAACGCCGATCACGGTCACCGCCACGATCATGCGGATGAACGCGATTTCCATCGGCGCGAGCCCCAGCTCCGACAGACGGCGGACGAACAGACCGGTGAACCCCCAAAGAGCCCCGGCGGTGATCACCAAAAAACGGCCTTGGTTCTTCATATCGTCACATTCAGCCCCGAGGCAGCTCGATGCGGGGTTTTTTCTCCGATTTCCGATACAGCACCACCGTGTGACCGATGATCTGAGCCACTTCCGCGCCGAGTTCCCCGGCGAGGGTATCGCCGACGTCGGCGGCGACCTCCGCGGAATTCTTCAGAATCTTGATTTTGATCAGCTCCCGGGCTTCGAGAGCGTCATCGATCTGCGCGATGAAACTGTCGGAAAGTCCCTCTTTGCCGATTTGATAGAGGGCGTCCATGGTCATGGCTTTTGAGCGCAGAAAGCGCTTTTGCTTTCCTGTCAGCACAGAGCACCAACTCCTTTCCGTTTTCCCCTGGCGGGGCCTTTCTCTCCCGGCACGGCGCGGCCGCTCAGTCCGAGAAGTCAAATTCCAGATCATAGGCGATGACGGTATCGCCGTGGCGCGCCCCGGCGTCGCGGAGCCCCTGATCGAGGCCCATGGCCTTGAAGATGCGCTGAAGCCGTTTGACGGCGGCTTCGTTGGCAAAGTCCGTCATGGCGATCCACTTTTTCACCTCGGCGCCCTCGACGACGAATACGCCGCCGCCGTCGGCGCGGACGGTGAAGGGCCGCCGCGGCTCAAAGGTGGTCACTTTGATTTCCTCTTCCCGGCGCTCTTCCACCGTCGGCGCGGTGACGATCTTTTCGTAACAGCGGTTCAGGACCGGTTTCAGGTCGCCGCCGCCGGCGGCGGAAATCGGGAAGATCTCAAAATCGTCGCCGTACTTTTGCCTGAGGCGCTCCAGGTTCTCGGCGGAATCAGGGAGATCCATCTTGTTGGCGGCAATGAGCCGCGGTTTTTCCCAAAGTTCCTTTTTGTATTTTCGCAGCTCCTCGCTGATGATCTCAAAATCCTCCAGCGGGTCCCGCCCCTCCTGACCGGACATGTCGATGAGGTGGACCAGCACCTTTGTCCGTTCCAGATGGCGGAGGAAGTGGTGACCGAGACCGGCGCCGTCGTGGGCGTTCTCGATGAGCCCGGGGACGTCGGCGACGCAGAAAACACGCTCGTCGCCGAGGTCGACGATGCCGAGATTCGGTTCCAGCGTGGTAAAGGGATAGTCGGCGATCTTCGGCTTCGCCGCCGAGACGCGGGAAATGAACGTCGATTTCCCGGCGTTGGGCATCCCCACGAGGCCGACGTCGGCCAGGACTTTCAGCTCCAGCCGGATCCAGACTTCCTCACCGGGCTCCCCTTTTTCCGCCACTTCCGGCGCTTTGTCCCGGTTCGAGGCGAAGCGGGCGTTGCCCCGGCCGCCGCGGCCGCCTTTGGCGGCAAGCACCTTCTGACCGTCGGTGACGAGGTCGGCGATGACGGCCTCCTCGCCGTCGCGGCGAACGACGGTGCCCAGGGGCACGTGGAGATAGATATCCTTCCCGGATTTCCCCACTTTATTGCTGTTTTGGCCGTTCTCCCCCTTGGGCGCTTTATAGTGCTGTTTCATTTTAAAATCCAGCAGCGTGCGGAGGTTGTGGTCGCCGATGAGATAGACGCTGCCGCCGCGGCCGCCGTCGCCGCCGTTGGGGCCGCCCTCGGGGACAAATTTTTCCCGGCGGAAGGAGACAAGGCCGTTGCCGCCGTCGCCGGCTTTTAAAAAGATTTTCGCTCTGTCGTAAAACATTTCACTCACCTCGCGGTGTTTTCCTCTTCCGTTTCGCCGAAACCGTCGTAGATCCGTTTGCCGACGGCGCCGGCTTTCACGCCGCAGCCGCCGAAGCGTTTTCCCGCCGAAAGGAGCGCGGCGATCTTTGCCGCCTTCCGTGCCCGGCCCAACAGCGACGGCGCTTTCTTCGAGTCCCTCACAGCGTCGGCTCCGCCCCGGCCGAAGCCGCGCAGCCGCTTTTCACGGCGGGCCGCCGCCGCTTCCGCCCGGCGGAAATCACCGAGACCGCCGCCGAGAACGGCGCCGCTCTTCACGGCGCGCCCGGCCGAAAGCCGCGCCCGCTTTTTCGTTTTGCCAAAGGCTTTGCCGGTCCGCAGCGTCAGTTTCCCGGCGCTGTCCAGCCGTTTTCCCGCGCCGCGGAGGGCGCCGCCGCCGACGGCGGCGACACGGGCAGCACCCCGGAGCTTTTTCCCCGACCGTTTCAGGGCGCGTCCGTTCTTTACCATGACTTTTCCCGTTCCGGCCACGCGTTTGCCGAGGATTTTGCCGTTGAAAGCGACGCGTTTTTTCTTTTTCGCCATGCGGATCTCTCCTTTCAAAAGGCAGCAAAAAAACCGGAGCGCCGCCCCGGTTTTCTTTTCTGTTCGGTTGTTTCGGACGAACCTGAGGTTCAGGCTCTGTCGGCGTAAACGCTCACCTGTTTTCTGGTGTGGCTGACCCTTTCAAAGCTGACATAACCGTCCATCTTGGCGAAAAGGGTATCGTCTCTGCCGAGGCCGACGTTATTACCGGGGTGGAATTTCGTCCCCCGCTGCCGGACGATGATGCTGCCGGCTGTGACGAACTGACCGTCGTGTCTCTTGAGACCGAGCATTTTGGGATTACTGTCGCGACCGTTCTTGGAACTACCGCCTGCTTTTTTATGTGCCATTTAAAATCCCACCTCCTTCTTATAAAGCGATTTCTTTCACGAGAACTTCCGTATAGGGCTGTCTGTGGCCGTTCTTTTTGCGGATGTTCTTTTTGGGTTTGTAGTGAACAACGACAACTTTCTTATGTTTGCCCTGTTCGGTAACTTCGCCGACGACTTTGGCGCCGTCCACATAGGGAGCGCCGGCTTTCAGGCCTTCGTCGCCGGTGACGGCGATGACTTTGTCAAAAACGATTTCGCTGCCTTCTTCGGCGACGAGTTTTTCGACTTTGATTCTGTCGCCGACGGCGACTTTGTACTGTTTGCCGCCGGTTTCAATAATTGCGTACATTGAATATACCTCCGTTGATCCTCGCTCCTTTACGCGGGACAGACCACTTGCAACGTAAAAGACGCGGTTGTAACAGTAAAATTATACTAAAAAGCATCGGTTCTGTCAAGGCGTTTTTCGGGAAAATTTACATTCCTCACAAAACCGCAACGCCCCGTTCATTGACAGGGACGGCGGAGTTCCATATAATAGGAAAAACACCGCGAATCAAAAGGAGCGAGATCCATGTCCGTCCACACCGCCGCATTGTGGTTTTCCTGTTTCATCCTCTACGCCTTTCTCGGCTGGGTCTGCGAGACCGTCTATTGTTCCGTTCTCCAAAAGCGCTTTGTGGAGCGGGGCTTTCTCCGCGGCCCCCTCTGCCCCATCTACGGCGCCGGGGCGTTGGCGATCCTTTGGCTCTTGGCGCCCTTCGTCAAAAACGTCGTTCTCATCTTCGCCCTCGGCGCCGCCGTCACCTCGGCGCTGGAATACGCCACAAGCTTTCTGATGGAAAAGCTCTTCCATATGCGCTGGTGGGATTATTCCGCCCACCGTTTCAACATCAAAGGCCGCGTCTGCCTTTTGAACTCCACCCTCTTCGGCCTGCTCTGCGTCGTCCTCACCGAAGGGATCCACCCGCTGGCCGCCGGGCTCCTCGCCGCGGTGCCGCCGACGGCGCTGTACTGCGCCGACAGCGCCGTCTTTGCCGCCTTTGCCGCGGACACCGTCGTTTCCGTCGTCGCCACGGTGCGTCTCAGGGACCGCCTGGAAAAGCTGATCGAAGCCGAAGAACAGCTGAAGCTCCGCTTTGAAGCGGAGCTCGCCGAAAAAAGGGAACGGCTGGAAGCGGAATGGACAGAACGAAAAGAGCGGTTCAGCGAAGAAATGGCCGAGCGCAAAGAGCGCCTTGACGGGGAACTCGGGGAGCGGAAGGAAGAACTCCGCGCCCGTCTGGCCCGTCTCGACCGGGACGGCGACGGCCGCGTCACCCTGGGCGAACTCGCGAAGAGCTCCCGGGAACGGGCCGCAGAAAACAGAGCCGCCCTCCTCGCCCTCGTCCGGGAAAAGGCGGCGCGGCTCACCGCCGGCGAGCGCTATCTGCTGCGCTCCTTCCCGTCGCTGCGCCTGTCCGGCCGCGGCGGCGACGCCATGGCCCGCCTGCGGGACGCTTTGGACCACGCCCGCAAAAAAAAGACCTGAAAAAGCGCCGCCGCGCGTTTTTTTCTTGTCCTTTCGGCAAACATGTGGTATCATAAGACCACGGGTGAGCACCTACCGACCGTCAGGCTATTTGGCCTGACGGTTTTTTACAAGGAGGTTTTCGCAATGGCATACGTGTGGCCCATCGCTCTCGTCGTCTGTTCCAACATTCTCTACCAGATCGCCGCCAAGTCGGTGCCCGGCGACATGAATCCCTTCGCCTCGCTGACGGTGACCTACCTCGTCGGCGCCGCATTTTCCGCCGCGCTCTTTTTCGCCCTCGGCGGCGTGATCCCCGCCGAAAGCGGTCTTTGGCGGGAATACGCCAAACTCAACTGGGCGCCGTTCCTCCTCGGCGTCGTCATCGTCGGTCTGGAGGCCGGGTTCATCTTCGCCTATAAGGCCGGCTGGCCGGTGAGCACCGCCACCGTCGTCCAAAGCTCCTTTTTGGCCGTGGCCCTCCTCATCGTGGGCGGCCTCCTCTACCGTGAGCCGATCAGCGCGAGCAAGATCTTCGGCGTCGCCGTCTGCCTCGTGGGGCTCTGGTTCATCAACCGCTGAACGGCGCGGTCACGGCTCCCGGCGGCGCAGCCGCTCGTTCAGCCGCCGCGCCTCGCCCCGGAAGTACAGCAGGAAGCCGAGCCAGATCAAAAAGGAAAAGCCCAGCTGACCGCAGATGATCAGGGCGCATTTCAGCGGCCCCAGGGACGTTGG
This sequence comes from uncultured Bacillota bacterium, assembly GCA_902796855.1. Lineage (GTDB taxonomy): Bacteria > Bacillota > Dehalobacteriia > UBA7702 > UBA7702 > UBA7702. Next base: position 107,830 of record CADBQN010000005.1, on the reverse strand, counting down.
GATCCAGCCGGCGAAGAACCCGGCGGCGATGTAGACGGCGCAGCCGATGCCCATGTGGAACACGACCCGCATCGGGCCGGGGACCGATTCCCGGCGGTAGATCGCCGCCGGCGCGCCGAAGCCGATGCCCACGGCGACGCTGGCCAGAACCATTTTTGTAAAGCCGTAGCCCGCCAGCTGGAAACGGCCGCCCTGATACAGGTCAAAGCCGACGCCGATGGCGCAGAAGATAACGAGGGCGATCAGAACGCCCATCAAAGTGCTCCATACAATATCTTTCATTTCATTCGCCTCCTCACAGATTCAGATACCGTTTAAATTCCGGCAGATATTTCCTTGAAACATAGTCCTTACAGCCATTCTTCAGTTTCAGCAGCATTGTTCCGCTGAATCCGGCCTCGACGCTGTCGAGATGCGCCAGATTGACGACGACGCTTTTGGCCACCCGCATAAAACCGGCGCCCAGTTCCCCTTCCAGCTCGTACAGACGCTTGCGCGAGCGATAGCTCCGTTTTTCGCCGTAGATTACCGTCGTCCCGTTCTCCACCCGGATCATATAGATTTCCCCGGGCTTCAGCACGATCAGGCGGTCTTCGCTCTCGGCCACCACCGGCGCGCCGGCGGCGGTGAGCAGTTCCGCCGCGCGGCGCACCTCGTCATCGAGACCGCCGGCATAGATCACGGCGTAGGGCTCCTTTAATCCTTCGGTCAGCCGCACCGATACTTTCAACGTTCTTCACCTCCCGTCGCTTTCATGATCCTATCATACACAAAAAAACGCCCCCTGTCTCGCCTTTTTCGGTAAGAGGCGAAAAACAGGGGGCAAGATTCGTTTTAAAAGAGCTTTCGCACCGTCCGGCCGAGGGACGTCAGCATTTCCCGGTCGCTCTTCACGGTGGCGTGAGCCGCCGTCGTCAGCATGTTCCCGGTGATGGCGGCGCTGGCCCCGGCGCGGAACGCCTTTTCGCCGTCGTTTTCCATCAGGCCGCGGCCGGCGGCGAGACGAATCTGCGCCGTCGGGTTCAGATAGCGGAACATCGCCACGGTGCGGAGGATATCCTCCTCGCTGAGGCGGGGCCGATCCGCCAGCGGCGTGCCCTTCACCGGCATCAGCGCGTTGATGGGGATGGAATCCACCTTCAATCCCGCCAGTTCCAGGGCGAGGTCCACGCGGTCTTCCCAGGTCTCGCCCATGCCGATGATGCCGCCGGAGCAAAGGCGCATCCCGGCGTTGCGCGCCGAACGCAGCGTGCGGACGCGCATATCGTAGGTGTGGGTCGTGCAGATTTCCGGGAAGAAGCGGCGGGACGTTTCCAGATTGTGATGGTACGTCGACGCGCCGGCGATGCGGAGCAGGCGGAACTGCTCGTCGCTCAGAAAGCCGAAGGAGGCGCAGAGATCGATGGTGGATTTGCGGTCCATCAGACCGTAAGCGTGGAGCATGTTCTCAAAATCGCGGCCGTTCAGGGTGCGGCCGGAGGTGACGACGGCGAACCGGTCCACCCCTTCCTTTTCGTTGGCGAGACAGGCTTCCACCATTTCATCCTCGGAGATCAGGCCGAACTCCTCACAGCCGGTGCTGTACCGCGCCGCCTGGGCGCAGAATTTGCAGTTCTCGGCGCATTTGCCGCCTTTGCCGCTGACGATGGCGCAGAGCTCCACCTTCTCCCCGGCGTAGCGGGCGCGGATGCGGTCGGCGCCGTCGCAGAGCTCCGCCAGGTCGCAGTCGATCAGCGCGGCCAGGGCCCTGTCGTCCTCGCGGCTGAGCCGCCGCCCCTCGATGATGGTATCGGCCATAAATGACATATTCATACGGTTCTGTAACCCCCTCAAACTCATTTTTTACGATGATACAATGGCATCCGCGAAAGCGCGGGTTCCGCTTTCCCCGGCGGATCAGCCGGCGAAATCGAAGAGGGAGGGATCTTTTTCCGGCGGGAAAATGAGGAACTGTTCGTCCCAGTCGCCGCCGACGAGTTTTTCCAAAACGCGGTTGCTTCCCTCCACGTAATTGAGCTCCGCGAAAATCAGGTCGGCGCTCTCCTGGGCGTATTCCACAAAGGACTCGGAATAGCAGTCGTAGCAGCCGGTGTCGATGATGTCCAGATAGTGATACGGGCCGAACCAGGATTTAAAGACGATATCGCCGTTGTATTCCCCCTGTTCCTCAAAGAGCTTTCTGCGGATGTTGGGGATGGAGAAATTGTCGTCGCCGGTGGTCTTGTCGAAAATATACATGTGATCCGAGGCCTTTTTGTTGAGGCAGCGCCGGTCGTCGGTGTGCAGAAACAGCGTGACGCAGTCGTCCACGCAGGGAATCACCAGTTTCTGACGGTGGGGCACCTTCTCCCAGCTGCCGCCGCAGTAGCCCATGGCGACAAGGACGGTATCGATCTCCTCATCCATTTCCGCCAAAACTTCCGTCAGCCGCTCTTTCATCCGCTCCGGTTCGGCGTGGAGCTTATTGTCCACGTAGATCACGGGGTAATCCGTCCCCCGGTTCCGCTGGGCGAGGTCCACATAGCGCTCCAGGGAGCCGCAGGCCAAAATAACGGTACTCATGCTGTTTCCCTTTATTTCATGTTTCTGCTGCCGGGTTTGTAGGGTTCGCCCTCCCCGGCTTTGCACATCGGACACTCATCGGCTTCGTAGCTGACCACTTCCATCTGAAGAACGGGCACGAGCTTCACGCCGAGGTCGACTTTGCCGTTGCTGCGGTCGACGAGGACGCCGGCGCCGACGACGTCCGCCCCGGCTTCCTTGGCGATGTCGATGACTTCCTGCACGCTGCCGCCGGTGGTGACGACGTCTTCCACGACGAGGACTTTCTGACCGGGCTCAATGGCGAAATTGCGGCGCAGCGTCATTTTGCCGTTCTCGCGTTCGGCGAAGATGTTGGGGACGCCGAGCTGACGGGCGACTTCGTAGGCGACGAGGATGCCGCCCATGGCGGGGCCGACGACGAGTTCCACGCCGCTGTCACGGTAGGCGTCGGCAATGACTTTGCAGAGCTTTTCCGTGGCGTCGGGGTATTTCAGCACCTGGGCGCACTGCATGTAGCGGTCGGAATGGCGGCCCGAGGTCAGCAGAAAATGACCTTCCAGCAGAGCGCCGGATTCCTTAAAAATTTCGTATACTTCTTTCTGATCCATTTTAAAAACTCTCCTTTTTTATTGATTCTGAATGGATTCTTCCATATCTTTGACGATGGCTTCCACCGCCGCGGTCCGATCCGCTGCTTTGGTGATGGGGCGGCCGATGACGAGGTAATCGGCGCCGTCGGCGACGGCTTCGCCGGGGGTCTTGACCCGTTTCTGATCGTCGGCAGCGGCGTCGCGGGGACGGATCCCCGGGGTGACGATGACAAAATCATCGCCGCAGGCTTCGCGGATGACGGAAATTTCCCTGGCCGAAGCCACAACGCCGTCGAGGCCGCTTTCCTTGGCCAGCCGCGCCATGGCGGCGACCTGCTCCCGCATGGCCCGGGCAACGCCGATCTCGCCCTGCAGTTCCTCCTCGCTGAGGGAGGTCAGCACGGTGACGCCGATGAGCAGCGGCTTTTCGATGCCCTTCGCTTCGGCTTCTTCCCGCATGGCGGCGACGGCGGCTTTCATCATGGCGCTGCCGCCGCAGCAGTGCACGTTGAACATAAAGGTGCCGAGATTGGTGACGACACGGGAGGCAGACGCCACCGTGTTGGGGATGTCGTGGAATTTGAGGTCCAGAAAGACCCTGCCTTTGCGGTCGTAAATGGCCTGTAAGATTTCGGGGCCGCAGGCGTTGTAGAGCTGCATGCCGACTTTGTAGGCGCCGACTTTGTCGCCGAGCTCCTCGACGATGGCCAGGGCTTCTTCTTTGGTGGGCACGTCCAGCGCCACGATGATTTTATCTTTTACCATAATTCTCTCCTTATTTCGCGGCCAGACCGATGATGTCATTGACATCGTCATAGCCGTTGTCGATCAGATAGCCCTCGATGCCGTCGATGACCTTCATGGTCAGGGAGGGATCGAGGAAGTTGCCGGTGCCGACGCTCACCGCCGTGGCTCCGGCCAGCAGAAATTCCACGGCGTCCTGCCAGCAGGCGATGCCGCCGAGGCCGATGATGGGCAGGTCGACGGCGTTATGCACCTGATAGACCATGCGAAGCGCCACGGGCTTGATGGCGGGGCCGGAAAGGCCGCCGACGACGTTGCCGAGGATCGGTTTTTTCGTTTTGATGTCGATGGCCATTCCCAGCAGGCAGTTGATGAGGGTGAGGCCGTCGGCGCCGCCCTCTTTGGCGGCTTTCGCCACGGCCACAATGTCGGTGACGTTGGGCGACAGCTTCATGATGACGGGCTTTGTGGTGTTGGCTTTCACCGTTTCCGCCGTTTCCCGCACCAGATCGGGGTTGGTGCCCAGGGCCATGCCGCCGTTCTTCACGTTGGGGCAGGAGACGTTGACTTCCAACGCGGAGACGGCGCTTTCCTTCTCGAGGATGGCGGCGACTTTGCCGTAGTCCTCAATGTCCTTGCCGGCGATGTTGACGACGATGGGGGAACCGTATTCGGCCACCTTCGGCAGCGTCTCGGCGACGAACACTTCCACGCCGGGGTTCTCCAGGCCGATGGAGTTCAGCATCCCCGCCGGCGTCTCGGCGCAGCGGGGCTGCGGGTTCCCGGGCCGCGGTTCCAGGGTGGTGCCCTTCACCGTCACCGCGCCGAGGCGGCTGAGATCGACATATTCCACCATTTCCAGACCGGAGCCGAACGTCCCCGACGCCGTGGTCACCGGATTTTTCATTTTTAAGCCGCCGACATCGACGGCGAGACTGACTTTACTCATAGGCCATCACCCCCATCGGAAATACCGGTCCGTCCTGACAGACCTTGCGGTTTTTGCCGTCCTTCCCCTTTTTGGAGCAGGAGAGGCACACGCCGAGACCGCAGCCCATCCGGGCTTCGGTGGAGACTTCGCCCTGAACGCCGTGGTTCGCGGCGACCTCCTCCACGGCTTTGAGCATCGCTTCCGGGCCGCAGGCGTAGACGAAATCGGCGCCCCGTTCCGCCAGCAGACAGTCGAGGGGACCGGTCACAAAGCCCTTTTCCCCGACGGAACCGTCTTCGGTGACGAGGATCATCTCCGCGCCCTGTTCCTCATAGAGGTCGAGGCAGGTGAGGCTTTCCGCGTCTCTGGCGCCGTAGATCATCGTGATGTTCTTTTGTTTCGCTTTCAGTTCTTCCATCAGCGGGTAAAACGGCGCGGAGCCGATGCCCCCGGCGACGATCACCGCCCGGCGGCCGTGGAAGAAGGTGGAGAATCCCTTGCCCAAAGGGCCGAGGAGGTCGACGCTGTCACCGTTCTCCAATTTCGTCATCATCTCGGTGCCGCGGCCGACAACGAGGTAGAGCAGGCTGATGATGCCGTTCTCGGCGTCGATGCCGTGAAGGCTGATGGGACGGCGGAGCAGCGGCTCCGCCACGTCGTTCAGTTTTACGTTGACGAACTGGCCGGGCTTGGCCTTCATCGCGATCCAGGGGCATTTCAGCTCCATGCGCCAGATATCCCGGCCGACCTTTTCATTCAGTAAGATTTTTCCCTGTTCGATCATGGTTTTATGACTCCTTTACCACCCTGTTTTCCATGACGGCGCGGCCGCCGACGATGGTCATCACCGGCCAGCCGCTGAGCAGCCGCCCGTGGTAGGGTGTGTTTTTGCCTTTGGAATAGAAGCTGTTTTTATCGACGGCGAGGATGGTATCGGGGTCGATGACGGTAACGTCGGCATCGTGCCCGACGGCGAGGCTGCCGGCGGGCAGACCCATGATCCGCGCCGGCTGACAGCTCATCCTGTCGATGAGCTCGCTTTCGCTGAGGCGGCCTTCCTTCACCAGCTCGGTCCAGAGCACCGGCAGCGCCGTCTCAAAACCGCTGATACCGTTGGCGGCGAAATGGTATTCCACCACTTTGTCCTCAACGGTGTGGGGGGCGTGGTCCGTGGCGACGCAGTCGATAACGCCTTCCTTCAGCCCCTCGATCAGCGCTTCCACGTCGGCGGCGGTGCGCAGCGGCGGATTGACCTTGGTGTTGGTGTCATATCCCCGCACCGCTTCCTCGGTCATCGTCAGGTGGTGCGGCGTGACCTCGGCGGTGACCGGCAGGCCCTCGGCCTTGGCGCCGCGGATCATCTCAACGCCGTGGGCGGTGCTGACGTGGGCAATGTGCAGCCGCGCGCCGGTGAGGCGGACGAGAATGATATCCCGGGCGATCATCGTCTCTTCGGCGGCGGCGGGATTTCCCCGAAGCCCCAGCACCGTCGAGACGTAACCTTCGTTCATGTCGCCGTCGTCCACCAAGGCGAGGTCTTCCTCGTGGGCGATGAGGGGCAGGCCGGTGATGTGGCTGTATTCCATGGCCAGCCGCATGATGCGGCTGCTCAGCACCGGGCGGCCGTCATCGGAAAAGGCGACGGCGCCGGCGTCGGCCATGGCGCTCATTTCCGAAAGCTCCTTCCCCTCGCTGCCCTTGGTGATGGCGCCGATGGGATAGACCCGGACAACACCGGCTTCCTCGGCGCGGTCGCGGACGTAGCGGATGGAAGCGGGGCTGTCGGCGACGGGCGAGGTGTTGGGCATCGGCATCACCGTGGTGAAGCCGCCGGCGGCGGCGGCACGGGAACCGGTGGCGATGGTCTCTTTCCGTTCCAGTCCCGGTTCTCTCAGGTGGCAGTGGATATCGACGAGACCGGGGCAGACGATCTTCCCGGTGACGTCGCGGCATTCGGCGTCGGCGGCGGCGATGTCCTTTTCCACCGCGGCGATCTTGCCGTCCTCGATGAGGACGTCGGCGACGAGATCCATGGCTTGGGAGGGGTCGATGACCCGTCCCCCTTTCAGCAATAACTTAGACAAGAGTTTCACCTCCGCTCATCAGATACATCAGCGCCATGCGGCAGGCGACGCCGTTGGTCACCTGTTCTTCCACGGAGCACTGGGCGGAATCCGCCACCGCCGAGGGGATCTCGATGGTGCGGTTCATCGGGCCGGGGTGCTGGATCAGGACGTCCTTTTTCGCCCGGTTCAGCCGTTCCTCGGTCATGGCGTAGTTCTTCGCGTATTCCTCAATGGAGGGGAACAGCCCCTTCTGCTGGCGTTCCATCTGGATGCGGAGGACATTGACGACGTCGGCGCCGTCCAGAGCTTTGTCGATATCGTAAAAGACTTCCACGCCCATTTTGTCGATGTCCTTGGGCATCAGCGTCGGCGGGCCGCAGACGCGGACGTGGGCGCCGAGTTTCGTCAGCCCCCAGATGTTGGACCGGGCCACGCGGCTGTGGAGGATGTCCCCCAAAATCACGACGGTCTGTCCCTCGATCTTCCCTTTCCGCTCGATGATGGTGAACATATCCAAAAGCGCCTGGGTCGGGTGGGCGTGGGTGCCGTCGCCGCCGTTGATGACGCGGGCTTTGACCGCCTCGCCGAGGAGCTGCGCCGCGCCGGACATGTTGTGGCGGATGACGATGATGTCGGTGCCCATGGCGTCCAGCGTGCGGCCGGTGTCCTGGAGGCTTTCCCCTTTCTGCACCGAAGAGGCCGAGGAGCTGATGTTGCAGGTGCCGGCGCTGAGATACTTCGCCGCCAGCTCAAAGGAGAGCCTTGTTCTGGTGCTGTTTTCGTAGAAGAGCGTCGCCACGGTCTTCCCCCGGAGCGCCGGGACGGTCTTGATGTCCCGCCGCATCACTTCCTTCATCGGCCTGGCCGTTTCCAGGATCTCGGTGATCTCATCGGCGGAGAGGAATTCCAGATCGATGAGATCCTTTGTTTTGATTGCCATCGTTTGCCTCCTTAGTACTTTTCTCCCTTTAAAATGACGGTGTCGTAGCCGTCGTGCTCGTCAAAGCGCACCTCCACCGTTTCCTGCTGGGCGGTGGGGATGTTCTTGCCGACATAGTCCGCGCGGATGGGGAGCTCCCGGTGACCGCGGTCGACCAGCACGGCGAGGCGCACAAAAGAAGGCCGCCCCAAATCGAAAACCGCGTCCAGCGCGGCGCGAATGGTTCGGCCGGTATAGAGAACATCGTCGCAGAGGACGACTTTTTTTCCGTTGAGATCAAAGGGAACGTTGCTTTCCCCGACAATGGGGATACCGCCCTTGACGGCGATGTCGTCACGGTAGAGGGTAATATCGAGGGTGCCGACGGGGAGCTCCGCGTTTTCCACGTCGCGGATCACGTCTTTCAGCCGTTCCGCCAGGAAAATACCGCGGGTGCGGATGCCGAGCAGCACGAGGTCTTCGGCGCCGTGGTTCTTCTCGAGGATTTCGTGGGCCATGCGGGTGACGGCTCTTTTGATATCGCTGCCGTCCATGATTTCGGATTTAATTTCCTTCGTCAAAGCCAGTCTCCTTCCTCTCCGGGCAAAGCCCCGGAGCGCTGTTTTTGCACGGGACAAAAGAAAAAACAGTCCCGTTCCCGCCGGGGAATAAGACTGCCATCGGGGCATAGAGCGCCCTTTGTGATCTATTAGGAAGATACGGCCTTATTGCCTCACGGGACAATTCTATATTATACTATACATCCGTCCCGATTTCAACACCTTTTTCACGCCGCCGCATCATCAAAAGCGCGCCCTCAAAAGGACATGTTCCGCCCGAAAGCGTTCTCAAAGAACATGATATGGTAAATGGGGACGTAAATCACCCGATTCTTTATTTCTACGTTTCTCTCGTTAGAGAGCACATAGGCCTTTTTTACATGGTAATCCCCGTTTTTTACAAAAGTATTCAGCGCGCTGTGGATCGTGTAATCCTTGCCGGACTTTACCTCTATCGGAACGACGGAAAGACTGTCGTAGTCGTCGATCAGATAATCAACCTCACCCTTGCTGCGATTATCATAATAAAACAGCTTATAGCCATGGGCGATCAGTTCGCTGGCGACAACGCTTTCATAAACCGAACCGAGATTGACGCTTTTCCTGTCGTCCAAAACGGCGCGGATGTTGTTTCCATACAAAATGCCGCTTAAAATACCGACATCATTTAAATAGAGCTTTAAAAGATTTTTGCCGGAAGACTCAATCAGAGGGAACCGCGGATTGGAAATGGCCTGCACCTCCAGGGCGATCCCGGCGCTGATCAGGTAGTCGAACTCATCTCTGTAATCGCTGAAAGACTTCCCCTTTTTGTTTTCGATATGCTTCGCGACGACACGTTTCTTTTTGTTTTCCATGTTCGAGGGAATCAGATCATAAATCCTTCTGATTTTCAGTTTTTTCTCCGTGTCGTATTTTGAGGCGTCGGCGCCGTAGTAAGCGTGAATTTCAGCCTGCACTTCCCGAACGGACTGAATATTTTTTTCTTCCAGGTAAGCGTTTACCGCGTCGGGCATCCCCCCCACCAACAGATATTTCCGAAACAGATCCATCATTTTTTCGTGAGCGGCTTCATCGAGGGGCTCTAAACGCTCAAATTTCTTTCTCATGGCGGCAACGGCGATCCGGTTCACGCCGACGGCGTAAAGAAATTCCTCAAAATCCAGGGGAAACATGCGCATTTTGCGAATGCTCCCCATCGGAATCGACGACGTTTCCGATAAGGTCACGCCCAAAAGGGAACCGCTGGCAATATAAGTAAAGCGCCGATCCTGAGACAAAAACTTCAGCAGGGTAAACAAATGAGGATAAGCCTGAATCTCGTCAATGAAAATCAGGGTGTTTTCCCGCTGTTTCATTCGGTCCCCGGCCACCATGCTGATTTGAAGATAAAAATCCTCAACCGTCTTTACGTGAGCGAAAAGCCGGTCTCCCAATGAATCCTCAATCATATTGACTTCAATGAAGTTTTCAAAGAGCTTTTTGCCGACATAACGGACGATATACGTTTTGCCGACCTGCCGGGCTCCGTCAATCAAAAGTATTCTGTCGGAACCGGATTTCAAATGATGCTCAATGGTGGATTCAATTTTACGAAAAAGCATTACAACACCTCTTTCCCGACTTTTCAAACAGAATAATGATATCAAATAACTACTTTTCAACTATATTATATCCCAAAAAACATGACTTTTCAATCATTTTTAAAGGCGAAAAAAGGAACTTTTCAAAAAAACCCGGCACAGCGTGGACGCTGTTCCGGGTTTTTCCTTCGCAGATTGATTTTTGTATTTCCAAAACCGTTCCGTTCGGTTCCGTCGGGATTTCCCCTCAGCCCCAGAGGCTCCCTTTTTTGGCGCGGACTTCCTCGATGACGCCGGGAATCACCGCCAAAACGCGGTCGACTTCCTCTTCGGTGTTGGAGACGTCCAGGGAGAAGCGGAGCGCGCCCATGGCGGCGCGCATGTTAAAGCCCATGGCTTTTAAAACGTGGGACGCTTCCTGGGAGCCGACGGAGCAGGCCGAACCGGAACTGACGCAGATTTCCCTGCCGCCCAGGGCGTAGACGATGTGGGCGCTGTGGGGGATGCCGTCCACGATGAACGAGGCCAGTCCCGGCAGGCGGCGTTCCGGATCGCCGGTGAGCCGCACCCCGGGAATGGCGGTCATCCCCTCGGTGAGACGGCGGCGCAGCTTCGTCAGATAGGCCGTGTCCTCGTCGAGACCCGCCAGACACTCCTCAAAGGCCGCCGCCATGCCGACGGCGCCGGGAACGTTCTCGGTGCCGCTGCGGCCGCCCCGCTCCTGACCGCCGCCGAGGATCAGCGGCGGCACGTAGTTGGAAAGGCGGCAGAAGAGCGCCCCGACCCCTTTGGGGCCGTGAAATTTGTGGGCCGAAAGCGTCAGGAAATCGGCGCCGAGCCTGCGGACGTTGATGGGGATGTGCCCCACGGCCTGGACGGCGTCGGTGTGAAAGGGGATCCAGCGGGCGTGGGCAACTTTGACGAGGGCCGGAGTGTCCTGGATCGTGCCGACGACGTTGTTGGCCAGCATCACGCTGACGAGGATCGTATCGGGACGCAGCGCCGCTTCCAGCTGTTCCGGCGCGATAAAGCCGAAGCGGTCCGGCTGCAGATAGGTCACCTCAAAGCCGCCTTCCTCCAGCCGCGCCGCCGTTTTTAAAACGGAGTTGTGCTCAATGGCCGTGGTGACGATGTGTCCCCTGCCCTTGGCCCGGGCGACGCCGGAAAGCACCCAGTTGTTGCCCTCGGTGCCGCCGGAAGTAAAGAAAATCTCGGTGCTCAGGGCGTGGAGTCCCTTCGCCATGGCGATCCGCGCTTTTTCCAGCGCACCCTGGGAATCCTGGCCCAGGGGGTAAATCGCCGAGGGGTTGCCGTCCCGTTCTCTGTAACAGCTGACCATCGCCGTCAGCGCCGCTTCCGAAATCGCCGTCGTAGCGGCGTGATCCATATAAATCCGTTCCATCCCGTTCCTCACCTGAAAAGGCGGTCTGACACCGCCTTACGGTTCCTTCCTCAGTTTTTCCAAAACCGCGGCCATATCCGGCGGCAGCGGCGCGGTGAACTCCAGCGTCTCCCCGGTGCGGGGGTGGACAAAGCCGATGGTCTTGGCGTGGAGGGCCTGACCTTTAAAGAAAAAGGGGTTCTTCTCCCCTTTGCCGTAGAGGGGATCGCCCAGCAGCGGATAGCCAATGTATTTCATGTGCACCCGGATCTGATGGGTGCGCCCCGTGGCGAGCTTCGCCTCAATCAGCGTATAGCCGGGGAACCGTTCCAGCACCCGATAGCGGGTGAGGGCGTTTTTCGAGTTCTTTTCCGTCACCGCCATTTTCTTCCGCTCCGAGGGATGACGGCCGATGGGGCAGTCGACGATGCCCTCGGGCTCCGCCACCATGCCGCAGACGATGCCCTCGTAGAGGCGGCGGATGGAATGTTCCTTGAGCTGGGCGGCAAGGCTCCTGTGCGCCATGTCGTTCTTCGCCACCAGCAGCAGGCCCGAGGTATCCTTGTCGATGCGGTGGACGATGCCGGGGCGCAGTACGCCGTTGATGCCGGAGAGATCGCCGCAGTGGGCCATCAGCGCGTTGACAAGGGTATGCTCGCCGCTGCCCGGCGCGGGGTGCACCACCATGCCCCGGGGCTTGTTGACGACGAGAAGGTCGTGGTCCTCATAGTAAATATCGAGGGGGATCTCCTCGGCGGCGACGGAGATCTCCTCCTTCGCCGTGATGTCGCCCTCGATGACGTCACCGGAGACCAGGGCGTAACCGGCCTTGACTTTATTGCCGTTGACGGTGACGGCGCCTTCCTTAATGAGCCGCGCGGCGCGGCTCCGGGATACATCCGTCAGCGCCGCCGTTAAAAAGACGTCGAGGCGGCTGCCGTCGCCGCCTTCAAAAATGAGTTTCATAAGCTTTGTTCCTCCGATGGGTCTCCGTTCGCGTCTTCCTTCCGTTCCTTCGTCCCGCCGCCGCGCTGATCGAAGAGGATCCGCAGCGCCAGCAGAACGGTGCCGCAGACGACGGCGATGTCGGCAATGTTGAACACCGGCCAATAGGTGAAGTCGATGAAATCCACGACAAAGCCGCGGCAGACGCGGTCAACGCAGTTGCCGACGGCGCCGGCGAGAATCAAAGAGGCGGGAAGATGATACCGCTCCATCCCCTTTTTCCGCCATAGGAAAACGGCGGCGGCAATGAGGAGCAGCGTAAAAACGATAAAGAAAACGCGGCCGCCCTCAAGGATGCCAAAGGCGGCGCCGGTGTTGCGCACATAGGTCAGATGAATAAAGTTCCACAGCTCCAGCGAGGAATAGGGCTCCATTTTGGCGACGACAAGGGCTTTCACGCCCTGATCCGCGGCGATCAGCCCCAGGATCAAAAGTAAGTACATCATATCAATTCCGTTTCATAACATAAAAACAGCGGCAAAGCGTTCCGCGCCGTTCCGTCTCACGGCGAAACGCTGCGGTAATTCTGCACCATATCGAGGATATCGGCAATGAAATTACTGATGATCGGCAGGTTCAGCACGACGATCTTCTGCAAAACCAGGAAGACGGCGGCGCCGAGGATGGCAAAACCGATGGCCATGCCGATGCCGCGGCCGATACCGCCCCAGAAATTCAGAAACACCCAGCGCGCCGGTTTTTCCATCATTTCCACATAGGAATTGAGCTTTGACCGCTCCAAAAAGATGGCCACCCGTTCCAGGGCCCAGAGGTCCCGTTTGGTGAGAGGCATATTATCCGGCGGCTCCTTGTTGTCCTCGGCGTCCCGCAGATAAGCGCAGATGGACTGATTGGGATCCGTCCGTTTCAAGCGATATTTTGCCAAAATGTTCCTCCGTTCCGTTCGCCGCGTCCAACGCGGCCGACTCTTTTTTTATATTCGTCAAAAACGGCGAAAATCCCCCCGAACGGGAGGATTTTCACGAAAAAAATACAATGATGAAATAAAAAACCCTCTGCGAAGCGGGAGGAGGGAACCGCGGGGCGCGGCGGTCTCAGTTCCGCTCCGCCGACGGTGACGGTCCCATCCGTTTCAGTTCCATAAAGCGTTCGAACTCCCCTTTGGGGATCACGTACTGCCGCCCGACCTTCACCGCCCGGAGCTTGCCGGTCTTGATCAGATCCATCACAAAAGCGTAGCTTAAGGGGATGCGGTCGAGGATCTCCCGGATGGTATACCCCTCCATGCCCCATTTGGCCAGGGCGTCGGAGACGTAGCCTTCCATTTCCTCTCTGGCGATAAAGTACTTCCGCCCCACGCGGTAGGCGGGGAGAACCCCTTTGTCGATGTCCCGTTTGACAATGCCGTAGCTGGTGCCGCAGCGGTCGGCGACGTCCTTCAGTGTAAAAAATTCCTTTTCGGTGCCGTTCATCTCGAGCATGCCTCCTTCGTTATTTTCCTGCTGTTTCCATTATACGCCAAGACAGCGGAAAATATACATTCTCGTCATCGCGGCCCGTTTCAGGGAAGGAGCGCCGTCAGGGCCGTAACAAAGCGTATTTTTCCTTGATGCGCCGTTCCACCGAGGGAGGCACGAGACCGTCGATACAGCCGCCGAGGCTTGCCACATCTTTAATGATGCTGGAGCTGATAAAGGAATACTGCTGTCCCGTCATCAGAAACACCGTTTCCACGTTGGGATTGAGCTTCTTATTCATCAGCGCCATCTGCATTTCGTATTCAAAGTCGGAAACGGCCCTGAGACCGCGGATGACCGCCGCGGCGTTCTTTTCCCGGCAGTAATCCATCAGCAGGCCGGAGAAACACTCGGCGGAAACGTTGGCGAAACCGGCGGTAACTTCCCTGACGATTTCCAGCCGCTCCTCGGCGGGGAAGAGCACGTTCTTGTAGTTGTCCCTGGCCACGGCGATGATCACCTCGTCGAAAAGGTTCGCCGCCCGGCCGATGATGTCCATGTGACCGTTGGTCACCGGATCAAAGGTTCCCGAATAGATGCAGGTGCGCATAAGCGATCGTTTCCTCTCATTCCACAGTTTTAACGAATATCCGCTCCTTGCCCAATTGCTGTTCCAATTTGGCGATGAGCTCGTCATCAACGGCGACGGTAATGCCGAAGGGCCGCGCCGTGTTGGTCTCTTTGTAATAGGAATAGGCGACGTCGCCGCCGCGGTGGCAGGCGAAGATCTTGCGGGCCGCCAGTTCCTGTTCCCGGCCTTCCTTACCGGGGCTGATGTTGAGGTAAAGGCGGCGTTTCACCGGTTTCGCCTCTTCTTCCTCGGGGACGATGTCGGGAAGGATCGGCGGATCTTCGGGGTCGGGCGCGGCGGAGAACCGCTCCGTTTCTTCTTCCGCCGGGGCGATCAAAGCGCCGTCGGCGTAATAGTCCACGTCGATGTTCCGCCGGGTGCGGCTCATGCCGTAGGCCGAGGGAACATCGAGCGACCGGATCTCGGAAAGCGGCGCCATCTCGTCGACACGGAACGTCACGTCGTCGTCGCGGACGCTGACCCGCCCCTTAATGACGACGATACCGTCTTCTTCCAGATACGGACGGCAGTTCTCCATCACCTTGGCGAAGACGAAACAGAGCACCGAGGAATCGAGGTCTTCCAGATCAAACATGGCGAAGCGCTGGCCCTTTTTGTTGCTCCTGACGCGGACGTGGGTCATCATGCCGGCGATGAACACGTTCCGCCGGTCGCTGCCGGAGGTCAGTTTGGAGATGGGCGTCAGTTTATAATCCTGCCAGTAGTGGGCGTAATCCTCAAGGATGTGACCGGTGAGGAAGAGGCCGATCATCTCTTTTTCCTGTTTCAGCAGCTCTTCCCGGGAGAACGGCGGCACCGTGGCGGCTTCGGGGAAGGCCTCGGCGTCGCTCTTCTTTTCCTCGATATCGGCAAAGAGATTCATCAGCCCGGCGTCGGCGTCTTTGCGCGTCTGCTCCGCCCGGAGCATGCAGGTGGGATAAATGCACATCAACTGGGCCCGGTGGAGCTCCATGGAGTCGAAGGCCCCGGCGCAGATCAGACTTTCCAGCATGCGGCTGTTGATCGTCACCCGCTCGCAGAAATCCTGGAGGGAGCGGAAGGGGCCGTTCTCGTCCCGTTCCTTGACGATGAGCTGGGACGGGGCCATGCCGACGTTCTTCACGGCGGCGATGCCGAAACGGATGTTGCCGTTGACGACGGTGAAGTCCACGCGGCTCTCGTTGATATCCGGCGGCAGGACTTCGATATGGAGGCGGCGGCACTCGTTGATATAGGCGGTGAGCTTGTCGGTCTTATCCATCAGGCTCGAAAGGAGCGCCGCGGAATACTCGGCGGTGTAGTGGCACTTGAGCCAGGCCGTCTGATAGCAGACGACGGCGTAGGCCACGGAATGGCTCTTGTTGAAGCCGTATTCGGCGAATTTTTCCATCAGGTCGAAGATCTCGCTGGCGATGTGACGGTCCACACCCTTGGCCATGGCGCCGTTGACGAACTGTTCCCTGTAACCGATGATGATGTCCTTTTTCTTTTTGCCCATGGCCTTGCGGAGATAATCGGCTTCGGAAAGCTTGAACCCTGCCATGTTGGTGGCGATGAGCATGACCTGCTCCTGATAGACGATGACGCCGTAGGTCTCCTTCAAAATCGACTCCACCAGCGGGTGGGCGTAGGAGATCTTCTTTTTGCCGTGTTTGCGGTCGACGAACTCATCGATCATGCCGCCGTTGATGGGGCCGGGCCGATAGAGAGCGACGAGAGCGGTGATCTCGGCGATGTTCGAGGGCTGCAGGTCGCGCATGACCCGCTGCATGCCGTCGCTTTCCAGCTGGAACACGCCGTTGCCCTCGCCGCGGCCCAGCATGGCGAAGGTCGCCTCGTCGTCGAGGGGAATTTTGGAGATGTCGATGACCTCGCCGCGGGTCATGCGGATGTTGTTCAGAGCGTCGCGGATGACGGTGAGGTTCCTGAGGCCCAGCAGGTCCATTTTCAGGAGGCCCATTTCCTCCACGGTCTCCTTGGCAAACTGAGTGGCGAAACCGCCGTCGTCCCCGGCCTGGATCGGCAGATAGTTATAGACCGGTTCCGGAGCGATGACGAGACCGGCGGCGTGAAGGCCGTGGTGGCGGGGCATGCCCTCAATCTTCATGGCGGCGGTGATGAGCCGCTCGATGATGGGCTCCTCGCACATGGCGCGGAGGTCGGGGTTGATTTCCAGCGCCTTCTCGATGGTCATGCCGAGGTCTTCCGGCACCTGCTTGGCCACTTTGTCCACTTCCCCATAGGGCAGATCCAGCACGCGGCCGACGTCGCGGACGGCGAGGCGGGCTTTCATCGTGCCGAAGGTGATGATCTGGGAGACGTGGTCGTGACCGTATTTATCGGCGAGATAGGCAAAGACCTCGCCCCGGCGCTCGATGCAGAAATCGGTGTCGATATCGGGCATGGAGATGCGGGACGGGTTCAAAAAGCGCTCAAAGAGCAGGTCGTATTGGAGCGGCTCGATATCGGTGATGCCCAGGGAATAGGCGACGATGGAACCGGCGGCGCTGCCGCGGCCGGGGCCCACCATGATGCCGTTCTCCTTGGCGAAGTTGATCATATCCCAGACGATCAGGAAGTAGCTGGGGAAATCCATTTCCAGAATGACGCCGAGTTCATACTCGAACCGTTCCCGGATCTCGTCGGTGATCTCGTCGTAGCGCCGTTTCAGCCCTTCCTCGCAGAGGTGGCGCAGATAGCCGGGGATGGTGTACCCTTCGGGCACGGGAAATTCCGGCAGGAAATAGGGGGGCGCGAAGTGGAACTCCACCTCGCACATGTCGGCGATCTTCTGCGTGTTGGTCAGCGCCTCGGGATGATCCGGGAAGAGCGCGGCCATTTCCTCTTCGGTCTTAAAGTAGAACTGACCGCCCTCATAGCGCATCCGGTCGGTGTCGTTCAGCGTTTTCCCCGTTTGGATGCAGAGGAGGATATCGTGGTACTCGGCGTCCTCGGGGTCGACGTAGTGGACGTCGTTGGTGGCGACGAGGGGGATGTTCAGCTCCTCGCTGAGGGCGATGATCCGGGGATTGACGATCCGGTCATCCTCATAGCCGTGGTTCTGGATCTCCAGATAGTAGTTCCCTTCCCCAAAGATATCCAGGTATTCCAAAGCGACGGCTCTGGCCTTTTCCATGTCGTCGTCGCGGCAGGCCCGGGCGATCTCCCCGGCGAGGCAGGCGGAAAGGGCGATGACGCCCTCGTGATATTTGCGCATCAGTTCCCGGTCGACTCTGGGTTTGTAATAATACCCCTCCGTCGAGGCGAAAGAGATCATCTTGCAGAGATTTTTGTAGCCGGTCTCGTTCTTGGCCAGCAGCACGAGGTGATAGCGTTCCCTGTCCCGCACCGGATCCTTATCGAAGCGGGTGCGGGCGGCCACATAGGCCTCGCATCCGATGATGGGCTTGATCCCCGCTTTTTTGCAGGCTTTATAAAAATCCACCGCACCGTACATCACGCCGTGATCCGTTATGGCGCAGGCGTTCATGCCGCACTCTTTGGCCTTCGCCACCATCCGGGGGATCCGGGCGAAGCCGTCGAGGAGACTGTATTCACTGTGGTTGTGCAAATGGACAAAACTCATGATTCCCTCCGAACAGATTCTTACAGCCTATATGATATCACATTTCCCCTTTTTCATCAAGAAAAGCGAAAAAGAAAAAGAATCGCCGAAAAAGCGATTCCTTTTCCCAGGGGAAGGTGTACCCGATTCTCCGAAAAGAAAGGCAACCCTGAAACACACAGCGGCCGCGGCGGCGGAGACCATCGGGACGGCGGTTCAGGCGTCCCCGCGCCGCCGGCGTGATCAGCCCGATCCGAACTCCGCCGGGATTCATACGTGCGGCCGCGGTTTTGTAAAGCGACATCATCGCCTTACATGCCTATTATAACCGAAAACGCCGCCGTTTACCAATTCGTTTATCGAATCACCGCCGCGTCCCCCTCCCCTTCGCCGTCCGTTCAAAACGGCGCGTCTTGGCCTTTCCCCGCTCCGGGGAAGGGCTTGACTATTGCGAAAAGAACAAGTACAATGGAATCATCATCAAACCGTTTTATGACGGGCAAAGGAGGAAACCGCTTTGGCCGACGCCGTCATCGTTACCGACGCCAAATACCGCGCCGCCCTCGCCGCCGTCCGCAGTCTGGGCGAGGCCGGCTATACGGTCATCCTGACCCAGACCATCAAGGACAGCCCGGAAACGATCCCGGCGTCTTACTCCGTCCACGCCGCGGAAACGCTGCGGCTCGAAGGTTCCGTCAGCGACGAAAGCTATAAGGAACGGCTGAAAGACGCCGTTTTGACGGTAAGCCGAAAATACGGCCGGCCGGCGCTGTTCCCCATCGGCGCCGTCACATTGGCGACCCTCGCGGAGCACGAAAGCGAATTCGGGGAGCTCTGCGATTTCCTCGTCGCCGACCCGGATACGCTCCGGGACCTCAACGATAAGGAGACCGTGGCAAAGGCCGCCCAACGCCTCTCTATCCGCGTGCCCAAAGCCATTGAGGGCACTCCCGACCGCTACCCCGTCATCATCAAGCCCCGCTGCGGCGAGAAGTTCGGCCTCACGGCCAAAGACCGCTACGTCATCGCCGCGAACAGGGAGGACTATGAAAAGGGCTTTGCCGCCATGAGCCGCTACGGCGGCCCGCCCCTCGTTCAGGAAAAGATCGACGGCGACGGCATCGGCGTCTCCGTCCTCATGGGAAGAGAGGGAGAGACCCTCTCCTATATCTGCCACCGCCGCCTGCGGGAATACCCCGCCACCGGCGGCCCCAGCGCCTGCTGCGTCAGCATCCGCGACGAACAGCGCGCCGCCGACGCCGTGAAGCTGCTGCGGAGCTTCGGCTTTCGCGGCTTCGCCATGGTCGAGTTCAAGGGCGACGCCCTCTTAGAGGTCAACCCCAGGATCTGGGGGAGCTACCCGCTGACCTACGTTTCCGGCAGTTCCTTTGCCGAAAACTACGTCAAAGCCGCCAAAGGCCGGAGCGATCTCGCCGCCGCCGACGATTACAAAGCCGGCGTCAAAATGCACTTCATCCTCAGCGACCTCGCCGCCTGTGCCGACTGCCTCCGCCGCGGGCAGACCAAAAAAGCGGCGGCGGGCTTTGCCGATATCCTCTTTCACCGCGCCGCCGAGGGCATGGACGCCAAAGGCGACCGAAGACCGTACCGCACATACCTGCGGCTGAAATTACTCAAAAAGTAGGAGCGCCATGGAGATTCGCGTAGATTGCCACGTTCATTCGGAAAACAGCTTCGACTCGGACATGAGCCCCGAGACCATCGCCGCGGCCTGCGTCAAAAAGGGCATCGACGCCGTCTTTATCTGCGATCACGACGTCGCCTCCGAAAGCCGCGCCGTCAGCGGCGTTCTCCTTCTGGGGGGCATCGAGATCTCCACGGATCAGGGGCACCTGCTGGGGCTGGGCATCGAAAGCGACGTCGAGCCGGTCCGGGACTTCAAAAAAGCCGCCGCCGCCATCGACGCCGCCGGCGGCGTCGCCGTTCTGGCCCACCCCTTTCAGAAGACCGACGTCCCCGCCGGGGAGAGGAGCCGCGCCCTGCGGGAGCTCGCGCCGTATATCCGGGGGATCGAGGCCTTTAACGCCCGGGCGGAGAAAAAGCGGGGCGACGCCAACGACCTCGCCTACCGCCTCGCCAAGGAGCTCGGCCTCATCACCACCGCCGGCAGCGACGCCCACACCGCCGCCGAAGTCGGCGCCGCTTATCTTACCGTGGAAGCGGAAACCCTCAGCGCGGAAGCCGTGAAAGCCGCGCTGCTCCGCGGCGAAGGCACCTTCAGCGGCGTGATCTCGCCGCGCCGGGCCATCGCCGCGAGTCAGAAGATCAAGGCCAAAAAAAAAGGCCTGCCCCCGCGTTTTCGCCTGCGGCGGGCGCTGTTCGCCCTGAAATGCGCCGCCGCCGACCTCATCTATCAAAGGAGGGACAAAAGCCATGCCTGCCATCGTAAAGCTCGGTAAAAAAGCCAAAGCCATCGCCAAAACGGCCCTGGCCGGAAAGGAAAAACACTATGTCAGCTACGTTCGCCGCCTGGAACGGGTCAAAACCGACGAACGCGTCTGCGCCATGACCTTTGACGACGGCCCCATGGCCGACCCCGCCGCCCCCGACGACGGCAGCGGCCGCGGCATGACGGAGATCCTTCTCGACGTCATGAAAAAATACGGCGCCCACGGCACCTTCGACGTCGTCGGCTTCACCGGCGACAACTACCCCGACGAAGCAGGGAAAGTCGGCACGCCCCTCTGGGGCGGGACCCGCTTTGACCACTACCCCGATTTCGGCCGCGACACCTGCGGCGGCGCCCTCCACCAGATGGAGCTGGTCAAACGGATGCTCCGGGAGGGCCACAGCCTCTCCAACCACGGTTACCGCCACATCATCTTCGGGAAAAAGCCCTTCGTCTACGGAAAGCGGAGCAGTCTCGGCGACATCGACAAAGTGCTGGCGGACCAGAAAGCCCTCCACGACCTCATCCTGAAGGAGACCGGCTGCACCGTCACGATGGGCCGTCCGCCCCACTACGTGGACAGGATCGACAAGAACCTCACCAGCTACGACGCTTACGCCCTGATGGACTACCAGTACATGGCGGCTTCCTACGACGGCGGCGGCTGGCTGCCCAGCGGCGAGAGCGACGAAAAGAAAGCGACCCAAGCCGAGATCGACGCGATGATCAGCGTCATCCGCAAAAAACTCGACGCCGACCCCGATTTCTTCCGCGGTCAGATCATCTTCCAGAAGGACGGCTACAACATGGCGAAGCGCACCCCGGTGGCGTACGCTTTGGAGGAACAGCTGCGGCTGCTGACGGAAGCGGGCTACCGCGTCGTCAGTGTGGAAGAGCTGCTGGAGATCTCCCCCTTCGCCGACGTCGGCAGCGACTGTCCCCTCTTCGCGAAGCTGAAAGACCTGGCGAAGGATCACGCCGTCGCCTACGACGACAACACCCTCCGCCTCGACGCGGTGATGACCTGGGGCGAACTGGCGATGCTTCTGGCGCCGAAAGACGTCGTGACCAAAGAGCGGATCGAGACGATCTGCCGGACGGGGAAACAACTCACGCCCTACCGGGCGGCGCTGGCCTACTGCGAAAAAGCCGGGCTGATCCCGGCGGGGAGCCGGGAGGACGGCGCCGTGACCGCCGTTCCCGACGGCTTTTTTGACCCGGTGAGCGGTTTTCGCCGGTATGACGTTCTCGCCGCCTACCGAAAGCAATAAAACGGGAATAAAGTGAAAAGAGCTTCCGGATCTGATCGGCTCCTCTGCGCAGGAGCGCGGTGCGGTCAAAGCGGAAGCTCTTCTTTTTTTACGAAATCGCCCCTTCCGGCGGCTGTTTTTTCCAGGAGGCGAATTCCAAGAGCACCATTGTGAGGGAAACGGCGGCGGCGAGGACATCGGCGATGGGCGAGGAAAAGAGGATCCCCCGGATGCCGAAGAACCGCGGCAGGATCAGCAGCAGCGGCAGGAGGAACAGGATCTGCCGGGTGAGGGACAGCGCCACGCCCCGGAGCGGCTTGCCGATGGCGGTGAAGAAATTCGAGGCGATGGGCTGAAAGCCGTCGAGGAAGATGGCGAAGAGGAAGATCCTGAAAAAGCCCTCGGCGAACTCGAAATAGCCCTCGCCGCCGTCACCGAAGAGCGCCGTAATCGGCCGGGGAAAGATCTGGAAGACAAGGAAGGAGACGACGGACACCGCCGTCGCCGCCGCGGCCATCTTCCAAAAGGCCTCCCGCACCCGATCATAGCGGCGGGCGCCGTAGTTAAAGCCGATGATGGGCTGCAGCCCCTGGGACATGCCGATGACAATGGAGAAAAAGAGCATGTTCACCTTAGACACGATCCCGGCGCAGGCCAGGGGGATATCGCCGCCGTAGGCCGAGGCGGCGCCGTAAAAGGCCAGAGAATTGTTGAGGACGATCTGCACCACCATCATGGCGAGCTGGTTGCAGAAGGGCGCGAGCCCTAAAGAGACCACGCCGAAGCAGAACCGCGGCCGCGGCCGCAGGTCGCGGAAGGTCAGCGTCACCGATTTGCAGCGGGTCAGGTAGAAAATCACCATGACGCCGGAAACGAACTGACCGGCCACCGAGGCCCAGGCCGCGCCGACGATGCCGGTCTTCAGCCCGAAGAGAAAGATCGGGTCGAGAATCGTATTGATGACGGCGCCGACGACGCTG
This sequence comes from uncultured Bacillota bacterium, assembly GCA_902796855.1. Lineage (GTDB taxonomy): Bacteria > Bacillota > Dehalobacteriia > UBA7702 > UBA7702 > UBA7702. Next base: position 85,253 of record CADBQN010000005.1, on the reverse strand, counting down.
CAGACCATGGCGTAGGCCGGGGAGCCGTCGCCGCGGATCAGATGCCCCCCGGCGACGGTGAGCAGCAGAAAAGGAATGCCCAGCGCCGTGACGGAAACATAGGACGCGGCATAGGGCAGCACCTGATCGGTGGCGCCGCAGAGGCGCAGCAGCGGTTCGAGAAAGAGCAGGACGGCGGCGGCGAGGATTACGCCGCCGGCGACGATGAGAAAGACGGCGCTGCCCATAAAGAGCCGGGCCCGATCCTCCTGACGGCGGCCGAGGCAGAGATTGAAATTCGCCGCGCCGCCGATGCCGAAGAGCAGCGAAAGCGAGGTGCAGACGATGGCCAGGGGGAACGCCACGTTGGTGGCGGCGTTGCCGTAGATGCCGACACTGCGGCCGATGAAGATCTGATCGACGATGTTATAGGCGGACGTGACCACCATCCCCAAAATACAGGGGACGGCAAAGCGTATCAGCAATTTCGTGATCCCCTCGCTCGCCAGGGGATTGGCGCGTTTGACCTCTTCTGCCATGGTCTTGAGCCTCCCGTTCAAAGGACATGAGAACGCCCTTCGTCCCTTCCCGGCGGAAGGGGCGAAAGGCGTTGAATTCACCGTAAAAACGGCGGGGAACCGTTATTTTTCCCCGTTTTGGCGGCGGAGCATCTTCTCGCCGACGACGTCCCAGTCGAGGCCCTGTTCGTAGAGGAGCACCGTCATATGATAGATCAGGTCGGCGGCCTCCCACTGGAGTTCTTCCCGGCTGCGGTTCTTGGCGGCGATGACGCACTCGGTGGCTTCCTCGCCGACTTTTTTGCAGATCTTGTCGACGCCCTTATCCAGCAGATAGTTGGTATAAGAACCTTCGGCGGGGGCTTCGGCGCGGCGCTTCACCACGTCGTACTCAAGGCGCATCGCCCGGCCGATATCGCCGGCGGGGGCAGCCTCTTCCCAGCTTTCGCCGTTCCATTGGCGGTAGAAGCAGCCGGCGTGGCCGGTGTGGCAGGCGCTGCCGGTCTGTTCGATCTCCAAAAGGAGCGTATCGCCGTCGCAGTCCACCATCAGGCGGCGGAGCTTCTGGACGCTGCCGCTGGTCTCCCCTTTTTTCCACAGTTTCTGCCGGGAACGGCTGAAATACGTGCAGTACCCCGTTGCCAGCGTCGCTTCGAGGGATTCCCGGTTCATATAGGCCATCATCACCACGGCGCCGCTGACGGCGTCGTAGGCGATGGCGGGAACCAGCCCCTTTTCGTCAAATTTGATTTCGGAAAAAAAAGATTCGTTCATGATTTTGTCCCCCATAACTGCGCCGGCGTGATATCGCCGGTATAGATGGCTTTGCCGATGATGGCCCCGGCGACGCCGGTGGTCTTCAGCGCGGCGATGTCCCCGATGTTCGTAACGCCGCCGGAAGCGATGACCTTCACGTCCACCGCCGCGGCCATGGCGCTCATCGCCGCGAGGTTCGGGCCGCCGAGCATGCCGTCGCAGGAAATATCGGTGTAGATGATCGTCGCGACGCCGTAGGAAGCGACTTCCTTCGCGAATTCCACAGCGGTGAGATCGCTCTTTTCCGTCCAGCCTTCTACGGCGACAAAGCCGTCTTTGGCGTCGATGCCGACGGCGAGACGGTCGCCGTACTTCGCCGCGGCGGCCCGCAGCAGCGCCCTGTCGCGGACGGCGGAGGTGCCGAGGATGATCCGGTCGAGACCGGCCTCGGCGTAGCTTTCGATCTGGGCGAGGGTGCGGATGCCGCCGCCGACTTCGGCAAAGAGGGAGGTCTCTTTTTTAATGGCGCGGATGATCCCGTCGTTGACGGGATGCCCCGCCTTGGCCCCGTCGAGATCGACGAGGTGGATGGAATCGGCGCCGGCGGCCTCAAATTCCTTCGCCTTGGCCACGGGATCCGGGGCGAACACGGTCTTTTGAGCGTAGTCGCCGCGGAGCAGGCGGACGCACTGTCCGTCGATCATGTCAATGGCGGGGAGCAGCTGAAAAGCCATTTACAGGACCCCCTTTGTGGAAAGGATCGCGTCGCCTTGGACGGCGGCGGCGTCTTTCAGCGCGTGGCCAAAGGCTTTAAAGAGCCCTTCGGCCATGTGGTGATTGTTTTTGCCGTAACGCACCGCCAGGTGCAGGGTCATCCCGGCGTGATCGGCGACGGCGCGGAAGAACTCTTCCGCCATTTCCGTGGGGAAGGCGCCGATCCGCTCGGCGGTAAAGGCGGCGTGAAACACGAGAAAGCTCCGGCCGGAGAGGTCGATCACCGCCTCGGCCAAAGTCTCGTCCATCGGGATCAGCGCCGAACCGTAGCGGACGATGCCCTTTTTATCGCCGAGGGCCTCTTTGACGCCTTCCCCCAGGACGATGCCGATGTCCTCAATGGAGTGATGGGGGTCCACGTCGAGATCGCCCTCACAGCGAAGGGTCAGGTCAAAGCCGCCGTGGCGGGCGAAGAGCGTCAGCATATGATCGAAGAAACCGACGCCGGTGCTGATTTCGGCGCGGCCGGTGCCGTCGAGATCCAAGGAGAGCTCCACGGCGGTTTCCGTTGTTTTTCGCGTTAAGATCGCGGTTCTCATGGCGTACCTCTCAATCTTTTTAATTCTTATCCAGGCTGTTGATGAAATCCTCCACGGTGTCGAGGAACGTCCGCATCTCATCCTTGGTGCCGATGGTCACGCGGAGATAATCGTCGATCCGGGGCAGATTGAAATAGCGGACGAGGATCTTCTCTTTGCGCAGATGGTCAAAGAGGCGCTTTGCCGAACAGTTCCAATAGTGGATCATAATAAAATTCGACGACGAGGGCAGCACGTCGAAGCCGATGCCCCGCAGCGCCACGCTGACCCCTTCCCGGGTGGCGCGGATCGTGTTCAGGTTGGCGTCAATGGTCCCGCTGTCCTTCAGGGAGGCGATGGCCCCGGCCTGAGCGACGCGGTCCACGGGATAGGAGTTAAAGGCGTTCTTCACCCGGTTCAGGCCGTCGATGAGCTCCGGCTGGCCGACGGCGAAGCCGACGCGGAGACCGGCCAGCGCGTGGGATTTCGACATCGTCTGTACCACCAGCAGATTGGGATAGCGGTCGATGAGGGCGACGGCGCTTTCGGCGCCGAAGCAAACGTAGGCCTCGTCGATGACGACGACGGAATCGGGATTCGCCTTTAAGATGGTCTCGATCTCACTGAGAGAAAGGGCGATGCCGGTGGGGGCGTTGGGGTTGGCGATGACGATGCCGCCGTTTTCCCGCCGGTAGTCCGCGGGGTCGATGGTAAAATCGTCCTTCAGCGCCACAGGCTCATAGGTCAGCCCCAGGTGGGCGCAGTAGACCGGGTAAAAGCTGTAGGTCACGTCGGGGAAGAGCACCGGCCGCTCCGCTGGGAAAAAAGCGTCGAAGGCGAAGGAAAGCACCTCGTCGGAGCCGTTGCCGACAAAGACGTTCTCCGCTTTGACGCCGGCGTAAGCGGCAAAGGTCTCCCGCAGTTCCGTCGCCTCGGGGTCGGGATAGAGCCTGAGACCGCCGTTCACGGCGTCTCTCATCGCCGCTAAGACGCTTTCCCCGGGGGGATAGGGGTTTTCGTTGGTATTCAGTTTGATCATCGTCTCCTTCGGCTGTTCGCCGGGGACGTAAGGTTTCAGATTCCGCGTGCGTTCGTTCCAGAACCGGCTCATAGCGACCTCCTTATTTGCGGATGGCGGCGCTTCTGGCGTGTCCCGTCAGCCCTTCGGAATTGGCGAAGCGGATGATGTCATCCTGTATTTCCATAAAGGCTTCCTTGTTGTAGCAAAGGAGCGTCGTCTTTTTCATAAAATCGATGGTATTCAGCGGCGAGGAGAAGCGGCCCGTGCCGATGGTGGGCAGGATGTGGTTGGGGCCGGCCATGTAGTCGCCGAGAGCTTCGGGGGTATAGTGACCGAGGAAGAGCGCCCCGGCGGTCTTCGGTTTATAGATGTAGTTCAAAGGATCGTCCACGGCGATTTCCAGGTGTTCCGGGGCGATGATGTTGGCGACGTCGAAGCACTGATCGAGGTCGGCGCAGAGGATGACCGCGCCGTAATCCTCCCAGGAGGCTTTGGCGATCTCGTACCGTTCCATCGGTTTCAGCGCCTTTTCCACCGCCATTTCCGTGGCCTTGGCCAGGTCCTCGTCGGTGGTGACGAAGTAGGACGCGGCCAGCGTGTCGTGTTCCGCCTGGGAGAGCAGGTCCGCGGCGAGCCACTGCGGATCCGAGGAGGAGTCGGAGATGACGCAGATCTCACTGGGGCCGGCCACCATGTCGATGCCGCACTGACCGAAGACGATTTTTTTCGCCGTGGCGACAAAGGCGTTGCCGGGGCCGGTGATCTTGTCCACGGCGGGGATGGACTCGGTGCCGTAGGCCAGGGCGGCGATGGACTGGGCGCCGCCGACCTTATAGATCTCGGTCACGCCGGCGATCTTCGCGGCGACCAGGGTAACGCCGGGAATGGTGCCGTCGGCGGCGGGAGGCGTCACCATGACGATCCGGGGAACGCCGGCGACCTGGGCGGGGACGGCGTTCATCAGCACCGACGAGGGCAGGGGCGTTTTGCCGCCGGCGCCGCCGGGGACGTAGATGCCGACGTTGCGCAGGGGCTGGATCAGCATACCGGTGGTGGTGCCGTCGGCCTTCTGCTCGAACCAGCTGTTTTCCAGTTGCTTTTTGTGGAATTCGGCGATGTTGGCGGCGGCCTTTTCGATGGAACCGAGGAGCGCCGGGTCGATGGCGGCGAAGGCGTCCTCGATTTCCCGTTCGCTGACTTTCAGGTCATAGACCTCGCAGCCGTCGAATTTGGCGTTGTAAAAGCGAAGGGCGTCGTCGCCCTCGGCCCGCACTTTGGCGATGATGTCGTTGACGATGTCTTCCACATCGGCGCTGTTGTTTTCCTTGCGGACATCGAGATAAGCCTGTAAGGCGCTGTAATCTTTGCTGTTTCTGAAATCAAATCTTTTCATTCCGGGAGAACTCCTTTATTCGTTACAATTGATTTTTCTTTAATAACTCCGCTTTAAAATCGCGGATCAGGCGGACGATCATTTCGTTTTTCGTCTTCATGCTGACTTTGTTCACAACCATCCGCGCGGAGATATCGGTGACGACGTCCTCATAGATGACGAGGCCGTTAGCGTCGAGGGTGGCGCCGCTCTGGACGATATCGACAATGACGTCGGAAAGACCGGTAATGGGGGCCAGTTCCACGGAGCCGTTGATCTTGATGATCTCCACCCGCTCCCGGCGCTGTTCCCGAAAGTATTTTTCGGCGATGTGGGGGTATTTCGTCGCCACTTTTTTCCGGGTCTTCTTTTCCCAGCGTTCCTTTTGGCCGACGGGCCCGGCGACGCTCATTTTGCAGCGGGCAAAGCCCAGGTCGAGGACTTCAAAGAGATCCCGTTCCTCTTCCAGCAGGGTGTCCTTGCCGACGATGCCGATGTCGGCGGCGCCGTACTCGACGAAGGTCGGGATATCCGAGGGCTTGCCGAGGAAAAAGCGGACGATGCCGCTTTCGTCGCTGAGGATCAGCTTGCGCTTGGGGTCGTCAAATTCCGGGCAGGAGATCCCGGCGGCGCGGAAATAGTCCATGGAGATATCGGCGAGGCGTCCTTTGGCCAGCGCCACGTTTAAAACACTCACTCTGCGTTCCCCTCCTCTCTGTTGCCGAGGATATCAAGGAGAAAATCGACGTTGACGGAAAATCCCGTCGCCGCCGTCGGCTCCCCGAATTTTTCCACCAGGTGATCGTAGCGGCCGCCGGACAGGATCGGCGTGCCGAACCCCGGGGCGAACCCCTGAAAGATGACGCCGGTGTAGTAGGAAAGCTCGCTGACCATGCCGAGGTCAACGGCGAGATACGGGCCGTAGCCGGCTTTCGCCACGTTGGCGACGACTTCCGAGAGATTTTCGATGGCGTCTTTGGCCTTGGCCCCAAAGCGGTATTGGCGCAGCCCCTTGAGCAGGGAAACGTCGCCGTAGAGCGCGGGGAGCTCGGTGAGGGCCTTTTTCAGGTCGCCGCTGAGGCGGTCTTCGTCGACGCGCTGTTCCAGGCCGAGGAAATCCTTTTTATCGATGAGGTGGCGGAGACGGTCTTTTTCCGCGAAGGGGAGCTCCGTCTCGTTCATCAGCCCTTTAAAGTAGTTGACCTGCCCCAGTTCGACGGTGAAATCCTTCAGCCCCGCCTTCAGCAGGGACTCGATGGCGGTGGCGATGATCTCGGCGTCGGCGTCGGGCCGGGGGTCGCCGATGATCTCGCAGCCGGCCTGGGTGATCTCCTTCAAATCGAGGTACCGCTCCTTTTTGCTGCGGAAGACGTTCTGACAATAGAAGAATTTCAGCGGGCGGACGTCCCTGAGCTTGGTCGCCGCCACCCGGGCGCAGGGCACCGTCAGATCGGGGCGCAGCACGAGGATGCGGCCTTCGCCGTCCACCAGCTTCATCATGTTCTCTTCGGGGATGATGTCCCGCTGGCCGCTGAAGGAATCGTAGAACTCCAGCGCCGGGGTGACGATCTCCTCAAAGCCGCCGTGTCGGAAGACCTCGATCATGGCGTTTTCCGTTTCCCGCTTCAGGCGGGCGGCGTCGGCGAGGATATCCTGCTCCCCGTCGGGGATATACAGTTTCCACATCATCTGCGTCCCATCCTTTCCCAGGCGGCGCCGGAAGCGCCGCCAAATAAATAGAGCAGCCACGCGTGACTGCTCAGAAAAAACTTGTGCCGGGTACCACAGCCGCGGGAGGAATACGCCTCGCCGCGCAGAAACTCAGAGCTTTTCCCCACGCACGTCAGCCACGAAAACAATCTTGTTCCCGATCCAATGATAACGGTGGTGATGATCGTGCAGTCTCATGAAAAGCTCCTTTCCGCCGGAAACTCCGGCAATTTAGTGGACTAAAGTAATTATACTATACCCAACCTGAAAAAGCAAGCATAAATTTTCCGCCGGAGCGTTTTTGGCGAAAAAACCGCCCCGGACGGGACCGGGGGACGCCGCCGCACCGAAACGACGTTTTCTCATATGATGAATAGGAACGACAAAACCCGAAAGGAACGGCTCTTTTATGACTTGGTTTCTCTCCCTTCCCACGCTGACCCAGGGCTTTCTCGCCGGTCTTTTGGCGCTGCTGCCGGCGGCGGCCGGGGCGGCGGTGGTGTTCCCCTTAAAAGACCTGCGGCAGCGCTCCCTCGACGGCTGCCTCGGCATGGCCGGCGGCATCATGGTGGCGGCGGCTTTCTACTCCCTGCTGGACCCGGCCTATCTCCGCGCCGAGGAACTGGGGCTCCCGCCGGTGCCGGTGGTCTGCGGCGGCTTTCTCTGCGGCGTGCTCTTCCTCCTCGCCGCCGATAAGCTCCTCCCCACCGAAAGGGAACGCGGCGGCGGCAACGCCGTTTCCCGCCGCGTGCAAAAGCTCTTTCGCGGCAACGCCCTGCTCTTCCTCGCCATGACGGTGCACAACATCCCCGAGGGGCTGGCCATCGGCGTTGCCGTCGGCGCAGCCCGGAACGGCGACACCATGGCGGCGGCGCTGGCCCTGGCGGTGGGTATCGGCATTCAGAATTTCCCCGAGGGCGCGGCGATCTCCCTGCCGCTGCGCCGCGACGGCGCCTCGCCCCGCAAGGCCTTTTTCGCCAGTCAGCTCTCGTCGATGGTGGAGACGGCGGCGGCCATGGCCGGGGCGGCGCTGACGCTCTTCGCCACGGCGGTGCTCCCGGCGGTGCTGGCCTTTGCCGCCGGGGCGATGATCTTCGTCGTCTTCGCCGAGATCATCCCCGAGGCCCACATCAACGGCAACAAAAAGATCGTCTCCATCCTAGCCGCCGTGGGCTTCGCCGCGATGATGTTCTTTGATCTGTTTTTCAAATAAAAAACGGTCCGGAACGGCATTTTGCCGTTCCGGACCGTATCAAAGGGAATCACGAAACGTGAATGGCAACAAAAGAACGTGGATCTCCCGTTTTATTGATTGAGGAACGCTTTGACGTCCTTGGCGATGGTTTCGGGGATTTCCCAATGGATGTTGTGTCCGTGACCTTCATACTGAATATACTGATAATCAGCGGATTTGCCATCGTAGGCGGCGGTCATTTCGGATTTCACCGTTTCCTGGGTGGTGCTGCCCATCAGATAGTCGAGGCTGCCGTAGAGCACCAGCGTATCGATATCGTGGTTGGCCAGCATCCGCGCCTGATAGGCGGCGGGGAACAGGAACGTCCAGTTTTCCGGCGGATAGTTGTAGCAGTCGGACATCACCATTTGATGGAACACTTCGGGAACGGGGATGGTGTTGTAATACCACCATTCAATGAAAGGCCAATCGACGATTTCATGCCATTCTTTCCCGGCGTTGGCGGGGCTCTTGGCGTCGTACTCACTGTAGGACGCTTCATCGGAATCGGCGTTGGCGCCGATCATCATCGTCGATTCAAGAATGAGCTTATCCACTTTTTCGGGATAATCCATGGCGAAGGCCTGAGCGTTCATGCTGCCCATGGAGTGGCCCATGACGCTGACCTTTTCCAGCCCCATTTCATCCATGAAGCAGGAGATATCGTAGGCGAAAACGGAACGGTCAAACTTCTTCATATCGGGCTTGTCGGTATCGCCGTGACCGCGCTGATCGGGGATGTAGAGATGGTATTCATCGGCGAACTGGTCAACGATGGTGCTCCAGGAACGGCTGGAATCGGTCATGCCGTGGAGCAGCAGCAACGGCGTGCCTTCGGGGTTGCCCATTTCGATATAGGCCATTTTAATGCCGCTCTTCAGATCGACATAATGTTTGAAGCTGACCCAATCCCCCTGCGGAATGGTGCTCAGCTGTTTTGTGAGCTTGCCGTCGTCGTCGTAATAGGCGGCGGGGTCAAGGCCGGTGGCGGCGACGGGCGCCGGTTTTTTCTCCGCGACGGGATAATCGGCGGGCGCCTCAATGGCGGCGGCGTCGGTGCTGTTGAAGAAGTCGATGATTTCCTCGGAGATCATCGCCGGGTCTTCCCAGTGCAGGTTGTGTCCGTAGCCTTTGTGGCAGACGTATTTGACTTTGTCGCCGTAGGCCTTTTTAAAGTTTTCACGGACCGTCCCATCCATCAGATAGTCTTCCTCACCGTAGATGACCATGGCGGGGATGTCGGCGAGATCCTGAGGTTCGTTCAGGCTGCCGCCGATGGCGCGCCACGATTCCAGGGGAATCCAGGAAGCCTCGTATTTCGCCATGGCGAGGAAGTCCTCGTCGACGGGCTGATCGTTGTAGTACCACCAATCCATATAGTCGTCCCAATCGCTGTAGCCGTCGTTATAGGCGCCGCTGACGGGGAGCGAGGTAAAGGGATCCTCAAAGTACGTTCTGTCGCGCTGATCCGCGGGGGTGTTGGCCGAAACGGCGGCGGCGGACTCAAAGACAACGCGTTTGACGCGTTCGGGATAATTCAGAACGACGTGCTGAGCGATGCTGGAACCGCGGGAGTGACCGACGATGTTCACGCGGTCTAAGCCCATGGCGTCTAAGAAGCAGATGACGTCGTAACCGAGCATGCCGCCTTCAATCCGGGCCATGCCTTCCGTGGCGGTGCTGCCGTGGCCGCGCATTTCGGGGATGTAGACATGATAATCCTTGAAATACGGAGCGATCAGCGACCAGCTGCGGCTGGAATCCGAGGCGCCGTGGATGAGCACGAGAGGTTCGCCGCTGCGATTGCCCATTTCAACATAGGCCATGTTGAGGCCGCTGGCCGTTTTGACGAACTGTTTGGCGGCCGCCCAGTCGTCCTGACTGATCTTGTCGGGCAGCGGCGGATTCTGCATCATCCCGATGATATTGTAAATAATCTGAGCGGTTTCGCTGCGCTTGGCGAAATCCGTGGGATGGATCAGGTTTTTCGCGTCGCCGTTGAACACGCCGGCCTGATAGGCGTAGGTCATGGCGTCGACGGCGTATTTGCCGATGTCGCCGACATCGCTGAATTTCGCGATGTTCCTGCCGGTATCGGCGGCGAGGGCGAGCTGGTCATAGACTTTGCCGGCGTTGCTCAGCAGAACGGCGATGTCCTGCCGTTTGATGGGCGCGGCGGGGTCGAATTCCGTTTTGGTCACGCCGTGAATGACATCGGCGTCATACAGCTTTTGAATCGATTTGTAAGCCCAGTGGGACTGGGGAACGTCGGTGAAAGGCAAAGCGCTTTCCGCCGAGGTCGTCGCTTTTTTCGCCACGTCGGCCTCGATGAGGCGATCCAGCATCACGGCGAATTCCGCCCGGGTTACGGCGTTTTCCGGCCGGAACGTCTTGTCCTCATAGCCGTTGACAATGCCGTAAGAGCCGATGCCCGCGACCGCCTGTTCGGACCAGTGTCCCTGAATATCCGAAAAGCCGGTATCGCTGTCGGCCGCCGCGACGCCGCAGCACATCACCGCCATCAAACAGACGACGAGAAGCGGCAGCAATCTTTTTTTAATCATGGTTTTCCTCCTATCCGATCTTTTACTGAAAAGTTCCGCAGCAACGTTGTTCGCGCGAAAGGTCTCCCTTTCGAAAAAAGCAATGGAATATCAGCGTGAAGCTCGCGTCACACCGGGAGCTTCCTTCTCCCACCTCCCCGCGGTTCTTGTTGTCTTTATTATAAACTTTTAACAGCGCTTCAAAGTCAAGGGGGATACGGAAAAAATTTTTTTCGTTCTTCTTACGGTTCCTCCGTCACCGGCATATACAGGCTCATCAGCCACTGATCCTCCTCCGACGTGCTCCAGCAGTCGACGACGGATCGTTCCAGCAGGTCGCCCCTTAAACGGAAGCGGTGTTCCTCCGCCCATCCGCGCATTTTGGCGACGGTCTCGGGAATCCGGTCGAAAGAGCCTCTGTGATAGCAGGAAACGGCGGAAAACCCGCCCAGAGAGATCCGGTCGAGATGGCTGTTCTGCGTTTTGGTAAAAAGCTGAAGCGTACTTAAATCTTCCAAATCGCCCCGGGGATAATAAAGATAGAGCGCGCCGATGGTGTTGATCTCGTCGTCGGGGAAATCCGTAACGGTGGAAGTATTCACGAGCAGATTGCGAAAGGAGCGGCCGGGAAAATCGGAAGGCTTGACGGGGATGACGTCCAGCCGCTCAAAATACTGACAGGAAACGGGGCACTCCGGCAGGGAAAAAACGCGGTCCCGCTCACGAAGGAGCTCGATCCAGGAGGAAACGGTGTTTTTTCTCAGTTCGTTCCTGCGGATCCGCTCCGCCAGCTCCGCGCGTTTCTTTTCCAGCGCCTCCCGCAGCAGGACCAGATTGTCCCGATACAGGATCTCCCCGATCTCCTTTAAGGAGAAGCCCTGCTGCTGGAGAAAGTATAAGATGGGGATCTTCAGAAGGACCTCTTCGGAGTAGTAGCGGTATCCCGTTTCGGCGTTGATGTGATCCGCCTTGATGATGCCGGCCCTGTCATAATAGCGCAGTGACGAGGAAGAGATGTGGCAGATCTTGCAGACCTCGCCGATGGAGTAGTAATTATTTTTCAATGTTCCGCCCCTCCCTTCGGTTTTTTTCCGCCGCGGGCTTCCCGGCGATGAGCAGAATCCCGAGGAAATCCACGAAGATCATGCCCCACTGCAGCGGCGAAAGGCTGTGATCGCCAAAGCCCAGCAGCACGTCGACGATGAGCCACATAAAGAACGGGACCCAAAAAAGATACAGGGAATTGCAGGACATGCCCAGGGCCGTTCCGCAGAGGGCGTTGCCCCTGTACCAAAGCAGGCAGGAGGGCACCGCGAAAAAGCCCGCGAGAAGAAAGAGTGCGAGCCCCGGCGAACGCAGCGTCTCTCCTAAAAAATACAGAACGGAAACGTCCGCCGCGCCGGCGGAAAAGCCGCGGAGGGCGAGGCCGAGCAGAGGCAGGACGAGAAAAAGCTCCGTAAAGGCCGCAAGCCATTCCCGGATCAGCACGGCGATTCTGCCGTCGACGGAGGCGGTGATCACGCCGCCGACACAGCCTTCGATGCCCCAGCCCAGAGCCGCGATGAAGGAGACGGCGCAGCCGACAAAGCTGATGCGCTCCTCGAACAGCGCGGTGCCCGAGATGGCGACGGAAGCGAGGAGACAGAGCATCATCCCGCAGATCATCCGCGGACTGAGTTTCTGACCGAAAACAAAATGACCGAAGGCGGCGCCGATGACGGAGCAGGTCGCCGTGATCGCGGCGACGACGCCGCCGGCGGTCAGAAGCCCGATGCAGTACGATGTCGTCGCGACGGGGCCGCCTAAGAAAGCGCAGCCGATCATCGTCAGGCCGTTCCGGCTTTTCAGCAGCTTCCCGACGGCGACGAGCCGCTCCCGAAACCCGGGACCGAGAAAGACAAAGAGCCCCGCGAAGAACTCCACGAAGACCTCGCCGATCATGCACAGGAACAAAAAACCCGCCGCCGACGCGGCAAAGGGCAGCGCCCACCAATCGCTCCAGCTGCCGGTGTTTTCGCCGAGATAGAGAAAAACGGAGAACAGACCGTAGGTTATACTGGACGTGACGGCCAAAACAATCCCTTTATAAAAACGCTTCCTTTCATGGGGACGGTCGAACATTTTTACCTTCAAATCCCGCCGCGGACAATGCCTTTCCTCCCGCGCGGCTCCTTATCGTCAAAGATCGGTCAGCGGATGACCCGGGGTTCTAAAACCCTTTTATTATTATATTATAACCCTCAAGTCACCTTGAATGTCAAGGGGCCGCCGGAAAAGGACCGCTCCGGCCTCTTTTTATCTCCCATAAAAAAACGGAAGCGCCGCGGGGCACTTCCGTTTTCGGACCAAAGGTCACTTTTTTTACTCAATCCTCGAACAGTTCCTCGTCATCGTCGTCGGCGAGGATGAAATCGTTTTCGGTGAAGACGCGGTCAAAAAAGCCGCCGACGCGTTCAAAGAGCGGGTCGCAGACGCCTTTTACTTTGTCCAGCAGGGAAATCGCGCCTTCAATGCATTCCTCTCTCTTTTGCAGCACCGCGTAGACGACAGCGGCCATCGCCGCCATGGAGGAAAAGATCAGCAGGATTCCTTTCAGCACTTTCATTCTTTCACGACCTCCTTTTCCGCGGTGAGAACCGTGCCGCGGGTCTTATCTTTCTCAAAAGGGGAGCGTTCGGTTGCACGGAACGACGCGTTCCGCCCTCTCCCGTTTTTGTTTGTCTCTACCGTTATTGTACACCATTTTTTTTCATTTGAAAAGGTGTTTTTATGAACCTTTTATGATCGCCTCGGCAACGCGCATGCCGTCCGCCGCCGAGGACATGATGCCGCCGGCGTAGCCGCTGCCCTCACCGGCGGGGAAAACGCCGTACAGCGCCGAGCTGCCGTTTTCATCGCGGAGGATCCGATACGGCGAGGAGGAACGCGTTTCCGCCGCCGTCAGCACGGCGTCGCCGTCGTCAAAACCGCTCAGCTTTTTACCGAGGAGCGGCAGGGCCTCTTTGAGGCTTTCCCGGACAAAGGCGGGGAACAAGGCGTTGAGGTCGGCCATGGTGACGCCGGGACGGTAGGTCGGGCGCACTTTGCCCCAGGAGGACGTCACCCTTCCGGCGAGGAAATCCTCCGCCCGCTGGGCCGGGGCGAAATAACCGCCGCCGCCGAGGGCAAAGGCCTTTTCTTCCAGCTCCCGCTGGAAGCGGACGCCGCCGAAGGGATCGTCGCCGGGAAAATCGTCGGGGCGCACCGAGACGAGAAGGGCGCTGTTGCCGTTCTCACCGCCGCGGGCCCACTCGCTCATGCCGTTTGTCACCACCGTTCCCGGTTCCGACGATGCCGGCACGACAACGCCGCCGGGACACATGCAGAACGTATAGACCGAGCGGCCGTTGGCCAGATGGCAGGAGAGCTTGTAGTCGGCGGTGACAGCGGCGTTCTCCGCGCCGTATTGGGCGATGTTCAGCTCCCGCTGCAGATGCTCGATGCGAACGCCGACGGAAAAGGGCTTTCGCGCCACGTCGGCGCCGAGTTCATATAACCGCGCCGCCGTGGAACGGGCGCTGTGACCGACGGCCAGCAGCAGACGGTCGCAGGGGATCGTCTCCTCCCCGTTCTCCCCGGTAACGACGATGGCTTTCAGGCCGCCGTTCTCCAGCCGGAAATCCGTCAGGCGGCAGAGAAAGCGAAAGGAGCCGCCGAGAGAGAGGATGGTTCTGCGCAGGTTCTCCGTCATCGTCCCCAGATAATCGGAGCCGATGTGGGGCTTGGCCAGATAACCGATGCTTTCCGGCGCGCCGTGGCCGATCATCGTCTCGATGATGAAGCGGTGGCGGCGGTCTTTCGTCCCCGTGGTCAGCTTGCCGTCGGAGAACATCCCGGCGCCGCCCTCGCCGAACTCAATGTTGCTGTGTTCTTTCAGCGGCCCGCCGGCGCAGAAGGACAGAATATCGCGGCGGCGGACGGCGGCCTCTTCCCCGGCCTCGAGGATCAGCGGCTTCAGCCCGGCTTTGGCCAGGACGAGACCGCCGAAGAGACCGGCGGGGCCGGCACCGACGACGACGGGACGTTCCGCGCCGCCGTAGCGGTTTTCCGGCAGTTCGTAAACATAGGGAACGGCGTAAGCGACGCCCTTCCCCCTTTTGACCGCGGCAGCCTCCTTTTTCGGCGGCAGAGAGCACTCCGCGGTGACGACTTTATACAGTTTCGGTTTTTTCCGGCCGTCCGTCGCCTCGCGGACGACGGTCACCGGGCCGATCTCCCTTTTGCCGACGGCAAGCGCTTTGGCCGCGGCGGCGCGGAGCGCTTCCTCATCGTAGTAAAAGGGCAGTTTCAGACCTTCAATTCGAATCATCTTTTTTCTCCAGAGCTGAAACGGCGGCTTCCGCGGCGAGACGCCCCGACGCCCAGGCCCACTGCAGATTATAGCCGCCGCAGCCGCCGTCGATGTCGAGGACTTCCCCGGCGGCGTAGAGGCCGGGGACGAGGCGGCTTTCCATGGTGGCGCCGTCGAAGAACGAGGTCTCCGCGCCGCCGGCGGTGACCTGGGCTTCCTTCCAGCCGAGGACGCCGGTGACCGGCAGAGAGAACCGTTTCAGCGTTTCCGCCAGCGCCAAAATCTCATCATCGGTCAGATCCCCGGCGACACCGCCCCTTTTGCCGAGGGCTTCCCGGAGCAGGACCTGTCCGACCTTCTTCGGCACCATGCCGATGAGAAAATCCTCCGTCGGCGCGGCCGCGAGATCGGCGCGGCGTTTTTTCAGCTCGTCGGCGAGGTCTGCCGGGGAAAAGGCGGGCAGGAGGTCGAGCTCCAGCGCGAATGCGGTCGGCTCATCAAAGCAGAGGGACCGGGAGAGCTGCATCACCGGAATGCCGGAGACGCCGTAGTCGGTGAAGAGGAACTCACCGGCGGTCTCGGAAACCGCTTCGCCCCGCTTTTTCAGCACGGCGCGGCCGAGGACACGCACGCCCTTCATCGGCCGGGTCAGGCGGTTCTCCGTCCGTATTTTCACGAGAGAGGGCGCGATGTCCGTCACCGGGTGGCCCAAGGCGGCGAGCAGGCCGTAACCGTCGCGGCAGCCGCCCAGTTCCGGCCCGGCCATACCGCCGCAGGCAATGATGACCTTTTTCGCCGCGAACGCCGCTTCCCCGGCTTCCAGCCGGAAGAGCCCCCTTTCCGGGACGATGGCCGTGACCCTCGTTTCCGTCCGCGTCTCGACGCCGCGGCGGTCCGCGGCGAAGCGGAGCGCGTCCAGAACGGCGGCGGCCTGACGGCTCAGGGGATAGACCCGCCCTTCTTCCTCCTCATAGGGCAGAACGCCCAGATCGTGAAAGAAAGCCGTCGTCGCGGCGGGGCCGAACCGCTCCAGCGCGGCGGCGGCGAAAGCGGGGTCGCCGCCGCGGTAGTCACGGACCGAGGCGGCGGTATTCGTATAATTGCAGCGGCCGTTGCCGGTGGCCAAAAGCTTTTTGCCGACGCGCTTTTCCTTTTCCAAAAGCAGCGCGGAGCGACCGCGGCCGGCGGCGGTGACGGCGGCGGCCAGTCCCGCGGCGCCGCCGCCGATAACGGCGATGTCATACCTTTTTTTCATCACGGTTCTCCTCATGTTCCGTTACGCTTTCCCCGCGGCAGAGGGAAAGGAGCTCCGCCATCTGCCCGACGGTGACGAGACGCTTCACCGCCGCTTCGGGGAAAAACACGTCGTAGACGGCTTCCGTCTCGAAGACAAAGCGGAGCACCTCCAGGCGGCCGGCCTTCAGATCCCGGCGAAAGCGGGTCTTGGGGCCGACGCTGTCCGCCTCCCGCCGAAAGAAAGCCGCGGCGAAGTCATAAAAATCCGGTTTCCGATCCGTCATGGTCTCACCTCTTTCACCGCTATGGATATGCGAAAGAGGCGCTTTCCATACCTCAGCCGAGGCGGCGCAGGAGCTCCCGGACGGTGCGCATGCGGTCGCCCTTGTTGACGACGGTGAAATGACAGGCCTTCCGATAGAGCGGCGCGCGCCGCTCCATCAGCGTATAGATCACATTGACGTCGTCTTTGAGCAAGGGACGCTGACGGACGCGGCGGTGGGAAAGGGTCTCTTCCAGATCGCGTTTCAGCCAGACCACCGTTCCCGATTTCCGCAGGAGGCCGATGTTCTCTTTCCGCTCCACGACGCCGCCGCCGCAGGCCACGATCTGGCCGCGGTTCCGGCCGATCTTTTTCAGCGCCGCCGTCTCGCGGCGGCGAAAGCCCGCCTCCCCTTCCTGTTCAAAGATTTCCGCCACGGTCATACCGGCCTCTTTCTCAATGAAAGCGTCGGTATCGACGAAGCGGCGATGGGTCTTTTTCGCCGCGATCCTGCCGATGCAGCTTTTGCCGGCGCCCATCATGCCGATGAGATAAACATTCTTCATAACAACAAAAGTATACCACAAAACCGAAGGAAAGAAAACCGCCGGCGGCAAGGATCAGCATCGGCGCCGAAGGAAAGCCCCTGTTTCTTCCGCCGACAAAAAACCCTTGATTTTCACCATTAAGTATCATTTAAGTGTACTTTGGGGTGAAAATAGGACAAAAAACGACCGCGCCGCGTTTTGAAAAGCTGCGGCACGAACGCCGCGCCGATCCCGGCAAAATCATTTTACTTTTTTCCCTTTCTCTGTTATAATAAGCTTACGGAAAATAAAGCGGTGTAAAAAAATAAATGTGGCATCCCCACGGTGTGACAGCACCGAGGGGCTTGCATTGGTGTCACAACCACCTCCGCAACAGTCATAGACTGTACCACGCCTATCATTATACAGGTTTTTCCGCCCCGTCACAAGGGGAGCGTGTCGTTGCGCGTCCTTTGCGGGGGGCGGTTTATTTCCCGTATAAAGGCCGGTTTTATTGCGCGCCGCAATCAAAGCGATTTGATTGGGCCGAGGTTGGTTTCCCATGCCAGCTTCGGCCTTTTTATTTTCCGATTTCTTCCCCTTGGGAAAGGCGGAAGCCGCGCTTGCTTAAAAGCGGAAGGAAGGTGCGCTCATGAAGGACAAAAAGAATCTCGCCATTCTCATTCTCGCCGCGGTCTGTCTGTTGCTCCTCGGCGCCATCACAGGATACGCCCTGGGCAACAGGGAGCCGCCCCCGGCGGCAGCAGAATCAACCCCAACAGCGGAAGCGGAGCCCGACGCCAACGCGGAGCCCGAAGCCGCGGAAGAAACGGCGGAACCCGAAGAAAAACCCGTGACCTACACGGTGACGACCGAAAGCACTCCTTTGGGAATTCGGGAGAAAGCGGACATCAAGGCCGCCGTCACGGCCTACGTGCCGAAGGGCGCGAACATCACGGTGACCAAAACAAAAGGACATTGGGGTTATACCGATTATCACAGCGCCGCCGGATGGGTGAATCTCGATTACTGCACTGAAGGGGAAAATTACGCCGAAGGCCTCTACTACGTCGCCACGGAGCGCGACCCGCTGAGCCTCAGGGAGGAACCGAACCGAAACGCGGAAATCGTCACGCGGATTCCCCGCGGCGCCGAAATCTATCTGAGCGAGATCGATTCCTCGGGGATGTGGGGCTTCGCGGCGTGGGATCATTACAGCGGCTGGGTCAGCCTGCGCTACGTCACATACGGCGCGCTCCCTGCCGGGTGGGCCGCCGGGGAAGCCGCCGCCGAAGAAGAAACCGTCTTTGTACTCATCAGCGAATATGCGGAGGTCTATCACAAATACCGCAACTGTGACGGCCTGGAAAACGCCGACCCCAGCCACGAGCTGAGGGAAGTAACACGGTCGGAGGCCGAAGCGATGGGCCGAAGACCCTGTAAAGTATGCTATTAAAGCGCGGTACGTAAACAAAAAACACGCGGACGGGAAAACCCGTCCGCGTTCGCTTAGACAAAAGTTCTTTTACATGGTCTGATTCGGCAGCGCCCGGGTGACGCCGATGTCCTCTTCCTTTAAGCCGCGGTAGAAGTTGGCGACAGTCATCTGCATATAGGGCGTGACGTAGATCAGCAGAATCCCCATGGTGAGGCACGTCAGCAGCAGCCAGGGAATGAAGGAAAGGTAGAGCACAAAGAGATCGCCTTTATGACCGTCCATCAGGCGGCGGCTTTCGGTGATCGCTTCCTTCCATTCCATTTCCGGGTGATCCATCAGGATGAACGGCGTCATGGCGTAGGAAAAGCTCTTGACGATACCGGGGATGATGAACAGCAGCGACCAGAGGAAGATAAACAGCTGCATCATGAAGTACGTCAGCATAAAGCGCATGTAGTTCACTTCGCTGAAGGCCGTGCGGTAAGGATAGATGTAATCCGGCGTCTGCCCTCTCATAAAGACGAGGGAGAACCAATTGTAGGCCACGGTCAGCGGCCCCAAAAAAAGGATGGTCGCGCCGAGATTGACGAGAGAGGAAAGCAGGGAGATCAGCGCCGCGCCGCCGTCGGAGCCCACTTCCGAGGTGAGGGCGGCACACAGCTGCAGCACGCCGTCGACGATACCGAGGACGACGGCGGGAATGGCGACAACGAAGAGGACGACGACGATGTTCAGCCCCCAGTTTCCGTTGAGCCGGGTTTTCGCGCTCTGCTTCAGCTCGGCGCGGGCATAATTGAGCATAAGATCACTCCTTTTGTGATAAATCATAAATAAAAATTTGTTCAGGAACAGTATACCATAAATCGACGAAAAAGGAAACGCTTTCTTTTCCGCGGGAAAAATCCCTTTCCATACCGGCGAAAGTGTATTATAATAGACATGACATGTCCGCGGCAGCGCCGCGGGAGGGAGGACGCCATGAACCTGAAACAAGATCTTTCCGCCGCGGCGATGAAGCGCCACGCCGAAGGCGGTTTCTACCGGGAGACCTACCGCCGGGACGGCGCCGTTTCCCACATATTCTATCTGCTTCCCGCCGGGGAGCGCGCCGCCTGGCATAAAGTCCGCGGCGACGAGCTGTGGCTCTTCCACCGCGGCGGGCCGCTGACGCTGACCCTCGGCGGCACCGGCGAAACTCCCGCCGAAACCGCCGCCGTGACCCTCAGCGAGGAAAACCTCAGCTGCCTTGTCCCGGCGAACACCTGGCAGACAGCGTTCGCTCCCGCGGGGGACGCCGTTGTCTCCTGCGTGATGAGCCCCGCCTTTGAGTGGGACGAATGGACCCTTTATAAGGAGGACGGTTCCCTATGATCTATATCGTCATCGTCGCCGTCATCGGCGTCATCATCTTTACGCTGACCCAGCGCCGCCGCAGCAAAGGACAGGAAGTGGAAAAGGACGCCCTGACACTGGCCTGGGAAAAGAAGGACTACGACGCTTATCTCGCCCTGATCGACGAAAAAATCGCCAAGAACAGCAACCGGAAGGAAAAGCACATCCTCGCCACGCTGAAACTCCCCGTCTACATCCTGGAAAAGGACTGGGAAAAAATGGACGCCCTGAAACGGAACGTCAAAATGACGGAGCTGCCGAAAAAGATCCGGGTGACCTTTCTCAGTCAGTACATCATCGGCCTTTGCCTTTCGGACCGCCCCGCCGCGGCGCTGAAATGGATGGAGCGGGAAGCGCCCCTCCTCACCGAGGCCGAAGCCAACGGCACCTACGCGCTCTACATCGACAGCGTCCGCGGGCTGGAAGCTTTTTACCGCGGCGACTATACAAAGAGCCGGGCGCTTTTCAGCGAGCTCAAAGCGAAAAACGTCCCCGGCGACCTCTACGGTCCCCTCTTTGAAAGCTATCTCGCCAAAATCGACGAGGCCGAAGCGGAGCAAGCAAAGGAAAAGGAGGAATAACGCTATGGCCATCGCTCATGTCACCATCCACACGGCGCGTTTTGAGGAATCCGTCGCCTTTTACCGGGACATCGTCGGCCTCACGGAGGAACAGCGCCTCCCCGGCGGGCGGCGCATCGTCTTTTTGACCGCCGCGCCGGAAGAAACCGCCATAGAACTCATCGAGGAAGAAGCGGCGCCGCCCGTCGGCGACGGTATCTCCGTGGGGTTTAACGTGGCAGACGTCGCGGCAAAGCGCCGCTTTTGCCTGGAAAAAGGCATTGACGCCACGGAGATTTTCTCCCCCGGCCCCAACGTCGCCTTTTTCTTCGTGAAGGATCCCAACGGCGTGACGATCCAGTTCATTTAATTGCTCCCAAAGACAAACGGACGCCGTCTCCCGAAACGGGAGACGGCGCTTTTTCTTTTCAGCGGCAGAGCATTCCACCGACCAAACTGAGATACGCGGGGATCTTTCCGTCCTCGATCCAGCAGATGCCGTAACCCAGCAGTTCCTCGGTGACGGCGCAGACGTCGCCGCCGAGGGACTCGATGGAATAGCGCACCTCTTCGGGGTGGCGGCAGGGCCCCTCCTCGCGGCGGCACGGTTTCTCGCAGACGGGGCAGCCGCCGCCGGCGTGGAGCATAAAACGCCCTTCCCCGGCGCGCTCTTCCTCTTTCAGTTCGCGGTAGAGCTTCCCCTTTTCCCGGCGCATCACCGTGTCGTACAGCTCGGTCCACGCTTCGTGATCCAGTTTGGCGCCAACGACGCTTTCGTCAAAGACGATCCGCACGCCAACGGCTTTCACTTCGCTGTACCGACGCCAAAGATCGAGGGGATCAAAATCGTAAGGCGGGCAGCCCCAGCCGACGTTGTAGTTCTCGCAGGATTCGCAGAAGCGGAGGAACTTCGCCACGTCGACAAAACGGTCGAGAAATTCCGCCACCGGGACGCGATCGCTCTCGGTTTTCTCGGTATGATACGGATAGTCCATTATTTTCCCTCCGGATCGAATAAGATCAGCGTGAAATAAACGGCGGTGTCGATGCCGTAATCGTAAACGATGTCCATATCCGCCAGGGTCTTCATGATCTGCACGCCGTAGCTGTCCATGGAAAAGACGGCTTCCTTCGGCTTTTTGCAGGGCTTTTTCGGGCAGGGGCAGTCCCCGCAGAGGTCACAGCTGATGCTTAAGACCAGCGTTTCGCCGAAGCGCCGTTCGAATTCGGCCCGCAGATCGGAGACGAGGGCGGCGTGGGCGCGGCGGGCCTCGCCGCAGCGTTCCAGGTCGTAGGCGTCGGCGACCTCATAGACGGCGTCAAAGAGGAACGCGCCGGGGAAGCGCCTGATGTTCGCCTCGCACTTCTCATACTTTTCCGGCGCCACGGGGACGCTGCGGCGCTCACCGTAAACGGCGGCGTCCTGATCACAGAGGATCTTCACCTCCGGCGACAGCGTCAGTTCGTCGGTGGACAGAAAAAAATACTCACATACGGGATAAGCATCGATAAATTCCGAGACGGCTTCCCGGATCGCTTCTTCATTCATTGAAATTCCCCTTCTCTTTTTGTATATGCTATCATACTACATGATTCCGCCGCAAAAGGCAAGAAAAAAATCACCGGTCAGGCCGGTGATTCCCCTCCTCGCCCGCGGAAAGCCGGCCGCGGCGGCGGGCGAAAGACGTCATCCCTTTTTCAGCGGGCGGTTCCGCGGCCGGTTTTTTGCCTCAGAGCGGCAGTTCCTCTTTGTTCTGGCTGTTCGGGCTGGCTACGATCAGTTTTTCCGGCGTCACCACCACGGCGCATTTGGCGGGGATGGCCCCTTTGAACGTTTCCTTGGCCAGGTCGGCGAAGAAATCGAAGTCCGGCCCTGCGCTGACGAGTTCCGCGGTGCCCTTGACCTGATAGGCTTCGGCGGAAGCGGGGTCGCAGGCGGCGATGGCGATTTTGCCGTTGGCTTTGATGTTTTCCAGCGTCGCCTCGAGCAGCACCGCGCCGATGGTGAATTTGCCGTCGTCAGTCACGCGTTTGAAACCGACGGGCACGACGTTGGGTTCCTCACCGCAGGTGGAAAGGAACCAGAGGTTTTCATCAAATACTTTTTTTACGTTTTCGGCAATCATTTTGTTTCCTCCTAATCTGTCTGTGTTGCGCAAAGAATACTCCGCGGCGGCGGCTTTACCCGCTAAACTTTTCTTCTTTACAACGGAATTCTTATCTGATATGATTATAACGTGAAACGAAATCCCCGTCAATAACGCAAAAAAAACTGTGCTGATAAGAAAAAGCTGAGCTAAAAGGAGGAGCGTCATGTCCGAAACAAAACCCTGCCCCTGTTCCGAACAGTGTTTCATCCAAAAAGCGATGAACGCCATCGGCGGCAAATGGAAACTGCCCGTTTTATGTTCCCTGGCCGTCAACGGCAAAAGCCGCTATAACGATCTGCTCCGGAACGTACAGGGCATTTCCAACACGATGCTCTCCAAAACGCTGAAGGAAATGGAAAAGGATGAGCTGGTCCTGCGGCGGGAATACATGGAAATCCCCGTCCGCGTCGAATATGAGCTCACCGAACGGGCCCTCGCCCTGAAACCGATCCTCCTCGACCTTGTTCGCTGGGAACAGGAAGGACATCGCTGAAAAACGCTTCTGACGGCGGGAACATCATGCCCTGCCCATCAAAAAGGCCCCGGCGTGACAAAACGTCGGGGCCCCGCTGTTTATTGAAGGTTCTGGGGCATTTCTGCCAATTCCAGCGTTACGGTGATGGTCTCCTTATCAGAATAGCGGTAGACCGTCAGCTCCACGGTATCGCCGACGGAGAGCTTGTTCTTAACGAGGTTCAGCTGACCGATGGAAGTCACCGCCGTGCCGTTGATGGCGGTGATGATATCGTCCACGCGGAGATCGGCATCGGCCGCGGGACTGTTGGCGGAAACAGAGGTCACGTGGACGCCCTGGGGAAGATCATACCGTTCCGTGAATTGCTCGCTGAGGCTTTCGCCGCTGATGCCGATATAGGGACGGCTCTTGACGTAGCCGTAGTCGATGAGGTCGTTGACGATGGGGACCACGTCATCAACGGGGATGGCAAAGCCCATTCCTTCGGCGACGGAGGTGTCGATCTTCGCCGCGTTGATGCCGATGACCTGGCCTTCCATATTCACTAAGGGGCCGCCGGAATTCCCGGCGTTGATGGCGGCGTCGGTCTGGATGTAGGTATAGACCTCATCCTGCGACATCTGCACCTGACGGTCGAGAGCGGAGATGATGCCCGTCGTTACCGAGCCGGTAAACTCGGAGCCGAGGGGGTTGCCGATGACGACGACGTCCTGCCCCACCTGGAGGGTGGAAGAAGTTCCCAGTTCCGCGGCGGGAAGTCCCTTCGCGTCGATCTTGATGACCGCCAGATCCGTCAGGGCGTCGGAACCGACGACGGAAGCGGGATATTCCGTTTTGTCAGCGTCGTTCAGTGTCACCGTCAGGTCGCTGAACCCGGAAACGACGTGGGCGTTGGTGACGATATAGCCGTTATCGCTGATGATGACGCCGCTGCCCTGACCGCCGCCGGTAAAGCCGGTGCCGGTGATCAGCACCACCGAGGGGGATACCTTGGTGTTGATTTCGGAAACGCTGAGGCTGCCGCTGCTCGTCTTCGTCGCCGTCACCTCGTCGCCGTCGGCGTTCTGAGTCACCGTCGGCGCGGCGGAAATATGCGCCTTTTCGTCAAGACGCTCTTTCAGCAGAAAAGCGCTGGTCGCCGTCGAAAAGATCATCATCGCAGCCATCACCGTCACGAGACATCCCTTTAAAAAGGAACGGAACCCGGAGCGCTTTTTCGGCGGCGCTTCGTACCGCGGTTCCTCGGTCGGCGCGGCCGCGTCTTTTTCGGCGTAAAGCGGCGGTTCCGGCGGCGATACTTTTTGAAACATCGTCGCCTCATCATCATGCCAGATATGGGCATTTGGTTCCGGTGTATCGGCAGAAGGAAAACCGCCCTGATTCCCTTGGTCTTCCCGGTTAAACGCATCACTCACAAAGCAACACTTCCTTTGTTTTTGAACTTACATCAAAGTATAGACCGTTTTTTTGATAAAGCAACGATATCATTGTGAACAAACTGTGTTCTCGGCGGGAAAAATCCGGCGGCGGTTCTATTGAATCCCGCCGCCGTTTCGTCTATAATATAAAAAGACAAAACCGCGCCCGCCGCGGCGGAAAGGAGGACTTCCCGCGGACATGTCCGTTTTTGCCATCTTTCTCACCTATCTGAAAATCGGCTGCATGGCCTTTGGCGGCGGTTATGTGATGCTGCCGCTGATCGAGAGCGAATTCGTCAAACGGCTGGAAATCATCGAAGCGGAAGAAGTCTACGAGCTTTTTGCCCTGGCCCAGTCGCTGCCCGGGGTCATCGCCGTCAACATGGCGGTATTCCTCGGCCACCGTCTCGGCGGCTTCAAAGGCGCCGTCGCCGCCGCCTGCGGCGTGATGATCCCGGCCATTGTCATCATCACCGTCATCGCCGCGTTCTTCCGCCGCTTCGCCGAGATCCCGGCGGTACAGAGCGTTTTTAACGGGCTGAACATCGCCGTTCTGGCCATCATCGCCCAGGCCCTCTGGAAAATGGCGAAGAGCGGCGTCAAAGACGTTTTCACGGCGGCGATCTTCGTCATCGTCGCCGCCGGCTCGCTGCTCACCGGCTTTAACCCGGTCTTTTTCGCCATCGGCGGCACCCTGGCCGGGCTGATTTTAGCGGGAAGGGGGAAAGCGGATCATGCCTGATTTCCTTCTGCTCGTCCTCGAGTTCTTAAAAACCGGCATCTTCGCCGTCGGCGGCGGCTACGCCACGCTGCCCTATCTCCACGACATGGCGGTGCGCTACGACTGGTTCACCCTGAACGACCTCAGCAATTTCATCGCCATTTCCGAAGTGACGCCGGGACCCGTCGGCATCAACATGGCCACCTTTGCCGGTTACCTCACCGGCGGCGTCTGCGGCGGCGTCGCCGCCTCGCTGGCGCTGGTGACGCTGCCCACCGCGCTGATCCTGCTTTTAAATCACTTCATCCCCGATATCACCCATCATCCCCGGATGAAACAGGTCTTTTACGGCCTCATCCCCTGCGCCTGCGGCCTGATTCTGGCGGCCACGGTGAGCCTGCTGAAAAACGCCCTCTTCAACTTTGGCGACGCGGTGACCGCCGCCTGTGGCTGGGCGCTCTTCGCCCTCCTCGTCTTTTTGGCCTTCCGTTTTAAACTCTCCCCGCTCCTGCTGCTGCTGATCGGCGGGGTTTGCGGATTATTACTGCTGTAAGGAGTACCCATGAGTGAAACAGCTGCCCTGAAACACGTCTTTTTGCTGAACCCTGTTGCCGGCACGAAAAAATTCCAGCGGGACCTGCCGGACCAAATCGCCGCCGCCGCGGCGGAACTCGGTTTCGATTACGAGCTCCGCGTCACGACCTCCGTCGGCGACGCGAAGCGCTTCGCCGCCGCCTACGATAAGGACACCGCCGCCCGGTTTTACGCCATCGGCGGCGACGGCACCCTGAACGAAACCGTCAACGGCATTTTGGAGCGCCCCGGCGTAAGCGAGCTGGCGCTGATCCCCTGCGGCACCGGCGACGACTTTGCCCGCTTTTTCCCGAATCGGGCGGACTTCCGCGACATCGCCAAGACCGCCGCGGCGAAAGCCGTACCCATCGACGCCATCGCCACCGACCTCGGCCTCTGCGGCGTCAACATGGTCAACATCGGCGTCGACGCCCAGACCGCCGCCGACGTCCACCGTTTCAGCGAGTATGTCCCCGGCACCGCCGCCTACGTCCTTTCCCTCCTAAACCGCGTCCTGCTCCACCGCCTCGGCATCGCCATGGAAATCAGCATCGACGACGAACCGCCGCTGACCGGTGATTTTCTCCTCGTCTCCTTCGCCAACGGCAGCTGCTGCGGCGGCGGCTTCCGCGCCGCGCCGAAAGCGAGAATCGACGACGGCCTCCTGGAAATCTGCGCCGTCCGCCCTCTTTCAAAAGTACAGTTCGCCAAGATGGTCGGCGGCTACAAAGCCGGCACCCATCTGGACGACCCCCGTTATCAAAAATACATCACTTACCGGCGGGGCCGCAAAGTCTCCGTCCGGACGGAAACGCCGACCCAAGTCTGTATCGACGGCGAGATCATCACCACCGACCGGGTAACGGCGGAGATCCTCCCCCACCGCCTCCGTTTCGTAATTCCATAAAAAAGCCGCGCCGCTCCTTTTGAGCGGCGCGAACTTTTTTTGACGGGCGGATTTTCAGGAAATCGAGACGACTTGATAATCCTGATCTTCCACGGCTTTTTTCAGCGCGTCGTCGGTCACATCCTTTTCCAGGGTGACGACGGCTTTTTTCGTTTCGTGGCTGACATCGGCGGCGGCAACGCCGTCCAGAGCTTCCAGTGCGCTCTTCACTCTGGCGGAGCAGTGGCCGCAGGCCATGCCTTCGATCATGATGGTCTTTTCTGCCATTTTATTTTCCTCCGTTTCTTCGGATTGATTGATCGCCGTTTCCGGCGGAAACGCTGTCTGTTTTTTGTTCCTCTTTTTATCTCTGCGGCTGTCCCGCAGATCAAAGAGGTTCAGCCGCAGGGCGTTGGTGACCACGCAGAAGCTGGAGAGGCTCATCGCGGCGGCGCCGAACATCGGGTTCAGCTGCCAGCCCAGCGCCGAGATGAACACCCCGGCGGCCAGGGGGATGCCGATGACGTTGTAGAAGAACGCCCAGAAGAGGTTCTGATGAATGTTCCGCAGCGTGGCGCGGCTCAGGCGGATCGCCGCCGGCACGTCGCTGAGACGGTTCTTCATCAGGACGATATCGGCGGCGTCCACGGCCACGTCGGCGCCGGCGCCGATGGCGATGCCGATATCGGCCCGGGTCAGGGCGGGAGCATCGTTGATACCGTCGCCGACCATGGCGACTTTGCCCTGTTCCTTTAAGGAGCGGATCACGCTTTCCTTGCCGTCGGGGAGAACGCCGGCAATGACCTCGTCGACACCGGCGGTTTTGCCGATGGCGGCGGCGGTGCGTTCGTTGTCGCCGGTGAGCATCACGACGCGGATGCCCATGTTCCGCAGCTCGGCGATGGCGCCGGGGCTGTCCTCCTTGACGACGTCGGCCACGGCGATGATGCCTTTGACCTCGCCGTCCTCGGCAAAGAGCAGCGGCGTTTTGCCCTCCCCGCCAAAGCGGGCGGCATCGTCGCGGAGCGGCCCGGGAACGTCACAGCGGCCGCTGATGAAGGCAAAGCTGCCGCCGGTCAGGGAGCGGCCCCGCCAGCGGGCGGTGAGACCGTTGCCGGGCAGCGCCTTAAAATCGCTGACGTCCTCGGCGGAGATCCCCTCCGCCTCCCCTTTCGCCAGAATCGCTTTGGCGAGGGGATGTTCGCTCTTCCGTTCCAAAGCGTAAGCGGCGGTGAGCAGTTCCGTTTCGCTGACGCCGGCGGCGGGGCGGACGTCGGTGACCTTCGGTTCCCCCGCCGTGATGGTGCCCGTTTTATCCAGGGCCATCACTTCGACTTTGCCGGCTTCCTCCAGGGAAACGGCGGTCTTGAACAAAATCCCGTTCTTCGCCCCCATGCCGTTGCCGACCATAATGGCCACCGGCGTGGCCAGGCCGAGAGCGCAGGGGCAGCTGATGACGAGCACGGCGACGGCCCGCGTCAGCGACGTGCCGACGGGCCGGCCCAGCAGCATCCAGACGATAAAGGTGAGCGCGGCGACGGAGATCACCGCCGGGACGAAGACGCCGGAAACGCGGTCGGCGATTTTGGCGATGGGCGCTTTGGTCGCCGCGGCGTCGCTGACCATGCGGATGATCTGAGAGAGCGTCGTATCCTCGCCGACCCGTGTCGCCTCGCAGCAGAGGAACCCCGACTGGTTGGCCGTGGCCGCGGAAACGAGGTCGCCGACGGTCTTATCGACGGGAACGCTCTCCCCGGTCAGCGCCGCCTCGTTGACGGCGCTGTTTCCCTCCACGACGACGCCGTCCACGGGGATGTTCTCCCCGGGGCGCACGACAAAGAGATCGCCCTTTTTGACGCGGTCGATGGGAACGGTCTGTTCCTCGCCGCCGACTACGATGACCGCCGTCTTCGGCGCCAGCTTCATCAGCCCTTTCAGAGCGTCGGTGGTGCGCCCCTTGGAGAGGGATTCCAGCAGCTTGCCGACGGTGATCAGCGTCAGGATCATCGCCGCCGTCTCAAAATAGAAACCGTGCATATAACCGGCGACGGCGTCAAGGTCGCCCTTCATCTGGGCGTCGGTCATGGCGAGGAGCGCCCAGAGACTGTAGCCGTAAGAAGCGGCGGAGCCGAGGGCCACGAGGGTATCCATGTTGGGGGCGCGGTGCAGCAGGCTCTGAAAACCGCTGATGAAAAAGCGCTGGTTGATGACGATGACGGCGGTGGACAGCAGCAGCTGCACGATGCCCATCATCACGTGGTTTTCCGCCATAAAGGGCGGCAGGGGCCAGCCCCACATCGTGTGCCCCATGGAAACGTACATCAGCACCGCCAAAAAGCAGACGGACGCGATGAGACGCTTTTTCAAACGGGGCGTTTCCTTATCGGCCAGGGGCGATTCATCATCGTCGGCCGGCGCGGCGGAAACAGCGGACGCGGCCTTGGGCGACGCGCCGTAGCCGGCGTTTTCCACGGCGGCGATGATATCGCCGTCGGCGGCGGTACCCTCAACACCCATGGAGTTGGTGAGCAGGCTGACGGAGCAGGATTCGACCCCTGCCACTTTGGCAACGGCCTTTTCCACCCTGGCGCTGCAGGCGGCGCAGCTCATGCCCGTAACGGTAAATTGTCTCATGGAGACACCTCCCTGTACCTCCCGAACCAACGGCGAGGCGGCGGATTCCGCGCCGACCCCAAAAAGCCGGAAGCCGCGTTGAAGTTAGTTAGATTACTCTATCTTTATTATTTCGCCGCCCGACGGCTTTTCCCTTTTGCAATTTTTTAACCGGATGATGGTCATATTTTGTTTTGACAAAACCGCGGTCTTCCGTTACAATAAAAAGCGATCATTCAAGTGAACTTTAAGTTTCAATCATGGAGGAGGACAAAACATGGTATATACCGTCGGAGAAATGGCAAAACTGATGAACCTTCCCGCCTCGACCATCCGTTATTACGATAACGAGGGACTGCTCCCCTTTGTGGAGCGTTCCGACGGCGGGCGGCGCGTCTTCCGCGACGCCGATTACGAAACGCTGAAAGTCATTGAGTGCTTAAAAAAAACGGGGCTTTCCATTCGGGAGATCAAAGCTTTCATCGACATGGTGAAGCGGGGCGACGATTCCATTGAGGAGCGGCTGGAGCTCTTTTTGGCGCGAAAAGAGGCTTTGGAACGGCAGCTCGCGGATCTAAACGACATGCTGGAGCTGGTCCGTTTCAAATGCTGGTACTACGAGACGGCAAAAGAAGCCGGCAGCGAGGCCGCCGTGAAGAAAAAAGAGATCCCGCCGGAGTTTAAAAAAATCAAAGCCAAACTGCGGCTCAGCAAAGCATAATGAAAAACGGCTTTCGGCGCGGGACGGGTTTTTACCGTCCGCGCCGAAAGCCGTTCTCTTTGGCTTACGCGGTTTTAAGAGGCTCAGACAAGACCCTGAGCGAGCATGGCGTCGGCGACTTTCTTGAAACCGGCAATGTTGGCGCCAATCATCAGATTTCCTTCTTCTCCGGCGAGAATAGAGGCATTGTAGGCGTTTTCATAAATGTCAGTCATAATGCCATGAAGTTTGGCATCGACTTCTTCTCTCGTCCAATTATAACGCATGGAGTTCTGGCACATTTCCAGACCGCTGGTGGCCACACCGCCGGCGTTTGCGGCTTTACCGGGAGCATAATAGATGTTATTTTTGAAATAAACTTCAATGGCTTCGGGAGTAGAGGGCATATTGGCGCCTTCAGCCACATATTTTACACCGTTATCAACCAGCTGTTGCGCTTCTTCACCATTCAGTTCGTTCTGTGTTGCGCAGGGCAGAGCAACGTCACATTTTACGCTCCAGATGCCACGGCAACCTTCCGTGTATACACTGCCGGGAACACGTTCCGCGTATTCCTTAATTCTTCCGCGTTCGACTTCTTTAATCTGTTTCGCGACAGCAAGATCAATCCCGTTGGGGTCATAAATATAGCCGTTGGAATCCGAGAGGGTAACAACCTTAGCACCGTATTCCTGAGCTTTTTCCGTAGCATAAAGGGCAACATTGCCCGCGCCGGAAATAACAACCGTTTTATCGGCAAGGGTGTCGCCTTTCGTTTTCATCATTTCATTGACGAAATAAAGCAGACCGTAACCGGTGGCTTCAGGACGAATCAAGCTGCCGCCGAAGGACATGCCCTTCCCAGTGAGAATGCCGGTAAATTCATTGGTGAGCTTTTTATACTGACCAAACATATAGCCGATTTCTCTGGCGCCGGTGCCGATATCGCCGGCGGGAACGTCGGTATCAGGGCCGATATGACGATATAATTCACTCATAAAGGCCTGGCAGAAACGCATCACTTCCGCATCGCTCTTGCCATGAGGATTAAAATCAGAACCGCCTTTGCCGCCGCCCATCGGTAAGGTCGTCAAGCTGTTTTTGAAAACTTGTTCAAAGGCAAGGAATTTCAACAATCCGAGATTAACGGAGGGATGAAGACGAAGACCGCCCTTATAGGGGCCAATGGCGCTGTTCATCTGAACGCGATAACCGCGGTTGATCTGGATTTCACCTTTATCATCGACCCAGGGAACACGGAACATGATGACGCGTTCCGGTTCAACCATCCGTTCGAGGATCTTGGCTTCCTCATATTCGGGATGTTCATTGATGTAGGGGATCAATGTCATCGCGACTTCTTCCACGGCCTGGAAGAATTCGGGTTCGTTGGGGTTCTTCGCTTTAACGGCTTCCATGAAGCTTTGTAATTCCATGGTAAACATCTCCTTTATTGCTTTATTGGTATTATTTTACTAAATTCTCAATATAAATGCAATAGTTTTTATGTTTATTATAACTTCAAATTTATCTTTTTTTCAGAAAAATCTTATACCTTTTTGATGAACATCCGCCGCGGCGCGCGGGAAACACCGACGGCAACACTCGAAAAATACAAGGACGGTCAGTCCTTCAATTCCGAACCGTAGCTCTGCGTGAAGTACGTTTTGGAGTATTTTTCCAGTTTCCAATCGGGGATTCCGCATTTTTTGCAGGTGCCGCGCATCCACTTATTTCTGAGCCAGCGGGCGGCACGGGAATTTTTTGAGTTCCGGACCATAAACGTCTGCCCGCAGTGGGTGGTGATGATGGCGTATTCCCCTTTGTAGGAGATGGAACGGATTCCGTGGAGCGTGCCGTTGCGGGAGGGCCAGAGCTTGATTTTTTCCAGCAGGCGGAAAAAATCGACGTGTTTGCGATAGTAGCGTTTGTTGCTTTCGGAAGGCATGGGGTTCACCTCGGTTACGGATAAAAAGACATGGCGGAGGAGCCCCTCCGCCATGCGCTTGTTTTAAAGATTAGTCATAGAGACCGTTACGGGAAGCGGTCAGATAACCCATGCAGTAATCGTCTTTACCGATGAGAGCCTGGCCGGCAGCGATGGTACCCATCATCAGTTTGTCGGTGGGGTTGACGATGAAGCCGTCCATACCGACAACCATGGTCTGAGCAACGAAGAAGCTGTTGAGGATCTTTCTGTTGGGGAGACCGAAGGAGATGTTGGAGAGGCCGCACATTTTGTGGCATTTCGGATATTTGGCGGTGAGACCGGCGACGGTGTCGAGAACCTGTACGCCGAATTCAGCGTTGACGCTGATGGGCTGGATCAGGGGGTCAAAATAGATGTTTTCGTCGGCAACGCCTTCGGCGGTGAGACCTTCATAGAGATGGTCGGCAACGGCCAAACGTTTTTCGGCGCTGTCGGGGATACCGGTGTCATCCATCAGGAGAGCGGTGATCTTCGCGTCATGTTTGGTGACGAGGGGAAGAACTTCTTTGTAGCGTTCCTGTTCGTAGTTGATGGAGTTGATCATCGGCTGGAAGTCGGGCTGCAGTTTTTTGACCAGGGTCAGACCAGCGTCGAGAGCGCCGGCGTCGGGGCTGTCGATGCAGAGGGGTTTGTCTTTAACGACTTCGCAAATGGTTTCAACGAGCCATTCCATCGTTTCGACTTCTTTCCCGAACTGGGTGCCGCAGTTGACGTCGATGTAGTCGGCGCCGGCTTCGGCCTGTTCTTTCGCGATCTGCTGGATGTAAGCGGCATCCTTGGCTTCAACAGCGGCTTTGATCGCTTTGCGGCTTGTGTTAATGAGTTCACCTACGATTAACATGTTTGAGTTTCCTCCTTGTTCTTTTAGTGCTTTTGAATAAAGTACTTTATCTCTGTCGTGCGCTGCGCACCAACAAACGAAATTCAGTGATCCGGCTCCTCGTCGTAAAAATCGACGTCGGCGCCGATCAGGCGGGATATTTCCCCGGGGATCCGCTGCCGTTTGGCGCTGAGTTCGGCGCGGCTGTCGGCAACGCAGATCAGCGTGGCGGTCCAGCGATCCTTGGCCGGTTCGTAATCGGTCAGCGCCTCGTCGGCGCCGCAGAAACCATAACGATGGGAGAGCGTTCCCGCGGCGGCGAGAACACGCTCACCGAGGACACGGACGACCGTTCCATCCACGAGGATCTGCTCCAGGGACACGTAGCGTTCCCGTTCCAAAAGCTCCTTCGCTTTCGCCGTCGCGCCGTTCCTGCCGAAGACCTCCGCCAGCTCCGCCATCATGTTGAGGCCGGTGGCGTGGTAAACGGTGATCGGCGTCTGGCTGGGAATGCGGGCGTCGATTTCTAAAATCCGCAGGACGCCGTCGGTCTCGATGACTTCCACATCCATGATCCCGTGGAGACGCACCATCTCGGCGAGGGCCAGCGTCTCTTCTTTCAGCTGTTGTTTCAGGGCCGGATCGAGATCGGGACAGGACAGCACGCGTTTGCAGTCGTAGTCCTTGTCCATCAGGATCTCCGTCGTGAAGCAGGCGCGGTAATCACCGGGGACGCCGATGACTTCCATGGAGTAGGACGGGCCTTCGAGGAATTCCTCGGCGATCCACGCTTCCCCCTGATGAGCGGCGAGAAACGACGCCAGCTTTTCGGGATCGGTGAATTTTTCAACCCCTTCGCTGCAGCTCATCGACGACGGCTTGACGATATAAGGGAAATCCCCTTCGGGATAGTGACGCGGGCAGGGCAGGCCATGTTCGGCCATGAGCGCGTCGCTCCGCTGTTTGGAGGACGTGATCGCGTAGGCTTCCCGGTCGTAGACGAGTCGGATATCGTGTTCTTCGGCCAGTTTTGCCAAAACGGACAAAACTTCTTTGTCTTCCAGCGCCGGAAGGACAAAATCCGCCTCTTCCAGGATCTTTATTAAATCCGTAGTATATTGTACCACATCTTGGCAAATAAATCTACCGCAAAAATTTTTACCTAATGGTGAATTTGAGTGGTCAATCAGCGTTGTCTCCATGCCGGCCTTGTTCGCCAGATACAACGCTTCCACTCCCTGGAGTTTGCCGCCGATGACACAGACCTTTGTCATCGCGCTTCCTTCAGCCAGGCTTTGTATTCGTCGCTGTCGGCGACGCGGAGGCCGAGGGCTTTGAGACGGGGTTCGACCCCGGCGACGGTGCGGTACCCTTCGCCGACGTCCATGGTGCTCTGGGCGACGCCGGCCAGTCCCGACGTCGGCGGGATGATCGAGGTCACGACGTTGCAGCCGGCGTTGATCCGGCTTTCGAGACCTTCGATGCCTTCCACGTCGAGGGAGGCGGGAATCAGCGCCTGATGGTTCAGCAGCCGCATCAGGGCGATGATTTTCAGTTCCATATCGTGGTTCTGCGGCTCAAAATCCTCCATCGGTGTGCCATTCTGCGGCACAAAGGTCATCACCCGGACCTGGCTCGGTTTCAGCTCCCGCATGGCGAGAAGCGCGTCGGCGATGTCCCCGGCGGTCTCGCCGAGACCGGTCATCAGCCCCTCCTCGATGAGCATGCCGCATTCCCTGGCTTTGATCTTGGCGTGGAGCCGTTCGTCGTAATCCTGATGGATGCGAAGCTTTTTGAAGAGGCCGCGGTTATAGGTCTCCTGATAGAGGGCGTAGAACTCGGCGTTGCGCCGGGCGAATTCCTGAATGAGCTCGTCGCTGATGACGCCGGGCGAGATCATCACGGGACGGTCCACCTCAGCGTGGATGTCATCGACGAGATCCAGCATGGAACGAAAGCCCTCTTTATGCAGTTCGGGGTCTTCCCCCAACGTCAGGTCGATCAGGTTGACGCCGGAATCCGCCAGCTCTTTGGCGATGGCGAGGACTTCCTCACGGTTTTTCCGGTAGCGGATCGTATCCCCGTTGTCGCGGCGGAAGAAGCAAAAATTGCAGTTGTTCCGGCAATAAGTGGAAAAGTACACAAAGCCGTACGTAAAAATTTTGTCGCCGAAATGGCGTTGGCGCAGCTCCCGCGCGGCGGCGAAGAGCTCTTCCAGAACGTCTTCGTTTTCCGTCTGAAGCAGCGTCACGAGGTCTTCCCGGTCGGCTCTGCCGTTTTCCGCCAAACCCCTGATGATGTCTTTCTCTCTCATTCTCTGTCTCTCCTCTGTATCTCCCAAAGCGATCTCTTAAAAACAAAGAGCCGGAAACCCGGCTCAGTGTATTATCTCAGAAAACTCTGTCTTTTTTCTGGCGGGGAGTCCGGGAGTTTCACCCGGCTGCATAGATTTAGAGTCTATATGATCAATAACGATCCACCCCCCATGTGAGATCAATCCAATTATAGCACAGGGACAACATAATATCAAGGTTTTTCAAAAATATTTTCATCCTGAATAAAAGGGTTTTTTTATCAAAACAGAAAAATGATAACCATTTTCAGAACGAACGCTATCTTGAACGGATCCGGCGGCGGTGAGAAAGATGAATGCCGATGTGTCCCACGCCGAGGACGCAGACGGCAATGAACAGGGGCAGATTCCGCCCGTAGAGCGCCAGGGCGAAAAAGGCCGCCACCGGCAGGACCGCCCCGGCGACGGGAACGCCGAGAAAGCTCGCGTACATATCGGCCAGCGTCCGCGGGCCGCGGAAATAGCGGAGCCAATAACCCTCGTACATCAGCATCAGAACAAAGGACAGCGCCAGCCACAGCGATGAAAGCGACCAGGGCCGCGGATTGAGATCGGCGGAGACCAGGGCGAGGCCGGTCACGAGCACCTCGCCGACGCGCTCCAGAACGAGCAATACCCTGTTTTCCGCGGCGGCCGCTTCCGCGTACCCTTCGGGCTGCCGCTTCGCCCAGAGAAGATTCGGCACCGTCAGCATCAAAATCCAAAGAAGCCCCACATAAGAAAAACCGAAACGCGTTTAAATCCCCTCCTTTCTTTCACTGCCGTCATTATATCATACCCGCCCGAAAAACAAAATCATCCGACAAAGCCGGATGAAAAATTCTTTCAGTCAAATTCATTTCCTCAAAACGTATCAGGCAACCGAGGACGGGTCAGAACCGGTGAAAGCGGGGAAAGACAGAGGCGGGCTGCCCTTGCCGGGCGCCTGCCGTCGGCTTTTCACGTTTTTTGCGCAAAAAAAAAGGAGCGACGCACGCTCTCCTGAGGGAGACGATCAAGGCTTAGAATCGGTGAAACCGATGGAGCGCGGAGGTTCTTTCAACCGATTCATTCCCTCACAGCGTATCAGGCAATCGAGGACGGGTCAGAGCCGGTGAAAGCGGGGAAAGACGGAGGCGGGCTGCCCTTGCCGGGCGCCTGCCGTCGGCTTTTCACGCTTTTTGCGCAAAAAAAAGAGCAACGCACGCTCTCCTGAGGGAGACGATCAAGGCTTAGAATCGGTGAAACCGATGGAGCGCGGATGTTCGCGAACCTTTCGGTTGCGAACAGTCGCGTTTCAGCGGGTTCGCCGATTATCAGCCTTTAGCGTCTTCCTCAGCAGGCCATGACCAGCATGGTTATAACCCCCAACTGCAGCAGATCGTGGATGATCCGCCCTTCCAGCATCTTTTCCGCTTCCGGCGTCAGGGAAAGGGGCACACCAGGGGAAGCGAAGAGAGTGTCGGGATGGAGCATGTCCGGCGTGAGCCAGTTCCCTTCGGGGGTGCAGTCCACGATGAGGTCGAATTCTTTGATTTCTTCCTTCGTCTTAATGGTGCGCCAGCCCTCGGCGGCGCGGTCTTTCAACACTTCGGGATCGGTATCAAAGACGACGCCTTCGGCGCCGCGGCACCGGAGGAAGGAGAGAGCGGCTTTGCCGACGCGGCCGCCGCCGAGAACGAGAACGGCGCGGTCACGGAGCCCGCCGGCGGCGCCTTCCAGCGCGGCGACGAAGCCTCTGGCCGTGGCGTCGGAATTTTCCACAACGACGTTCTTCGACATATTCAGCGCCAGGAAATACATATCGTCGGCAAGGAAGATAATGCCGGCGCCCTTCTGCGTGGCTTCATAGATGCCCCAGACATCGGTCTGCTCGGTGACGAAGACCTCAAAGCCCATGTAGGCGACGATGGCGGCGACCTGTTCGCAGAAAGTGTCGATGATGCCTTCGCCCTGGGTCACCGGGACAACGGCCACTTTGATCCGCCAGGAGGCGCTGTTGATGCGGCCCCGGGAGACATCGCCGCCGACGGCGGCGAGATTCAGCGGGGACATATGGGTCATTTCTTCCAGTCCCCGCCCCCACTCGGGCAGCTCGTTTTTCATATTTTTAATCCATTCCGTCGTTAATCTGGTCATATCGTTCAAAACCTCTTTCTCTCACCGATGATTTACAGATAAATCGGTTTTTTTGTTCATTCGTTGATTCACGGAGTGTGGAGTAAAATCAGGCGCGTTATATATTCAGCCGCGCGCCGTTCAGGTATTTCAGGCTGCGGCCCACCCGCTTGATGTTGCGGTATTTCTTTTTCATCATCGCCAGGCGCTCAATGCCAAAGCCAAAGCCGACCCAGGGATCGAAAATGCCCCACTGATCGTCCAAAAAGTGCGGCCCGTAGGCGCCGGAGGCGACCTCCATGCCGTCGACGAGGACGTCGAGGGTCTGCTCGCTGCCGTAGACGACGCTGTCGTCACCGACGAGCTCATAATCGTCGATGCCCAGCGCCGCCATGGCGTGAACGGCCATCTCTTTCAGCTTGGCCATCTGCTCGCCCTCTTTCACGCCGCCGAGTTCCACACAGTTGAGCATCGTGAACTCGTTGAGATGGCGCGCGCCCTGGCTCTCCTTGCGGAAGCAGGGGCCGACCTCAAAGATGCGGACGGGATTGCCCCAGATCTTTTGCAGGGAGCGCATTTCGTCGTAGAGATTCGGAGCCAGCATCGGGCGGAGGCATTTTTTGTTGTCGACCCAAAAGACCTGTTCAAACAGGGGATGATCTTCGCCGATGGTCATTTTCGCCAGCATGTCCCGGGGAATCATAATCGGCGTGACGACCTGGGTAAAGCCCTCTTCCTCGGTGAGCCACCGCACCAGCGCCGACTCAATCTCCAGCTGGATCGGGCGGCGGGAGCCGTCGCGCAGGGCGAACAGGGCGTCTTTATTGGCTTCTATCAATTCCTTTTCCAGAAGTTTAAAAGCTTTTTCACGTTCTTTTACATCCTCAAAGCTACGGCCGATCATTTCCTCATCGGCGTTCAGCTCCGAAAGTCTTTGCTTCTGGGCAACGGAAAACTCTTTCATTTTCTGTATTTCCTTCCCCCCGGGGGGAGCCGGGATTCGCTGTGCAAGCAGGATATATGAATACACATTGATTATACGCTGATAGGAATTTCATTACAATTTAATAAATTTGCTGATTATCAAAATATATGCGTTCCCCTGCTAAACCCATGTGGAAGAATTTTCTCAGTTAGAGACAAAAACTGAACATCGGGAAAAAACGCATAAAAATTACAGCGCGTTCGCCCTCTCCCGCCGCCGGTCCCTATTGACAGCGGCGGAGAGTTGGGATATAATACAGATATATCTCATAGGTTGAGAAAATCCTTGCAGAGAGGTTGTTTGACATGGTCCTTTGCCGCGGGGAACGGCTCCGCGCCGTCCAACAAAGCGAACGAATGCTTTTCTCCCGAACGTCGCCGTATGGTCGGGTTCTTTTGCCGCGCTGAAAAAGCGCCGGCGGAAAAGCGCCTTCGTGATACGCGTCTGTTCGGGAGTTGTTTAACTCCTGTTTTTTTATTCCCCGGCAAAGAGCCGGGAATCGTACCGAGGATAGAAAAGAAATCCCATGCGTTTTGATTTTGACCGAGAAATAAACCGCCGCCATACCAACAGTTTGAAATACGATTTCGCCGAAGCGTTCCGCCGTCCCGCCGACGCCCTGCCCCTCTGGGTGGCGGATATGGATTTCCAGGCGCCGCCGGCGGCGCGGAAAGCGCTGATGAACGCCGCGGAACACGGCATTTTCGGCTACAGCGACGTCAAAGACGATTATTACGACGCCGTCACGGCCTGGTTCAAGAGCCGCTTCGGCTGGGAAGCGGAAAAGGAATGGATCGTCAAGACTCCCGGCGTCGTCACCGCCCTGGCCATGGCGGTGCGCGCTCTGACCGCTCCCGGCGACACCGTGATGATCCAACCTCCGGTCTACTATCCGTTCTTTTCCGTCGTCCGGGAGAACGGCCGCCGTCTGACGGAAAACAGGCTGCGCCTCGTCAACGGGCGCTATGAGATGGATTTTGACGATTTTGAACGGAGGGTCCGGAAAGAGAACGTCAAGATGGTGATCCTCTGCTCTCCCCACAACCCCGTCTGCCGGGTCTGGCGGGAAGAGGAACTGAGAACCGTCGGCGCGATCTGCGAGCGGTACGGCGTTTACGTCGTTTCCGATGAGATCCACTGCGATTTCGCCTTTCCCGACCATCCCCACCGCGTGTTCCATTCGGTCTGCCCGGAACTCGGCGAACGGACCGTCGTCTGCACCGCTCCGAGCAAGACGTTTAACCTCGCGGGGCTCCAGGTGTCCCACATCTTTATCCCCGGCGGGGACACGAGAGAGAAATTCCGGGCGGAGCTCCGCCGCTGCGGTCTCGACGGCCTCAACGCCATGGGCCTCGCCGCGGCGAAGGCCGCCTACGAAGAGGGCGGCGAATGGCTCGCCGCCTGCAAAGAATATATCGGCGGGAACCTGAACTTTCTCCGGGCGGAACTGGCGCAAAACGTGCCGGAGATCCGCCTCGTGGAACCGGAAGGCACCTACTTCGCCTGGCTCGACTGCTCTGCCCTGGGCTTCGGCGATGACGCGCTGGAAGACTTCATTCTGAACAGGGCAAAGCTGTGGCTCGACGGCGGCAGGCTCTTCGGCGGCGGTGCCGAACAGTTCCAGCGGATCGTCCTGGCCTGTACCCGCAAAACGCTGGCGGAAGCCATGGAACGCCTGAAACGAGCCGTCCGCGCAGAAAGACAGAGGTGACGCGATATGCCTATTAAAGTCCAAAACGACTTACCCGTAAAAAACGTGCTGGAATCGGAAAACATCTTCGTCATGGACGAAGACCGGGCCAACGCCCAGGAGATCCGACCGCTCCAGATCGCCATACTGAACCTGATGCCCCTGAAGGAAGACACGGAGCTTGACATTTTGCGGGTGCTTTCCAATTTCCCCATTCAGGTGGAAATCACCTTTTTGAAAACGGCTTCCTACGAGTCGACCCACGCCGACGCTTCCCATCTGAACAAATTCTACATCACCTTTGACGACGTCAAAGACCAGCGCTTTGACGGACTCATCGTCACCGGGGCGCCGGTGGAAACGATGGAATATGAAGAGGTGGAATATTGGGAGGAACTGACGCGGATCTTTGAATGGTCCAAGACCAACGTCTTTTCCACCTTCCACATCTGCTGGGGCGCCCAGGCCGGTCTGTACTATCACTACGGCATCGCCAAACACCTGCTCCCGGAAAAGCTCAGCGGCGTTTACCGCCACCGGGTGCTCCACCGCAAAAAGATCATCATGCGCGGCATGGACGACGAGTTTTTTGTGCCTCAATCCCGATACACCGGCATCGATGAGGAAGCCGTCCGCGCCAATCCGGAGCTCTACGTCGCCGCCGAGGGCGAGGAGACCGGCAGCTACCTGATCCTGGCCTGTTCCTCCCGGCAGATTTTTGTCACGGGACATTCGGAATACGACCGTTACGACCTGGATAAAGAATACAAGCGCGACGTGGCCAAAGGGCTGGAGCCGACGATCCCGAAGAACTACTATCCCGACGACGACCCCGCCAAAGAGCCGATCCTCTCCTGGCGGAGCAGCTCCAACTGCACCTACACCAACTGGCTGAACCTCGTCTATCAGGAGACGCCTTACGACCTCAAAGACCTGCGCCCCGTCGCCGAGGACAGCTACGTGAAGATCGAGGAACGGAAGAAGGCCATCGAGTTCCAGATCTGAAACAACAGAACAAAAAACGTCAGAACGGCGGTCGAACCCGTTCTGACGTTTTTGTTTTTCTTTATCAGGCGATGACGCTCACACACGCCGCCAGAATCCCGCGGCGCGTTTTTGTATTTCGTGATAGACGCGGCTTTCGTCGATATCGACGCATTTGCCGGCGCGGACGCGGACGCTGCCGTTGATGATGACGGTATGGACGTCGCCGTTCTTGGCGCCGTAGACGACGTGGCTCATGACGTCGTTGACGTCGTTCCGCGGGTAAAAGTGGGGCCGCCACAGCGAAAGAATGGTGATATCCGCCAGTTTCCCCGGCTCGATGGTGCCGATCTGATCGTCGAGGAACAGCGCTTTCGCCCCTTCCCGGGTGGCCATGGCCAGCGCTTCCCCGGGGGGCAGCGCCGCGGCGTCGCCGGAGGCGACTTTTTGCAGCAGCGAGGCGCAGCGCGTTTCTTCCAGCATATCGAGGTCGTTGTTGCTGGCCGCGCCGTCAGTGCCGAGACCGACGGTCACGCCGCGGCGGCGGAGGCTCCGATAGGGCAGGACCCCCGACGCTAATTTCATGTTGCTCTGCGGGCAGTGCACCACGCGGACGTCCTTTTCCGCGGCGATGTCCATTTCTTCCTCATCGAGGTGAATCATGTGCGCGGCGAAGACGCGGCCGTCGAGGAAACCGATGTCCCTCAGATAGGGCAGGACCCGCCTGCCGTGGGCGGCGGCGCAGCTTTCCTGTTCCGCGGCGGTCTCGGCGATGTGGATGTGGAGCGGCAGCTGCCGCTTTCGCGCCTCGAAGGCGATGTCCCTGAGGAACGGCTCGGAGCAGGAATAGACAGCGTGGGGCGCGAGGGCGAAGGAGACCAGGCCGCGGCCGTCGTCACGGTAATGATCCGCCCATTGGAGCATGGCGCGGAGACGCCCCTCGCCGCGGCCGTCGTCATCGACGAGACCGTTGGCGAGCACGGCGCGGATGCCGCTTTCCTCCAGGGCCCAAAGAGAGCATTCCTCGCTGAAATACATATCGGCGTAACAGGTGACGCCGGCTTTCATCATTTCCATCTGAGCGAGAAGGGAGGCCCAATAGATGTCCTCCTCCCGCAGGGCTGCTTCGGCGGGCTGCACGCGGCTGAGCCACTCCCTGAGGGGCAGACCTTCGCCGAACCCCCGCAACATCGTCATGGCGGCGTGGCAGTGACCGTTCACGAAACCGGGCAGCGCCAGTTTGTCGTGACCGTAAATCACCTCGTCGCCCCATTGGGGCGAAATCGCGCCGACGGCGGTGATTCGCCGTCCCTCAATGCGAATGGAGCCTCTTTTCAGTTGGGGACTGCCGGTCATCGGCAGATAATCGATGTCCTTGATAAAAAGCGCCATCTCAATTCAGCCTCTTGCCTTTAAAACACTCAGCCTTTTGCCGCCGCCTCGAACTGGGCGCGGATGCCTCGCTCAAAATCTCCCTCAATGACGCCCTCCTCGGTGATGATCGCTTTGATCAGCTCGTGCGGGGTCACGTCAAAGGCGGGGTTCTCCACGGGAACGTCCTTCGGCGCCGTGAAGACGCCGCCGAGGGAGCGGACTTCGTCGCCGTCCCGTTCTTCAATAATGATATCGCTTCCGGTGGGAATTGTCAAATCAAAGGTGGAGAGCGGCGCCGTGATGTAAAAGGGAACGCGGTGATAGGCGGCGAGGACCGCCACGCCGTAGGTGCCGATCTTATTGGCGGCGTCGCCGTTGGCGGCGATGCGGTCGGCGCCGGTGATGACGAGGTCGATCTTGCCGCTCTTCATCATATGGGCCGCCATGTTGTCGGTGATCAGCGTTACCGGGACGCCGTCTTCCATCAGTTCGTAGGCCGTCAGCCGCGCGCCCTGGAGCAGCGGGCGGGTTTCGTCGGCGTAGACCATGGCGACTTTCCCCTCTTCACAGCCGCGGCGGATGATGCCCAACGCCGTGCCGTAACCGCCGGTGGCCAAAGCCCCGGCGTTGCAGTGGGTCAAAATCCGCGCGCCCGCGGGCAGCAGCGCGGCGCCGTGGGCGGAGAGGCGGCGGCAGCGGCGGACGTCGTCCGCCTCGATTTCCCGCGCCTTCGCCAGGAGCAGGGCGGGGGCTTCCGCGGCGTCCGCGGCGCTCCACACCTTTTTCATTTCCGCCAGCGCCCAAAAGAGGTTCACCGCCGTGGGCCGGGTCGCGGCGAGCCGGCGGTGGTTTTCTTCCATATGGCTTTGGAAATCGCCGGCGCGGAAACTCTCGGCGGCGATGACCATGCCGTAGGCGGCGGTGATGCTGATCGCCGGCGCCCCCCGCACCGCCAGGGTGCGGATCTTATCGCAGACGTCCTCCACCGTGACGTTCTCGGTGATGACCGTCCGCCCCGGCAAAAGCCGCTGGTCGAGGAGATACAGTTTGTGATCTTTCCATTCGATGTGCTTCATGACGTCACATACTTTCCGCCGTGGCGCCGCAGCCGCAGTCCCGCTCCGCGGGGAGCAGGTCGATGGTCTTTAACAGCAGGCCGCGGATGTCCTCGGAGAGCCGCGCCATGACGGCGAGGACTTCCTCATGGGAAAGATGGGATTCCGAAATCCCCGCGGCGTAGTTCGTCACCATCGCCACGGCGGCGTAGCAGAGGCCCAGTTCCCGGGCGAGAGCCACTTCGGGATAGGCGGTCATGCCGACGAGGTCGCCGCCGAACCGATGGTACATCTTTATTTCCGCCGGCGTCTCAAAGCGGGGGCCTTCGGTGCAGACATAGGTGCCGCCGTTGTGCGCCGTGTGGGCGATTTCCTTGGCCGCTTTCATAAAAGCGCTCCGGATCGCCGGGCAGTAGGGCTCCGTCATGTCCGTGTGGACGACGCCGGCTTCGCCGCCGTCGAAAAAGGTGCATTCCCGGGCCTTCGTGAATTCCAGATACTGATCGGGAAAAACAAAGTGCCCCGGGGCCATGTCCCGGTTCAGGGAGCCCACCGCCGCTGTGGCCAGGACGCGGTCGACGCCGAGTTCCTTCAGGCCCCAGATGTTGGCCCTGTAATTGATCTTGTGGGGCGGGATCGAGTGGCCCGCGCCGTGACGGTTCATAAAGAGAACGGTCCGGCCGTTGTACGTCCCTTCGGTCACGGTGATGGCGCCGTAGGGGGTCTCCTGTTTCACTTCTCTGATGTCGCTGAGGATCGACGGATCGTAAACGCCGGTGCCGCCGATGATGGCTGTTTTGCTCATATCGCTTCTCCTTCTTCCGCCGGTGCCGTCTCGAAGAGAGCCGACGCGAACCCGGCGGCGTCAAAATCCTGAAGGTCGTCGACGCCTTCGCCGACGCCGACATAGTAGACGGGCAGATCCATTTCGTCGATGATGCCGACGATGATGCCGCCTTTGGCGGTGCCGTCGATCTTCGTCAGGATGATCCCGGTCAGATCGACGATCTCACCGAAGGAATGGGCCTGGCTGATGGCGTTCTGCCCGGTGGAGGCGTCGAGAACAAGGAGGGATTCCTTGGGGGCGTCGGGCAATTCCCGGTCGATGATCTTATTGATCTTCCGCAGCTCCGCCATGAGGTTGTTCTTGTTTTGGAGCCGTCCCGCGGTATCGATCAGCAGGATATCGGCTTTGCGGCTGACGGCGGCCTTGATGCCGTCGAAGACGACGGCGCCGGGATCGGCCCCTTCGCCGTGTTTGACGATGTCGACGCCGGAGCGCTCCGCCCACAGCGTCAGCTGTTCCGCCGCGGCGGCGCGGAAGGTATCGGCGGCGCAGAGAATGACGCGGTACCCTTCTTCCTTATACTTCGCCGCCATCTTCCCGATGGTCGTCGTTTTGCCGACGCCGTTGACGCCGGTAACGAGGATCACCTTGAGAACGCCCTTTTCGGTGACG
This sequence comes from uncultured Bacillota bacterium, assembly GCA_902796855.1. Taxonomy (GTDB): domain Bacteria; phylum Bacillota; class Dehalobacteriia; order UBA7702; family UBA7702; genus UBA7702. Next base: position 40,740 of record CADBQN010000005.1, on the reverse strand, counting down.
AGGGGGCGCTGCCCCCGGTCGAGAATCGCGCGGAGCTCTTCTTCCAGCGCTTCTTTCAGCTGTTCGCCGTCTCTGATCTTTTCCGCGGCGGCGCGGTCCCGCAGGCGATCCATCAGCGCCATCGACGTCGAGATACCGAGATCCGCCTCGATCAGCGCTTCTTCCAGTTCGTCAAAGAGGTCCTCGTCGACACGGCGGCCCAGCAGCAGACTGCCGATTTTGCCGCTGAAACCGCCCCGGGTCTTGCCGAGGCCGCTCTTTAAACGGTCAAATAATCCCATATGTTTCTTCCTTTCCCTCAAGCCAGCCGCACCGAGACGGTCTTGGAAACGCCTTCCTCGGCCATGGTGACGCCGTACATCGTCGACGCCGCTTCCATCGTCCCCTGACGGTGGGTGATAATCATGAACTGACTGTCCGAACCGTAACGGGTCAGATAATCGGCAAAGCGTCTCACGTTGGCGTCGTCCAGGGCGGCGTCGATTTCATCCAGCACGTAAAAGGGGCTGGGCTTGACTTTTAATATCGCGAAGAGCAGGGCGATCCCGGAGAGGGATTTTTCCCCGCCCGAAAGCAGGCTTAGATGCTGCAGCCGTTTTCCCGGCGGCTGGACGACGATGTCCACGCCGCTGGCTAAGAGGTCTTCCTCGTCGGTGAGGCGGAGCTCCCCGTGGCCGCCGCGGAAAAAGGCGGGGAACGTCGCCTGGAAACTGTCGTTGATCGCGTCAAAGGTCTCTTTAAACCGCTTCGTGATGATCTCGTCCATTTCGGCGACGATCCGTTCCAGGGAGTCTTTGGCGTCGAGGACGTCGTCGCGCTGTTCCGTCAGGAACGCGAACCGTTCCGAGACCGTCCGGTATTCCTCGATGGCGCCGACGTTGATGTTGCCGAGCGCGTCGATCTGCTGTTTCAGTGTTTTGATCCGCTCCCGCTTCTCTTTTTTCGTCTTTTCCCGGTCGATATAAGGGACGGCGTCGGCGAGGAGCATTTGATATTCCTCCCGAAGCTGTGTCTCGCACTGATCCGCCTCGATCTTCAGCCGTTCCGTCCGGAGGGAGAGCTGATAGACCTTTTCCTTCGCCTCGGTCTCCGCCCTGCGGACGGCGCGGAGCGATTGTTCCGCCTCGTCCAGAGCGGCGTGGGAGCGCTCCCGCTCCTCTTTGTGGCCGCCGAGAGCGGCGGTAAATTCCATCAGCTCCCGGTTCTTCTCGAGCACGAGACGATCCAGCTCGTCCCGGCGGGTTTCGGCGGCGGCGGCTTCTTCTTCCGCTTTCGCCAGCTCCGCCGTTTTCTCGGCCTGAGCGGCGTCGATCTCGGTCAGCTCGTTTTTGGCCTCTTCCAGGCGAAGGCGGAGGCCTTCGCAGACGGATTTCGTCTCGGCGAAGGAGACCTGGAGCGTCGTATGTTCATCGCGCCCCTGATCCTCGGAGGATTTCGCCGTTTTGAACAGGTCTTCCCGACGGCGAATCTCGTCGATCAGCGATTGTTCCCCCGCGGCGGCCTCGGCGATGGCGCGATCCGCGGCGGCAACGGCTTCGTCGATGGCTTTTTCGTCTTCTTCCAGCTGTTCCCGTTCAAGAGTCAGTGTTTCCCGTTCCCGCTCGAACAATTCACGGCGGGTGTCGATGGTGTTGATTTCCCCCTCAAAAGCGGCGATGTCGCGGCGAAGCTTTTCGGCCTTGGCCGACGCGGCGGCGGCGGCTTCCTCGGCGCGCTTCCGCCTGTCTTCTTCCTCACCTATGGCCGCGAGGATCTTCTCATTTTCCTTTTCGGCGCTGAGCAGGAGGCGGCGCAGTTCGGCAATTTCGTTCTGCCGCTGCAAAAACGTGTTCTTGCTCTTCTCGCGGCTGCCGCCGGTGACGGTGCCGCCGGCGTTGATGACGTCGCCCTCGACGGTGACGATGCGGAACTGCCCCTTATGGCGGCGGGTCAGGGCCACGGCGTCGCTGAGGTCGCTGAAAATGAGGGTATTGCCGAGGAGATACTCCACGGCGGGCCGCACCCGCTGAGACGCGGAGACCATATCGGCGGCGTTGCCGCGGTAGCCGCTGTGGTTCAGAATGTCCTTCGGGACGGCGCGCCGTTCCCTGATCTGGAGCAGATCCAGCGGCAGGAACGTCGCCGTGCCGCGGCGGTGCTTTTTGAGAAAGGCCACGGCCTCGGCGGCGTCTTCGCCGGTGGCGGTGACGATGTTCTGCAGGGCGCCGCCGAGAACCGATTCAACGGCGACGGAATATTCCTTATCGACGCGGATGAGCTCGGCGATGACACCGTAGATGCCGTCGGCGCCGGCGGACTTTCGTTCCAGAACGGCGCGGACGCCGGGGTAAAAGCCCTCCCGTTTCAGCGTCAGTTCTTCCAGCACTTTGAGGCGGGCCTCGCCGCGGTTCTGGCGCATTTTGAGCTCGACCTGCTCTTCACGGCGGCGGCGCATCGCTTCCGACGCGGCGGCGGCCTCGCTCTCGGCCTCGCGGCACCGTTCGGCGGCGCGGTCGCTCTCAAAGGCGAGGTCGTCGACGGCGTCGCTGATTTCGGCCAGCCGTTCGTTCAGCGCCGCTTCCTCTTCGTCGTAGCGGCGGAATTTTTCGTCAATGGCCTCCAGGCGCTTCCGAGAGGCGGTCTTTCGTTCCGTCAGCGTGATGCGCTCGTTCTTCCGGGCGGCGCTCTGCCGCGTCATTTCAAAGGCCTTGGCTCGGAGCTCTTCCATTTCCGCTTCGGCGCGGAGGAGATCCTCGGCCTCGCTGCGGCGGCGGTCCTCCATGGTGCGGAGGTCTTCCCGCAGCGCGTCCAGCCGTTCCCGGGCCGCTTTTTCTTCCGCCTCGGCGGCGGCGAACGTCTCGGCGGCGGCTTGACGGCGCTGTTCCTCCCGGATGACGCCTTCTTTTAAGATGCGCTTTTTCTCCTCACAGCCGAGGATCCTCGTTTCCAGCGTTTTCAGCTCGCCCTCGCTCTTTTCGATTTCCAGTTTTAAAGCGTGGAACTGTTGCTCCCGCTGATGATAATCGTCGTCGCGCAGGGCCAGGGCGGCCCGTTCCTCATCGAGGCGCGCTTCCCCGGCCATGACCTCGGCGGCGAGTTCCTTGTGTTCCCCCTCGGCCCGGGCAAACGCTTCTTCCGCGCTTTGGAGACGCTCCCGCGTGTCGATGATCGTCTCACCGAGCATGCCGATGGCGAGGTGATCCCGTTCCCCGCTGAATTCCAAATATTTTGCCGCCGTTTCGGCGTCCCGCTTCAGCGGGCCGAGACGGCTTTCGATTTCGGACATAATGTCCGTCAGGCGGGTCAGGTTCTCTTCGGAGCGCTCGATTTTCCGCAGCGCTTCCTTTTTTCGTTCCCGATATTTGACCACACCGGCGGTCTCCTCAACGATGGCCCGGCGTTCCTCGGGGCGGGAGTCGAGAATCTCGGCGATGCGTCCCTGACCGATGACGGCATAACCGTCGCTGCCGATGCCGCTGTCGGCGAAAAGCTGATGGATATCTTTCAGCCGCACGTTCCTGCCGTTGATGAGATATTCCCCGTCGCCGGAGCGGTAGAGGCGCCGGGTCACCCGCACCTCGGTAAAATCGAGGTCGAGACCGCGGTCGCTGTTGTCGAGGACGAGGCTGATTTCGGCGACGCCCAGAGGCTTTCGCTTCTTCGTGCCGCTGAAAATCACGTCCTGCATCTTGTGGCCCCGAAGAGATTTCGCGCTCTGTTCCCCCAAGACCCATTTAATGGCCTCGACGACATTGCTCTTTCCGGAACCGTTGGGGCCGACGATGGCGGCGATGCCGCTGCCCAATTCAATTTTTGTCTTGTCCGCGAAGGATTTAAATCCCTGCAGTTCCAATGATTTCAGATACAATCGGTCGTGTCGTCCCTTTCCGTGTATTTTTTCAGAAAAGAAGCCTCGTCGATCATGGCGAGGATCCTGTGTTTTTCTTCTTTCGGATACGGCGCCAGTGCCACCGTTCCTGAAGGGAGCATCCCCTCACCGGCAGCGAGACGCCGTCCTCCGGCAAGCTCCGCCAAAGTACCGCCGCCGTCGCCAAAGACAAGGGGCAGATCCCGTTTGGGGACGATGATCCGAAAAGCGTCCCCCTCGGTCCGGTCGAGGAGCGAGCGAATCTGCTCCCGTTTCAGCCGGCAGCGCACGAGGTGCCCGAAAGCGGGGTGAAAGGGCCCCGCCAAAAGTGCTGTGCTCCCGGCGGCGATTTCCTCGGTGGGCTGAAGCCCCATGCGGATCACCTTCACGCCGGCAAGGCGAAAGAGGGCGTACATCGGCGCTGCCGCGGCCACGGCCTCTTCCAGAGAGAGCGGCCGATACGCTCCGCGCCGCCAAAGCGACGCCAGCGCCGTCCCCTCCAAAACGAGAACGGGATAGATCCGCGCCACCGCGGGAGCGTAAGGCAGAAGCTCCCTTACGGAGCGCAAACACTTTGCCTCCGTGTCGCCGGGGAGCCCCGCCATGAGCTGTGCTCCCCAATCGAGGCCGGAGCGGCGCAGCAGCGTGACGGCGCGGAAGACATCCGCCTTTGTATACCCCCGGCCCGCCGCTTTCAAAACAGCGTCATCCAGGGACTCGATACCCAGCTCCACCGTGGAAACGCCGTGCTCCCTCAGCTCGGCGACGATTTCCTCGTCGATGTACAGCGGATGGGTCGATACCCGGACGGCGGCGACGGCGCCTTCCCGCAGTTTTTTCTCGGCGAAGCGCAGATAAGCGCCGCGAATTTCCTTTGGCAGCGCCGTAAAGGTGCCGCCGTAAAAGGCCAGTTCCGTATCGGGAGCAAGCTCCTTAGGGAGCATCGCTTCCAGCTCCGCCGCGGTGGGCAGGTGATCCCGGCCGGTGATGGCCCTTTGGTCGCAGAAGACGCAGCGATGGCGGCAGCCGCCGTGGGGAATGAAAATCGGCAGGATCTTAGCTTTTGCCATGGCGGCTTTCCTTTTTCAGATAGTGGAGCCCCTCTTTGGCCGCGGCTTTTTCCGCGGCTTTTTTCGTTTTCCCCCGGCCGCTGCCGATGGCTTTGCCGCGGTGGTAGACGGCGGCGGTGAAAACGCGCAGATGGGGCGGGCCCGATTCATCGACGATCTCATAACGGACGTTTTCCATTTTATACTTCTGGACATATTCCTGCAGTTCCGTTTTATAGTCGCCAATTACTTCTTCTTGATCATCTCGCGGTTTTTCCAACCCTGCAAAATAACGAAGAACAAATTTCTCGGCCCGGCCGAGACCAAAAGACAGATAGACGGCGGCGATGACCGATTCCATGGCGTCGGCCAGGGTGGAGGGGCGATTCCTGCCGCCGTCCTTTTCCTCGCCCTTTCCAAGCAGGAGCACGGAATCGAGGCCGATCTCCTTGGCGACCCGGGCCAGCGTCGGCTCCTTCGCCAGGAAGGAACGGTTACGAGTCAGCTCCCCTTCCTGCCACTCCGGATATTCGGTAAAGAGGTATTCCCCGATGATGAGGCCGAGGACGGCGTCGCCGAGGAATTCCAGGCGCTGATTGTTGCGCTTGCCGTCCGTATCATAGGAAGGGTGCATCAAAGCCCTGCGCATCAGATCCGGATGCGCGCCTTCGATGCCCCATTCCTTCATTCTTTTCTCAAGCAGTTCCTGATGGTTCATATTATCCCTGATTCACCAGCTTTTCCACGTAGGCGATGGCGTCGCCGGCGGTTTTGATTTCCCCGAGGGCGTCGTCGGAGATGGAAATCTTATAGCGCCGCTCAATAGCGGTGACGACTTCAAGGAGATCGAGAGAATCGATTTCGAGCTCCTTAAAGGTGGCGTCGAGGTCGATGACGATGTCGTCATCCTGGATCGTTTCTTTAAAAATGCCGATGATTTCATTGGCGATGTCGTTCATGGCTTAAACCTCACTTTGTTTTTTCTGTTCGCGATACCGTGCCACATCGTTGGCAAGGACGTCGATGAAATCCTGCTCCACAAAAGAAACAGCGCCTTTCACGGCGTTGCGCACCGCTTCCGCGTTGGAGCTCCCGTGGCACACGATGGAGATGCCGCCGACGCCCAGCAGGGGCATACCGCCGACGGTGCTGTAATCGAATTTCTTCGCGATGTTCTTCAGACCGGGCTTTACCAGGGCGGCGCCGACTTTCCGCGAGGCGGTGGCGGTGATTTCTTCCTTGATCAGACGGAACAGCCCCATCGCGACGCCTTCCGTCACTTTGACCACGACGTTGCCTGTGAAACCATCGGTGACGAGGACGTCGTAATCGCCGGCGATGATGTCCCGGCCTTCGATGTTGCCTTTAAAGTTCAGAAAATCCGTCTCGCTCAGGAGCTGATGGGTCTCGCGGACCACGGCGTTCCCCTTGTGGGCTTCGGTGCCGTTGGAAAGGAGCACCACCTCAGGACGATCAACACCGGAGATCATCCGGTAATAGGCGTTGCCGAGAACGGCAAAATCCATCAGGTTGGCGGAGGTCACGTCGGCGTTGGCGCCGCCGTCCAGCATCAGTTTATTCCCCTTCAGCGTGGGGTAGGGCACCACGAGCGCCGGGCGCTTCACGCCTTTGATCCGTCCGAGGAGGAGCACGGCGGCGGCCATCTGCGCGGCGGTGGAACCGCAGGAAACGACGGCGTCGGCCTCATGGTCGGCCACGGCTTCGGTGGCAAGATAGATCGAAGAATCCTTTTTGTTGCGGAGATTCTCAACGGACTCGTCCATGGACATGACCGTCGCGGAGATTCGTTTTTCCGCCCGCGGGGGCAGTTCGGGGAGAAAATCGGCGAAGGCTTTTTCTCCGCCGACGAGGAGCAGCTCCAGGGAAGGGTCGTCTTTCAGGGCGAGGAGCGCGCCTTTGATCATTTCCTCGGGAGCATGATCCCCGCCCATGATATCAATCGCGATCTTCATGCGCGTATCCTTTCTTTTCTCTCGTGTTCGGGTTCACATGAAAAACGCACCTCTGCCGAAGCGGAAGAGGTGCGTTCCGTTTTTTATTTTGCGGCAGCTTTGACTACCTCTTGTCCTTTATAGTATCCGCATTCGGGACAGGCCGTGTGCGGACGTTTCAAAGCGTGGCACTGCGGGCATCTGGACAGGCCCACTTTTTTGAGCTTGTCTTCGCCGCGGCGCTGTCTCTTATTGGATTTGGACATTTTACCTTTCGGTACACCCATGGTTTTACACCCCTTTCCTACATCAACCCTTATTCAGCAAATCAGCCAGAACCGCCAGACGAGGGTCAATGGGTGATTGATCACAAGAGCATTCGTTTTCGTTTAAATTCGTGCCGCATTGCGGGCAGAGACCTTTACAGTCCGGCCGGCAAAGGGTCTTCATCGGGAGCGCGAGGTAAATCGCTTGCTCCACATAGGGGAGCAGATCGATTTCGTCTCCGCTGAAGAAATGGACTTCCTCTTCCTCACTCATGGCGCCTTCGTCGGCTTTTTCCGGGACATTGGTAAAGTCCTCGGCAAAATCACAGCGAAGGGGGATCGACACCGGTTCGCCGCAGCGGTCGCAGGGCCGGGCGAGAATCAGCTCGATGACGCCGGTGATGTGGATGACGCGGTTTCTGTGCTCCGCGCGGCCGCTGAAAGCGAGGTTCCCCTCGGCCAGCTCCAGGCGGCACAGATCCGCCGCTTCCGCTTTGGTAAGCTCAAAGCGGAGCTCCCCGACGAAACCGTCGATGTTTTTCAATTGATCGACTTTGCAGATCATCGCCATGGGGTCATTTCTTCCTTCATATCAGAATAATTATATAAAAGTGTCCCGCCGATGTCAAGTTTTATTTCGTGATCAGTTCGAGGGTGTCTCTGGCGATGGCCAGTTCCTCGTTGGTCGGGATCAGGAACGCCTTGATCTTCGAATCCGGCGTGGTGATGCATCTTTCTTCGCCGCGGACGTTGTTGGCTTCGTCGTCCACTTTGACGCCGAGGAAGGACAGGGATTCGAGAACGGCTTTTCTGGCGGCGATGGAGTTTTCGCCGATGCCGGCGGTGAAGACGATGGCGTCGAGACCGCCCATGGCGACCATGTAGGCGCCGATGTATTTTTCAACGCCGTAGTAGAGCATATCGATGGCTTTCTGAGCCAGTTCGTTGCCTTCGGCGGCGGCGGATTCCACTTCGCGCAGGTCGCTGGAAACGCCGGAAACACCGAGGAGACCGCATTTCTTGTTCAGATAGTTGGCCATATCTTCCGCTTTGACAACGCCGTTGTCGATGAGATAGGTCACGGCGGAGGCGTCGATGTCGCCGCATCTGGTGCCCATCAGCACACCGGCCAGGGGCGTGAAGCCCATCGAGGTGTCAACGCATTTGCCGGCGTTGACGGCGGAGAGGGAGGAACCGTTGCCGAGATGGCAGGTGACGATTTTGGCGTTTTCGTCGCCGAGGAGTTCGTAAGCTCTCTTGGAAACGTAGCGATGGGAAGTCCCGTGAGCGCCGTAGCGGCGGATCTTATACTTTTCGGCGACATCGGACTGAATGCCGTAGGAATAAGCTTTCGGAGGCATGGTCAGATGGAAGGACGTGTCGAAGACGGTGACCATCGGCGTGCCGGGCATCAGTTTCTGGCAGGCGCGCATCCCCATGACATGAGCGGGATTGTGGAGCGGAGCCATGGCGAACGTCGTTTCCATGTCTTTGATGACGGCTTCATCGGTGATGATGGACTGGGGGAAGAGAGCCCCGCCGTTAACGTAACGATGGCCGACACCGCCGATTTCGCTCAGATCACTGATCACGCCGTGTTCTTTGTCAACGAGGGCGTCAAAGACCATTTTAATGGCCACGTCATGGTTTTCGATGTCGGATTTGACTTCGTATTTGTCTTTGCCGGTGGGTTTGTGGGAAAGCAGGGAATCGGGGATACCGATGCGGTCCACAAGACCTTTCGCCATGACGCTTTCGTCATCCATATCGATGAGCTGATACTTCAACGAAGAGCTGCCGCAGTTGAGCACTAAGATTTTCATTTAATTTACCTCCGTAACGCTTTGCGCCCTTAAAACACTCCGTAAGCCGCGCAAAAGATAATAAAATGGATTCTTTTCCTCAGGTGCTAAAACAAGCCGTCTTTTCCTTCAAAAATAAAGAAAAACACAATTTGTCTCATTTTACAACCTTAGAGGTTCTATTATATAACATACAGGTGATGAAATGCAAGCCTTTTTTGTTGGATCCTTGTTCGTTTTGTTTCTCTTTTTTCTCATTTCGCCGGAAACGGTCTTCGCCGCCGCCGGGAACGGTCTGCGTCTCTGGGGAGAGACCCTCGTTCCCTCGCTGCTGCCCTTCATTCTGCTGAACCATCTGCTGAGCGACGCCGGCGGCGTCGCCCTGGTCGGACGGGCGCTGAAAGCGCCTGTGGGCAAAATCCTGAGGCTCCCGGGGGAGGCCGCCTTTATCATGGCGGCGGGGTATTCCGCCGGCGTTCCCGTCAGCGCCTCGCTCATCGCCGCGCAGTACCGCGGCGGTTCCATCGAAAAAAAGCAGGCCGAGCGTCTGCTGGCCTTTGCCGCCAACGTCTCGCCGCTGTTCCTTCTTTCCGCCGTCGCCCTGGGGCTCTTGGACAATGAGAGGATTGGGCCGCCGCTCTTAATGGTGAACTACGGCACGAACCTCCTGCTGACGCTGACGGTCTGCCGCTTCTTTCCCCTGAAAACACCGGCGGCGGGAACCGGCGCGGCGAAAGGAACGGCGGCCATGAGATTCCCTGGCCTCAGCGACGCGATTTTCCGCAGCGTCCGCACGATGGTGCTGATCGGCGCCGTGGTGATGGCGTTCTTTATCCTCATCGCCCTCGCCGACAGGGTCGGGCTTTTCCGGATCATTGCCGCGGTGTTCTCCCTTTCCGAAAAAAGCGCCGCCGTCGTCCGCGGCACGCTCTGCGGAGCGCTGGAAATCACCGCCGGCGCCTGGGCCGTCTGCGGCGCCGCCGAAGGGCGCCTCTGCTTTTGCCTGCTTTCCGCCGTTTTCGCCTGGGGCGGCCTTTCCGCCGCTGCCCAAATCAGCGCCGAGCTTCGGGATACCGATTTAAAAATGGGTTTTTATTTTCGTTACAAAATAATACAGGGAGCAACGGCTTTCGTCGTCTCCCTGTGGGTTCCGGAATCATGGTTCGCGCCGCCGGCAAATACGATTTTGCCAACGGCCGCCGCCGTCACCGGCGGATTTTCGGAAGGAGCGCCGCTATGGACGGGTTTTTACCCTCATTTGGCGCACACTTCTCCCTTGGTCGGTCTTGCTTCTCTCGTAGTGTGCGCGTTCTGCGCCGTGGCTGCCCTGAGGGGAGCGAAAAAAATCATTCGTTCTCTTTGGGCCGGGCGGCGGGAGCGTTAGCGCTCGCCTTCTTGTTGGTGTTCAAACGGATCTCGTCGCGGCTCTTCTTCACGGTGTAAAGCGCTTTGTCAAGACTGTTTTCGATCTGATAGAGGACATCGTTGGCGTAGCTTCTGGCGCCTTCCCGGACTTCGAGGGCCACCTGATTGGCGCGTTCCATGACGGCGTCGGCCTCGATTTCGGCGTGGCGGACGATTTCATGGTCGGCGACGAGGGCTCTCGCTTCTTTTCTGGCGTTATCCAGTTCCCGTTCGGCTTTGGCCTGGGCTTCGGCGATCATGCGGTCTTTTTCCAGCAGCGCGTACTGCGCGTCTTTCAGTTCCTGGGGAAGATTTTCCCGGATCAGATCGATGACCTCGAAAATTTCGTCCACATTGACCATCACTTTATTGGAAAACGGCACTTTCGCCGCGGTGTCTACGATTTCTTCCAGCTGATCGACATATTTTAAGATTTCCATTTTACACTCCTTAAGTTTTTAAAAAGATGATTCTTGTCTTGCCATAGCGCTTCTCCTTGACGATTCGATACGAAAAAGAAGACCACGCTGTTTCTTTATCCAAGTCGGTCTCGGCGACGATCACGCCGCCTTCTTTCAGTCGGTTCTCCTTTTCGATCATGGCCAGGGCTTCCTCAAGGAGGGCTCCGCGATAAGGCGGATCCAAAAAGATAATGTCAAAGCGTTCTCCCCCGCGAAGGGCCCGGCGAAAATCGGCAAAGCGCAGATCGGCTCGGTCACCATACGACAAGCTGTCCTTATTTTTTTCAATGACGCGAAAGGCGGCTCGGTCATTTTCGACAATGACCGCCTTCGCCGCGCCTCGGGAGAGCGCCTCAAAACCCATCGCGCCGCTGCCGCCGAACAAATCCAGCACCTCGCTGCCGCTGACGTCAAACAGCACATTGAAAATCGCTCCCCGGACTTTATCCAAAGTCGGCCGCGTATGCACGCCTTCGGGAGCCGATAATTTTCTGCCGCGGTCACTGCCGCCGATGATTCGCAAAGAAGATCTCTCCGTTATCGCCGCGCCGAAAAACCATCGGTTCGCGGCGGTTTCATTTCGCGACGATCCGCGGTTCCCTCGGGGAAACCGCGGCAAAAAAATCCTTTGCCCCTTCCAGCAGGGGTTTCAAAAGAATTTTCCACGTCATTTTTATACATACTATATTATAACCCAACTCACCCTAAAATTGCAAGAACAATCCTCAAAATTTTTCAAAAAATATCGAAGGAGCACTCTATGGATCCGACAAAATCAGCTTCTTTTATTCCTTTTTACGACATGGCCGTCGAAGCGGGACAGTTTCTCCGCGGCGAGGACGGCGAAATTCCCGGCGTTCGGGAGACCGTTGTCCGGGACGGGTTCTGCGAGAAGACGGCGATCACGATTCTCGACCAAAACGGCGCCCGGGCCCTGAAGCGTCCTCCGGGCCGCTACGTCACCATCGACGCGAAAGCGCCCCTTGACGCCGAAGGCGCCGACCGGGCCATCGTCCGCGCCGTCGGCCAAACGATCGCCGCCATGCTCCCGAAAGATCCGGGAGCATCCGTCCTCGTCTGCGGCGTCGGCAACGCGAAGATCGCCTCCGACGCCCTGGGGAGCACCGTCACGTCAAAGCTCATCGCCACCAGGAGTTTCCTTCAAAACGAAACGGAGTACGAGGAAAAAGAGGATTTTACCCGTTCCGTCGCGCTGTTCTCCCCGGGTGTTTTCGGCAACACCGGCATCGAGTCGGCGGAGATGATCCACGCCGCGGCGAAAGCAATCCGCCCCAAAGCCCTCATCGTCATCGACGCCCTTGCCACCGCGTCCTTCGCCCGGCTGGGCACCTCCATCCAGATCACCGACACCGGCCTTTCCCCCGGCGGCGGCATCGGCAACCGCCGCCCCGCCGTCAACGCGGACACCGCCGGTGTGCCGGTCATCGCCGTTGGCGTCCCCACCGTCATCTACCCGCAGTCCATTGTCGGCGACGCCTTTTCCCGGCTGAAAGCGGAAATGGCAAAACAGGACAAAACCGCCGCTCCCCTTTGCTGGGAAGCGGCGGAAGAAAAACTGTATGATCTGCTCCGCGGTGAGATGGAGCTCTTTGCCGTTACGCCCAAGGACATCGACGTCATCGTCAACACCGTCGCCCGGCTTTTGGCCGGGGGCATCGAAACGGCGCTCCACGAGGAGATCACCGCCGAAAACTACCGGACGTATCTAATCGGCTGATTACTGCGGCAGCAGCATCGAATAGGCGATGACACGGGAGCATATCGTCGCCGCCTCGGCCCGGGTGGCGTTGCCCTGGGGGCCGAACGTCCCGTTGGGATAACCGGAGATGATCGCCATTGTCTGACAGCGTCCGACGGAATCCTTTGCCCAGGCGCTGATCTTGCTTTCGTCGCTGAAATTGGCGGCGGAGCGGATCGGTTTCATTTCTATGCCCATATAATTGAAGAAGTTCTTGGTCAGCTCGGTCATCTGTTCTCTCGTCACGTTCTGGTTCGGCGCGAAGAGAACGGTGCTGACACCGCTGGTGATCTTGTTCTGGACGGCCCAGGAAACGGCATGGTAATACCAGGCGCCGGAGGAAACGTCACTGAAGCGGTTGCTGTTGTAAGAGCTGACGTCGTCCATGGAGATGTTGGCCAGGAACATCACGTACTGTGCTCTCGTCACGGTGCCGTTGGGGCTGAACAGCCCGTTGCCGACACCGTTGGCGACACCCCGGGAGGCGAGGAACTCAATATAGTTTCTGCCCCAGTGGTTCGTCGTGTCGGAGAAAGAAGCGTTCTTTGTCGAAACGGTATAGGTGCCGTTCGTTTTCAGCTGGAAGTGGACGTAACCGGCGTCGGGATAATAGGAGCTCATCGCCACGGGATCGCTGGAAGGATTCAGCACGTAGACGTGATTGTCGTTGGCGGAGGATTCCGCCTGATAGGGGAGCTCCCCGACACAGCGGCCCTTCGGCGCGAAGATCGCGTTGCCGTCGCCGTCGCGGATGGTAAAGGTCACCGCCGTTTTGGCCAGGTTATATTTGAACTGGAAGCTGATCACGTCGCTGTTCGTCGAGGCGAGGAGCGAGTTGATAAAAGCCGCGTCCAGTGTGAAGACGGAATACGTATCCGTCACGTGGACGCCGGGATAGGAAGAACCCGCCGCGGCGAGAAGGGCGGAAGACGTCGTGCTGACGGTGCCGCCGACGGATTCCGCCGTCAGCGTGGCGTAACCGTCATTGGCAAGGATCCGCGTGCTCTTCGTTTCGTCCAGCCCCTGAATGGCGTAGGCCGAAACGCCGCAGATCACGGCAACCGCGACGATGATCGCGGCGAGAATCGATTTTTTCATAGGATACACCTCTTTTTTTCGCTGTTTTTTCAAATTCGTTTATTTCGTCATGATGCGACAAATTCTTTACGGACATAGATATTATTATAAGTATTCTACATGAATCCTCCAACCCCTCTTTTTTCCATGAAAAAACAGCGAAAAAACATCGGCGCGAAAAAAACGGCCCTGCCCTTCCTCAAAGAAGAGAAAGGGCAAAGCCGTGTTCGGGGAAGCGCCGAGCCGGTCGGCGCTCCCTTCACCGTGGTCTGCGGATCTGCCGCCGGGCCGCTTCGCTCAGCCGCGGGGGAACTGCGTCTTGGCGGAGCTGTTGACCGCGGAGCCCTGGCCCTGGCTCATGGCCTGTTCGGCGAAGGCGACCATCTTTTTGGTCATGTTTCCGCCGACGGAGCCGTTTTCGCGGGAAGAGAGGTTCCCTTTGTCGATGGAATCGTATTCGGGGATGCCGAGTTCACCGGCGACTTCCATTTTGAAACGGTTGAGGGCGCTTTGGGCGCTCTTTTTCACGGGGCTGGAGCTGGAGCTCGAGCCGGAATTGGACATACTGGACATGTTGGACATATTCTGTTCCTCCTGAAGAATCTATTTTTGGTGCTGTGCGTAAAAAAGGACGGACGTTGTTACATCATGGAGCGGCCTGCGGAACCCGCCAGGGACTGTTCGGCGAAGGCGACCATCTTTTTAGTCATATTTCCGCCGACGGAGCCGTTTTCGCGGGATGAAAGATTTCCCTTGTCGATGGAATCGTAATCGGGCAGGCCCAATTCACCGGCGACCTCCATTTTGAACTGTTTCAGCGCGGACGCCGCTTCGGATCTTAACGGAGAACTCATCATACGCACCTCCTTTCGCTGCAAAGTTAGTGTGGCACCGTTCATGGATTTTATTCCGACATTTTTTTCCTCTTCCGCACTTTTTGAACAAAAAAAGACCCTCCCTAAAAGAGAGGATCCTTTAATTCTGTATGGTATCGTATTGCCTCACCGCCCGTTCCAGCGCCGGTCGCCATTTGGCGTCCGCCAGCTCGGGATCGTCGGCCAGCAGAGCGTCAACGGCGGCGGCGGCTTCCCGCAGCAGTTCGTGGTCGCGGAAGAGATCGGCCAGGTTCATTTCGGGCAGGCCGTGCTGACGGACGCCGAAGAAATCGCCGGGGCCGCGCAGTTTGAGGTCTTCCTCGGCGACTTTAAACCCGTCGCCGCAGCGTTCCAGCACTCGGAGCCGTTCCATGGCCAGCTCGTTTTTGCCGCCGCTCTGCAAAAGGCAGGTCCCGGCGGCCCTGCCCCGGCCGATGCGGCCGCGGATCTGGTGGAGCTGGGCCAGGCCGAAGCGGTCGGCGTCTTTGACGTACATCACCGTGGCGTTGGGAACATCGATGCCGACCTCAATGACGGTGGTGGCGACGAGGACGGAGATCTCGTTGTCGCGGAAACGGTTCAGGATATCCTCCTTCTCCCCGGCCTTCATTTTGCCGTGGAGGAGACCGACGGAAACGCCGTTCATCTCCGTCAGGCGCAGACGGTCGTAAAACCGCGTCGCCGCTTCCACGTCGAGTTTTTCGCTTTCCTCCACAAGGGGGCAGACGACATAGCACTGGTGACCGGCCTCGACGTGACGCTTCATGAAGCGAATCGCCCTGTCTTCCTGATCGTTGGTGATGACCATCGTTTTGATGGGCTTTCTCCCCGGCGGCATCTCGTCGAGGATCGAGAGATCGAGGCCGGAAAAGACGGTCATCGCCAACGTCCGCGGGATCGGCGTCGCCGTCATCACGAGGAGATCGGGGCGGTTGCCCTTCATGAACAGCGCGCCGCGCTGGTTGACGCCGAAGCGGTGCTGTTCGTCAATGACGACGAGGGCGAGATCTCGAAAGACCGCCGTGGACTCGATGAGGGCGTGGGTGCCGATGAGCAGATCGATTTTGCCGTCATCCAGGTCCCGGCAGATGCTCCGCTTCTCCGCGGCCTTGGTGGAACCGGTCAGCAGAGCAATGTTCAGGCCGACGTCGGCAAAGAAACTTCGCATCGAGGCATAGTGCTGCTCCGCTAAAATTTCCGTCGGCGCCATCAAAGCGCTCTGGTGGCCGCTGCGCCAGCAGCGCCACACCGCCGCCGCCGCCACCATGGTCTTGCCGCTGCCGACGTCGCCCTCAAGCAGGCGGTTCATCATCCTGGGCGAAGCCATATCGCGAAAGATATCGCTGACGGCGCGGTCCTGCGCGCCCGTCGGCGTGAAGGGGAGCATCCCAAAGAATTCCTCCTTTGAGCCGCGGGCCATGGCGACGCCTTCTTTGCTCTCGTTGTCGTGACGGCGGCGGAAGGCGAGACGGAAGAGGAAGAATTCCTCAAAAACGAGGCGGCGGCGGCTCTCCCGCAGGGACTCGAAATCCGGCGGGAAATGAAAATCAAAAACGGCGTCGGGACGCGGCTCCAGGCGGTGCTCCGCCAAAAAATCCGCGGGGAAGAACTCGGCGAGCTCCCCGCCGCAGAGCTCCAGCGCCGAGGCGACGACGCGGCGCATCGTCTTTTGGTTGATGCCCGCGGTGAGGCCGTAAACCGGCAGAATGCCGAAGCCCTCCTCCCGCCGGGCCAGCTCATATTCCGAAACCGTCATGGAAGGCCGCTGCCCCCGGAACTCCGCCTTGCCGTAAACGGTGATCTCCCGGCCGTCATAAAGCTGCTGTTTCAGCCAGGGCTGATTGAACCAAACGACGGTCAGGGAGCCGGTCTCGTCGCTGAGCCGGGCTTTGAGGATCTGCAGCCGGCTGCGCACCCGGTTCAGTTCCACCCGGTCGACGACGCCGCTGACGAGGGCCTGCTCCCCGTCGTTCAGCTCCGCGACGGGGGTGATAAAGCGGCGGTCCTCATGGCGATGGGGGAAGTATTCGCAGAGATCGTAAACGGTGCGGATCCCCAGCTTGTTCAAAAGCTCCGCCTTTTTCGGACCGACGCCCTTTAAATAGGAAAGCTCCGTCGGGATATCCCCTCTCCGCCGGGACGCCGCGGCGCTTTTGAGGGAGCGCTTCGGTACCGCCGGCGCTTTTCCGGGAGCACGACGTTCTTCCCCTTTAGGCGCGGCGCTCCCCTCTTCGGGAGCATCTTCCGCCGCGGCGCGCTCCGGCGGCGGTTCCGCGGAGAAGAGCGCTTCTGCCGGCGCTTCCTCGGAAGCAGCGGGCGCGTTTGCCGCTTCCTCGGTCTCGATGTCGCCGAGGATCTTCAGCGTCAGGGCGATGATGGATTTCCTTGTAATCAGATTGGAATCGCCGTAATGGCGGCAGACGCCCTTCAGCAGCAAAGCGTCGTCGCTGTCGTCGCCGCTCAGCGTTTTCTCCACAAAGGCAGAAAAGCCACCGAATACGGCGTAATCGCCGTAT
Source organism: uncultured Bacillota bacterium (assembly GCA_902796855.1). Lineage (GTDB taxonomy): Bacteria > Bacillota > Dehalobacteriia > UBA7702 > UBA7702 > UBA7702. The sequence continues at coordinate 23,732 of CADBQN010000005.1, read as the reverse complement.
CCCGTGTGGCTTTCTTTTTTGGCCGCTTTCGCGATTTTCAAGAAGGAATCTTTCATTTTCTTCCTACGTTATTCTAAGGAGACGAGATAATAGTAGAGGGGCTGTCCCCCGCGGTAGAATTCCACTTCCAGATCCTCATAACGGGCTTCGATCTTCTCACGGAGCGTTTCCGCTTCCGCTTCGGAGACGTCCTCGCCGTAATACAGCGTCAGCAGCGAGGCGTCGTCGATTTCCATGCGGTCGAGGAGGGAGAAGACGCCGTCTTCCACGGTGGCGTCGGCGGCAATGATCTTGCCGTCGAGGAGCACGAGGATATCATCGGCTTTGATCTCAATGCCGTCGTTGACGGTGTCGCGGATGGCAAAGGTGATCTCGCCGTTTTGGACGTCGCCGAGGGCGTCGGTCATGGCTTCGGCGTTTTCTTCGGCGGAGAGCTCACCGTTGAACATCATCAGCGCCGAAAGTCCCTGGGTCATAAATTTCGAGGGCACCACGGCGACGGGAGCGTCGCTGATGGAGACGACCTGCTGAGCGGCGAGGATGATGTTGCCGTTGTTGGGAAGGATCACGTATTCCTCCGCCGGCACCGCGGCCATGGCGTTGAGGATATCCTCGGCACTGGGATTCATCGTCTGGCCGCCGGAGATCACGCCGTCGGCACCGAGGCCTTTAAAGATCTCGGAAATGCCGTCGCCGCTGGAAACGGCGATGACCGCCGTCTTTTTCGCCGGCGCGGCCGGAGACACGGGCGCCGCCGGAGCGGGCGCCACTTCCGCCGGAGCCGCGTTCCCTTCCAGAGCGCGTTTTTCCGCGGCTTCTCTCGCCATCTGTTCTTTCATATTTTCAACTTTGATATCGAAGAGCTCGCCGATGCTCTGGGCGAAATTGATGATTTCCCCCGGGGCGTTGCTGTGATAGTGCACTTTGATGATGCCTTCATCGCCGACGCAGACGAGGGAATCGCCGTCGACGGCTTCGGTGATGTGACGGCGCACATATTCGTGATCCCGGGTGGCGTTGTGGATCATCAGCTCGGTGCAGTAGTGGTATTTGATCTCCGCTTCCTGGAAGTCGGCGGAGAAAGCGACGGTCTTGTCTTTGACGACGAGTTCCTCATCGCCGCCGACGCTAACGGATTCCCCTCTCAGCGCGGCGAGGCCGCCTTCGAGGATATAGAGGAAGCCGCGGCCGCCGGCGTCGACGACACCGGCCTCTTTCAGCACCGGCAGCTGTTCCGGCGTCTGAGCCAGGGCGATGCGGCCCGATTCCACGGCGGCGCTGACGACAACTTCCAGGGAAGTGTCGGTCTCCGCCGCTTCCCGCGCCGCTTCCGCCGCTTTGCGGCTGACGGTGAGGATGGTGCCTTCCACAGGCTTGAGCACGCTCTTATAGGCGATTTCCACGCCCTTGTTGAGGGCGGCGGCAAAATCGGCGGCGGAGACGGTCTCGCAGTTCTGCATCGCCATCGTCATGCCGCGGAGAAGCTGAGAAAGGATGACGCCGGAGTTCCCTCTGGCGCCCATCAGCGCCCCGCGGGAAATGGCGGCGCAGATTTGCTTGATCGACATCGTCTCATCGACGTTCTTCATGGCGCTTTTGATCGTCAGCCCCATGTTCGTGCCGGTATCGCCGTCGGGAACGGGATAGACGTTCAAAGCGTTGACTTCTTCACGATGCCCTGTCAGCTGCGCTTCACCGCAGCGGAAAAAATGCAGCAGCAAGGCGCTGTTCATTGTTTCGATATCCTTCATACGGGGAGTTCCTCCTTATTCCACAACGCGGATGCCGGAAATTTTGATGTCCAGCGCTTCCACTTTCAGCCCCGTCGTGTTCTCCACGGCGTAGAGAACGGCGTCGGAAATATTCTTGGCGATCTCGGAAATCTTTGTCCCGTAGAGCACCTGGATCTGGGCGGCGATATGGATGCCCGTTTCCCTGATCTTCACTTCAATGCCTTTGACGGCGCCTTCGCCGCGGAGGAACTGGGTGAAATTCTGGGCGGGCATGCCCACGACGCCGAAACATTCAGAGACTGCTTTATAGGCGATCTGCGCGATGGCCGTTTGGGAAATCACAATCGAGCCCGCGTCATTGACGATGGTATTGACCATAATCACACCTCCGTTGATTCTTTCGCTTTTAATCTGATTTATTATTATACCACACCCGCGCCGAAAAGTAAAACAATAACGATTGTTTTAAAAAACGCGCCGCGGGCGCGAAAAACCCGATCGCGCCGGGACCGGCGGATCGGGTGAACTGTACGTTATCCGTTTTTCTTGACGCCGTCGGGGAACTCCGGACGGACGGTAAAGCCGTGGCACCGCTGCTCGTCCTCGACGAGGGAGATCTTTTTCCCCGTTTCCTTTTCCCATTTCCGATGGAGATGGTTGTGCTTGATGTACTGGATCAGCGGCGTCGGCGCCTCCACGCGGATGGTATCGGCCCGGGTGGTGACGGCTTCCTTATCGACGCAGTGGCGGATCTCCAGACAGATGATGGAGTCGTTATAGACCCGGCCGCGGCCGTCGCAGCAGCCGCATTCCCTGTCCATCATCTGGTTCAGGCCGTGGCCCGTCTTTTTCCGGGTCATTTCCAAAAGGCCCAGCTGGGTCAGGCCGAGGATATTCGTTTTGACCCGGTCCTTTTTCAGTTCCTTTTCCAGGGCGGCGATGACCTTTTCCCGATCCTCCTGCCGCTCCATGTCGATGAAATCGATGATGATGATGCCGCCGATGTTCCGCAGGCGCACCTGGCGGACGATCTCTTCCACCGCCTCGATGTTGGCGTTGACAACGGTATCTTCCAGATTTGTGGTGCCGACGTATTTGCCGGTGTTGACGTCAATGGCGGTGAGGGCCTCGGTGTTGTCGATGACGATATAGCCGCCGTTTTTCAGCCAGGCTTTGCGCTTGCCGGCCATTTTGATTTCCTGAAAGATGTTGTACTCGTCAAAGACGGTGCGCATGTTGGCGATCTTAACCCTGTTTTTATACTCGCCGGAGAAGAACTGGAGTCCGTCGATGACGGCGTCGTAGGTCTCGCGGTTGTTGACGAGAATAGCGGTGACGTCCTCGGTGACCTGATCCCGCAGGATGCTGGAGAGAAGATTCAAGTCTTTATAGATCAGGCGGCTTCCCTTGGTGTGGGCGCTCTTGTTGACAATTTTGCTCCATACGCTCTTCAGCCATTTCAGGTCGTTGAGGAGTTCTTCTTCCCCCGCGCCCTGGGCGACGGTGCGGACGATGACGCCCATCCCCTCGGGACATATCTTTTCCGCCAATTTCGAGAGGCGTTCCCTTTCTTCCTCTTCCTCGATGCGGCGGGAAATGCCGATGTAGGAGACGGTGGGCATCAGCACCAGATAGCGCCCGGCCAGGGTCAGGTGGGTGGTCACCCGGGCGCCTTTCGTCGGCGTCGGTTCCTTGACGATCTGGATCAGGATTTCCTGTCCCTTTTTCAGCAGGTCGCTGATGGTGACGGTATCGTCGCTTTCCCCTTCGCCGGCGACTTTCGGCAGAACCTCCCGGACATAAAGGAAGCTGTTCTTCGTGAGACCGATATCCACAAAGGCCGCCTGCATCCCGGGGAGCACGTTTTCGACGATGCCCTTATAGATGTTGCCGGTCAGCCGTTCCTCATCGGCGCGGTCGATATAGAGCTCCACCAGACGCCGGTCTTCCATGACGGCGACGAGGGTTTCATCGGTTTCCGAGCGGATGATAATTTCTTTTTCCATAATGTTCTCCGTTTAAGGCGCGGTCCTCTCCGTTCCCTCGGATACGAAAAGCCCCGTTCTCTCAATTTTGATATCCTCTATTATATCCCAATATCCGAGGACTGTCAAAAGCTCTGCTACACGCAGACTCCCCCCCTGTCCCGCGCGGACAGCGAGGGCAAAACCGCTCTCTCCGGCGTCGATGGCGAGGACGAAGGAGCGCAGATCGAGCTCCTTTTTGCCTTTGGGGCTCTCCCGCAGATAGGGGCAGTGTTCCGCGGCGAGGAAGGAGGCGATTTTTTCCTTTAAATCCGGCGGCGCGCCGCCGCCGAAGGTAATTTGATAGTGAGCCTCGTTGATGACGGCTTCCAGCATCTTTGTCCCCGGCGGCAGCGTCCGCAGGGAGAGGACGCGGATGCCCTCGGGCAGGATGGCGTTGAGCCGTTCCTTCACGTCATCGCCGGCGATCTCCTCCCGAAATTCCATATCGAGGTATTCCCGGTGCCCTTCGACGCCGACGTTCCGGGCGGGGCCCAGGGAGATCTTGGGGCGGGGATTAAAGCCGTTGCTCCAGGCGATGGGCAGCCCGGCGCGGAGCGACGCCCGCTGCCAGAGCCGCATGATCTCCAGATGGGAGAGGAAGGCCAGCGGGCCGATGATCTCGTAACAGACGCGTGTTTTCATTTCTTTTCCCCCGCCTTTCTGCAGCCGATGCCGCAGCCGGAGCACACATCGTCGTAACAATGCGGCGTCACCGCGGCGGCGACGGCCTTATTCTTTTCCCTCAGCAGAAATTCGCGGCTGACGCCGCAGGAGATATGGGACCAGGGCAGAACGGCGTCATCGTCAAAGCGGCGGGAGGCGTAAAAGACGCCGTCAACGCCGGTCTCCGCCAGCGCCCGCTGCCAAAGGTCGTATCGGAAATACTCGCTCCAGCCGTCGAGGCGGGCGCCGAGGGTGAAGACCCGTTCGATGACGTCGGCGACGCGGCGGTCGCCCCGGGCGATGACGGCCTCGAGGAAGCTCGTCTCAAAATCGTGATAGCTGAGGCGGATGCCCTTCTGCCCCTTGGCCCAGGATTTCAGGGCGCGCTGTTTCCCGCGGACGCTCTCTTCGCCCTCCTGACCGTACCACTGGAACGGCGTCTGCGCTTTGGGCACAAAGGTGCCGATGCTGACGCCGAGGTTCAGCCCGCGGCCGACGGAGCGTTTCACTTTGAGCAGCAGCTCCCGGATGGCGTCGATGTCGGCGTCGGTCTCGTGGGGCAGGCCGATCATCATATAGAATTTCAGGTTGCGGAAGCCGTTGGCAAAGGCCGCCGCCGCGGTGGAAACGATGTCGTCCTCATTGATGTTTTTGTTGATGATGTCCCGCATCCGCTGGCTGCCGGCTTCCGGCGCCAGCGTCAGCGTGCCTTTCCGCACTTTCTGCACCTTTTGAGCCAGCTCCACCGAAAAGGCGTCCATGCGCAGGGACGGCAGGGAGAGGCTGACGCCGCGGCCGCTGTAGCGCTCCGTCAGCGTCGTCACCAGAGGGTCGATGCCGCTGTAATCCATCGTGCTCAGGGAGAGCAGGCCCAGCTCGTCGTAGCCGCTGGAAGCGATGACCGCGTCGGCGTCAGCAAGGAGCGTCGGGACGCTCTTTTCCCGCCGCGGCCGGTAGATCATCCCGGCCTGACAGAAGCGGCAGCCGCGGACACAGCCGCGAAAGAGCTCGATAACGCCGCGGTCGTGGACGATTTCCGTATGGGGCACCAGCGGCTTTCTCGGGAAGGAAACATTGTCCAAATCGGCGATATAGCGCTTGCGGACGACGACGGGGGCCGCTCCGTCCCGCGGCGTCACGGCGCCGTTCTTTTCTTCGTAAAGGGAGGGCACATAAAAACCCTTTCTCCCGGCGAGTTCTTTTAAAAACGCCGCCCGCGCCGCTTTGCTTTTCCCGGGGCGCGTCTCACGGTACAGCGTGAGCAGTTCCGGCAAAGCCTCTTCCCCCTCGCCGATCAGAAACACGTCGAAAAATGGCGCGAAGGGCTCCGGGTTATAGACGCAGGGACCGCCGCCGATAACGATGGGATGACGCTCGTCCCGGTTCTCCGCCCGCAGGGGGATTCCGGAGAGATCGAGGATATTCAAAACGTTGGTGGCGCAGAGCTCGTACTGGAGGCTGAAGCCGAGGAGATCGAAATCGCCGACGGCCCTGTTCGTCTCCAGCGTGAACAGCGGCGCTCTGTCGGCGCGGAGCAGCGCTTCCAGATCGGGCGCGGGGGCCATGACCCGTTCCATGGCGGCGTAGGGCAGGCCGTTGACGACCTCGTAGAGGACGCGCAGGCCGAGGTGGCTCATGCCGACCTCGTAGAGATCAGGGAAAGCCATGGCCATCTGCACGTCGGCCCCGGCGAAGTCCTTATCCGGTATGTTCCATTCCCTGCCGACGTAGCGGCCGGGGCGCGTCACCCGGCGGAGGTATTTCCCGACGGGGACATAGTGATTTTCTCTCATTTCCTCTGTTCCTCATTCTTTGCTGTGATATGTCCGGGGGAAGCGGCGGGCTCCCCGCGGTTCTTTTATGGTTCACCGCCGCCGTTAAAATAGCGGACGGGGTCTTTTTCCGTATCGTCTTCCCTCACCTCAAAGTGAAGGATCTCCCCGGCGGGGGTGCCCAGGACATCGCCTTTGGCGACTTTGTCGCCGACGGCCACTTTTGCCTCGCCGAGGCGGCCGTACACCGTCGACCAGTGTTTTGAGTGCTCAACGGTGATCCAGAAGGTGCCGTCGTCCCGTTCGGAGACGTCGGCGACGCTGCCGTCGGCGGCGGCCAGCACCTCGCTGCCGGCGGGCACTTTGATATCGATGCCGTTGTGATAGGCGTCACTGCCGTCGGCGGCGGAGACGACGCCAAAATTTTCCACGACCACACCGGAGCTGACCGGCACCGAAAAGGAGGTCTCTTCCCCGGTGAGGGAGTCGCGCCCCCAGTTCCAGGCGGTCTTCGCCGCGGTGACGAAGCTGCCGCCGCTTTCGGCGACGGCCTCTCTGACGCCGTCGCCGACGGAGCCGAACTGCGCCAGCGCGAAAACGGCGACGAGGACGGCGCCGGCGGCAAAAGCCGCCTTGCCCGACCGCCGCCGGGCGCCGAAGGGACGGCCGCGCCGTTTATAATAATTTCCCATGCCACTCACTTCCTTTTTGTCCTCTGTTTTCAATCCTACGGGACAAAGAGGCCGTTTATGACACGGGAAATGAAAAATCAGACTTTGCGGCCGCGCAGCGACACGGAAAAGACCAGGGCGACGGCGGCCATGTTCGTAATCATACTGGTGCCGCCGTAGCTGAAGAAGGGCAGCGGCAGACCGGTGACGGGCATGATCCCCATGGCCATGCCGACGTTTTCAAATACCTGGAAGATCATCATCGCCGAGATCCCGGAGATGATGAGCGTGCCGAAGAAATCACGGGCGAAAAACGCCTTGTTCATCAGCCGCAGCAAAAAGACCATGAAGAGACAGAGGATCGCCGCGGTGACAAAAAAGCCGAATTCCTCGCTGATGACGGAAAAGATAAAGTCGGTGTGGTGTTCCGGCAGGAAGTTCCCCTGCACCTGGGTGCCGTTGCCGTAGCCCTTGCCGAAGAGGCCGCCGCTGCCGACGGCGATTTTGCTCTGGATGATGTGGTAGCCGGTGTTGAGGGCGTCCATGTCGGGATTGATGAAGATGGCCAGCCGCATCAGCTGGTACCGATGCAGCGGGATCCAGGGAATATCGCCGGAAAGGTTTTCGTTAAAGCCCTTGGTGTAGATGAAGAGCGTGACGAAAATAATCGCGATAAAAGCGGCCATGATGCCGATGACGGCGCCGAAAACGCGGCGGTTGGCCCCGGCGACGTAGAGCATCACCAGCATGACGACGATGAAGACGAGGGATGTCCCAAGGTCCGGCTCCATAAAGATCAGCCCGGTGGGAATGGCCATGTAGCCCATGCTCTGCAAAACGAATTTCGGCTCTTTCAGCCGCTTTCGGTTCTGGTCGAGATAGGCGGCGAAGAGGACGATCATCGCCACTTTCGCCGCTTCCGAGGGCTGCACCCCGAAGATCCAGCGGTTGGCGCCGTCGCCGGTGCCGAAGATCAGCGTGATCAGCAGCATGACGCAGACGATGATGTACCCCTGAGTGAGGAAATCCTTGTAGCGTCGATAGTCGAAGAGCGTCACGGCGACAAACACGCCGAAGCCGACGGCGATCATGAACAAATGACGGCGCAGGTAATAGCCGGAGTCATCGCTCATGGCGTTGGCCGAGGCGGTGCTCATGACGATGACGCTGACGAGGAGCAGCAGGGCGAAAAGACCAAAGGTCACCCAATCGAAGGAGTTATATATCCCCCGCCTGCGCCGCGTCTCCTGGCTCATGTGGAGGCGCCGTTTCTGTTTCGCTCTTTTCAGTTGGTCTGAACTTTTTCTCGCGTCGGTGCTCATGGTCTGCAAAAAAATCCTTCCAAATCATCACGGCGGCAAAAGGCGCGCGCCGAGGCCCTCAGGCCGTGCCCCGCCGGCGCTCCGGCGCCGGGAGGATATCGTTTTGGACCGGCAGGCTGGCGACGATGGAAACGGAGCCCTTTTCCCTGAGGAACGAGACTTCCATCGCCTCCCGGTCGATATCGAGATAGCGGTCAACGACGTCGATGAGATCGTTTTTCAGCGCTTCCATCCGGTCGTGATCCAAATTGACGCGATCCTGAACGAGGACGAGTTTCAGCCGCTCTTTGGCGGCGAGACGGCTCTTTTCGCCGGGATCGTTTCGGCGAAAGATACGTTGTAGAATCGTCATTTTCCCACCCCCTCAGCGCGCGAACACGGCTTTGAACCGACGCCAGAAGTTCCTGCCGCCGCTTTGGACAAAGGGGATATCCTCCCCGGTGATGCGGGCGGCGATGTCGCGGAAGCTCCTGCCGGCGGTGCTGAGCTGGTTTTTGACGATGGGTTCGCCGCGGTTGGTGGAAATGACAATGTCCTCGTCGTCGGCGACGATGCCGATGAGCTCCACGGCGAGGATATCGAGAATATCCTCAATGGTCATCATGTCGCCTTTTCTCACCATATCGAAGCGGACGCGGTTGACGATGACTTCCGGGGCGGGCAGCCCCGCGGCCTCCAAAAGGCCGATGACACGGTCGGCGTCGCGGACGGCGCTGATTTCCGGTGTCGTGACGACGAGGGCCCGGTCCGCGCCGGCAACGGCGTTTTTAAACCCCTGTTCAATGCCGGCGGGACAGTCGATCAGCACGTAATCGAAGTCCTCTTTCAGTTCGTCGGTCAGTTCTTTCATGCGGCTTTCGCTGACGGCGGTCTTGTCCCTTGTCTGGGCCGCCGGGATCAGGGAAAGCCGTTCCAGTTTTTTATCTTTGATCATGGCCTGCCGCGGCCGGCAGCGGCCTTCCGTCACGTCGACAAGGTGATAGACGATGCGGTTCTCCAATCCCATCACCACGTCGAGATTTCTGAGACCGATATCGGTGTCGATCAATAAAGTTCTTTTCCCCATCATGGCCAGGGCCGTTCCGATATTGGCGGTGGTCGTCGTTTTGCCGACGCCGCCTTTTCCGGAAGTAATCACAATGACTTCGCCCATCCGTAAACCTCCTTTGCTGTCGCTTCCACGCTGTCTTTCTTACGGTCGTTACATGGCGAGTGTTTCAATGATGACTTTGTTCCCGCGGATCGAGGCGATTTCCGGGCCGCGCTCCCGCGGCGCCGTGTACCCCTCCGGCGGACAGGTGATGTGATCGGCGATCCTCAGCTGGGTGGGGAACAGGGAGAGCGCCAATATTTTCGCGCCGCTGTTGCCGTCCTTCCCGCCGTGGACCATGCCGCGGAGGGCGCCGAAGATGATGATGTGACCGGAGGCGCGGATCTCCGCGCCGGCGTTCACGTCGCCCATCACCACGACGTTGCCGTCGTAATCTACTTTGTGGCCGCCGCGAAGGGGGCCTTCAATCAAAAGGGTGTCCTTGGTCAATGCTCCTTCCTTGTCCCAAACATCCGCTGTCATAAGCATCGCCTCCCTAAAGGATTGTTGCGGTAATGACATTATAACGGATGGAGAGGGCCGGGACAACGGTTTTTTTCACTCATCTTCCGACAAAAGGTCGTAGCGATTGACGTCCGCCGCCTCTTCTTCGGAATCCTCGTCATCTTCCTCGTCATCCTCGTCGGAATCACGCTGGGAGGAGGAAACGAAAAGATCGTCCATCAGGATGATATTGGATTCGACGTCGTAGCCGAAGTAGGCGCGGAAGGTGTCGCGGCAGACGTAGGCCGCGGATTTCGCCCCGGCGCCGCCGTATTCCACCAGACAGGCAAAGGCCACCTGGGGGTTGTCGGCGGGGGCGAAGCCGATGAAGACGCCGTGGTTGTCCGATTCCAGGTTATCGCCGGCAAGCCCCGTCTGGGCGGTACCGGTCTTCCCGGCGGGCATCAGCGTCCCCGAGAGGGAGCCGAAGAGGTTCCGGGCGGTACCGCTGCCGTCGCTGACAACGCCTCTCATCGCCTCGGTGATTGTGTCCCAATCGGCGTCGTCCAGTTCAATGGTATCGACGACTTCCGGTTCTCTCGTCTTTAAGACGTTGCCTTCGTCATCGAGGATCGACTGGCAGACATAGGGGCGGAGCCGGACGCCGTGGTTGGCGATGGTCGCCGCGCAGCTGGCCAGCTGAATCACGGTATCGACGGTAGCCCCCTGACCCATCGACATGTAGTAAGTATCGTAAATATGCCACTGTTTTTCCCAGCCGGTGTTGTTCTGGGCTTTCCATTCCGGCGTCGGCAGCAGCCCCGTCACTTCCGAAGGCAGGTCGATGCCGCTCTTTTTGCCGAAACCGTATTGGAGACCGACGGAGATCAGCGCTTCCTCACCGATGCGGGCCGCCATTTTCTGGAAATAGATGTTGCAGCTGGCGGCGACGGCGTTGTAGAAGTTCACGCCGCCGTGCCAGTGGCATTTCGCCAGCGGCAGCGCCCAGGATCCCTCGGAGCAGACGATGGTGTCGTTGGGGGAGACGCCGGCTTTTAAGATCGCCGTGGCCGTCACCATCTTAAAGGTGGAGCCTGAGGGATAACCGGCGGTGATGGCGCGGTTCATCTGCGGTTTCAGTTTTTCGTGGAAGTAATAATCGATCTCTTCCGAGGAGAGCCCCCGGGCGAAGTCGTTGGGGTCGACAGAGGGCGCGCTGGCCATGGCCACCACACCGCCGGTGTCGACATCGATCAGCGCCGCGGAGCCGCCGATGGCCTTGGGATTCCCCGCGCCGGCGATGACCCGCTTCAGAGAGTCTTCCATGTGCATCTGGGTGTTCAGGTCAATCGTCAGTTCCAGGGAATTCCCGGCGACGGGCGCTTCCTCGGAAATGACGTCGATGATGTTGTTCTTGGCGTCGACCTCGACGACGCGGTGACCGTCCTGGCCGCTGAGGCTGAAGACCTTGCCGCCTTCGGTGTAGTGCTCGTAGTAGCTTTCCAGACCGCTCTGGCCGACGATGTCCGAAATCTTATAGCCGTAGGACGTCATTTTTTCCAGCTGAGTATCGGTGATCTTGCCGACGGTGCCGAGGACGTGGCCGAGATAGTAACCGTTGGGATAGCTGCGCATCGGTTCCTCGGAGACGTAGACGCCTGGATAGAGATCGGGGTTTTCCGCGACGATCTCGGCGATGGTGACGCCGACCTCGTAGGTGTAGGTGCGGACGGTGATGGCGTTGTAGGAGCCGATCCCCGTTTCGAGAATCTCAAGGACCTCTTTTTTGGAGATTTTGGTGTTCGCCGTCAGCGAACCGATGGCGGCGTTGATATCATCCTCTTCCGTTTCGGCGGAGGTATTCTCCTCTTCCTCGGTCTCCGCCGAGGATGAGGCGCTCTTTTGCTTCACCGCGGCGGCGGCCTCACCGAGGCGCGCTTTTTCCGTCGGCGTCAGCGCCGACGTATCGGCGGTGCCGCCTCCGTTCTTCGCTTCTTCCGCCTGTTCCTTTTCTTTTTCGGCGGCTTCCCGCTCGGCTTCCTTTTTCTGTTCCTGCACCTGTTTGCTGACGTTGGCGATGGTTTCGGAAAGGGAGGACTGGGCGATGTTCTTCCGGGCGGACTGTTCCGCCTCAAAGACCTCGTCACTGCTGAACAGCTTGGCGAGCTGATCGGCCAGGGCGTCGAGATCCTCCACTTCGTTGGGGTAGACCTGGACGCTCATATACGGCTGGGAGCTGGCGAGGACGTTGCCGTTGCGGTCGTAGATGGTGCCGCGGCGCGCCGGCAGGGTGATGGTGCGGTAGATGTTGCTGTCGGAGCGGGAGACGTACTCCTGGCCCTTGACGACCTGCATAAAGAAAAGGCGGCCCACCAAAATGACGAACAGGACGATGATGAAGAGGTAGATTACCAGCAGCCGTTTATTGATTTTTTCCTGAGCCACGGTGGCTCCCTGGGGGCGCTTCAGCTTTATCATTTTATAAAACTCCTGATTCCCGGCGCTTGTTTCTCTCTCGCGCCGAAGGCTGTTTTCATGGGATTACGAGGAACGCCGTCCCCGGTGCTTCTGCGGGCGGCGGTTCGGGTAGGAACGCGGTTTTTTCGACGACGGCGCCGCCTTCTTTTTCGGCGCGACCCGGTAATCGCCGTTTCGCGAGGAAGACGATCCCGAAGCGGGACGGCGGCGGGCGGCGTCGCTTCGGGACGGCGCTTGCCGCCGCGGCGGCGATGAGGAACGCGGCGAACGGCCGCCGCTCCCGGCGGCCCGGGTAGAACGGGAAGAACCGCCGCGTCCGGCGCTCCGTTCCGAAGCGCGGCGGGCCAGACGTTCCCGGGAGGAAACACGGCGGCGGCGGGCTTCCGCCCGTTCGGCTTCGACTTTTTTCAGATCGATTTTCTCATTGCCCCGGACGTAGATCACGCCGTAGCCCAAAAGGTCGATCCTGCCGATCTTCCGGCCTTTGCGGCGGCGATAGAGAAAGATCAGCGGCAGACCGAGAAAGGCGATGAGGCTCGTATAGAACGTCATCGGGAAGATGATCCCAAAGACGCTCTGCCCCACCGGCGGCGCGGCGCCGGCCAGCTGGAAGACGAGGAGCGTCAAAAAGCCGGAAAGGAGCGAAGCGCCGACGGCGGTGAAGAAATACCCTTCATAGGTGCGGTCGGGAAAGCGGGTCCCGATCAGGCCGCAGACGGCGCCGACCAGACCGTAGACGATCATGTTCGTCCCGAAAAAGGCGGCGTTGAGCAGATCGATCCAGAAACCCAGCAGCAGACCGACGGCGACGCCGTTTTTCCAGTCGCTTTTCAGCGCCGACATCACCAGCACCAAAAGGAGCAGGTCGGGCTTGGCGTTAAAGATCTGCAGATGGGAAAAAAGCTGAGACTGAAGGAAGACGCAGACGAGAGCGATCGCGCTGTATAGGAGATAAGGCACGACAAAACGGATCATTCGCTGTCATCCTCCTCGCTTTCGTCTTCCTCGTCATCTTCAGCGGTGGAGTTCGTTTTTGTCTGTGCCGTACCGTCATCGCCGTCGTCATCCTCCGCGTCGGACGTTTCCGCGTCATCCTCGGCGGTCTTTTTGTCCCTGGCGGCGATTTCCTCTTCCGTCATGGGATGGACGATGAGCACGAAGCTGATGGCGTTAAAATCACAGTACGGTTCAATGATGGCCTCTTTGCTGAGGCCGTCGGAGGAGGTGGTGACCTTGACGACGGAGCCGACGAGGATGCCGGCGGGGAAAATGCCGCCGACGCCGGAGGTCACGACGACGTCATTGAGCTGGATATCGGCGTTGTAGGGCAGTTTCGTCATGGAGATCAGCCCTTTGCCGCCGCCGATGCCCTGGAGCACCCCTTCGATGCTGCTTTCCTTGAGCATGCCGCCGAGGGCGCCGCCGGCGTCGATGATCAGCAGCACCTCACAGGTGTTTTCCGTTACGTTCACCGTTTTGCCGATGAGACCTTTCTCGTTGACGACGGCCATATTTTCGGTGATGCCGTCTTTGCTGCCCTTGTTTAAGGTCAGCTTTTCATACCAGTTATCGGCTTCCCTGGCCGTCACCTCGGCGGCGACGGTCACCCAGTCGTTAGTATAGCTCCGTTTCAGTTCCAGAAGTTCCCGAAGCTCCTCGTTCTCGGCAACGATGTCGCCGGAGATCTCCGTTTGCGTCTTCAGTTCCGCCAGTTCCTTATTGGCGGCGTCAAGTTCCTTCTGGAGGCCTTTTTTCGTGGAGAAATCAAAGATATTCCCAAAGAACTCGCCGACGGCGGCCACCGGGGACCACGCCTCTTTGGCGCCGCCCTCCGCGGCGGAGGCCGTGTCGCTCCCGCCGCAGCTCTTGGCGAGGAGCAGCAGGGCGATGAGGAGAATGATCAGCCCGAGATATTTCCATCTTTTTATAAATGCTACCATAGCGGAAACCTTTCTTCTGGGGACTTTTTATGTCAGATCCCGGTCTTTTTCAGCAAGTCCGCGTCAAAACGGAGGAGGAGGCGGTAGAGACGGCCCAAGGGCAGCCCCATGACGTTGAAGTAATCGCCGTCAATCTTGCGGACGAGGAGCGCGCCTTTGCCCTGGATGCCGTAGGCGCCGGCTTTGTCGAGACATTCCCCCGAGGCGATATAGGCGCGTATCTCCGCGTCGCTCAAGGGGTGGAAATAGACGATGGTCTGCTCGGCGGCGCTCAGGGTACGGCCGGAAGCGGTATCCGCCAGGCCGATGCCGGTAACGACGACGTGTTCCCTGCCGGAAAGGCGGGAGAGCATCACTTCGGCCTCGGTTTCGTCGGCGGGCTTGCCCAGAATATCGTCGTCGACGATGACGGCGGTATCGGCGGCGATGACGATGGCGTTCTCATCCTCCGCAGCGGCCGCGGCGGCCATGGCCTTTTTCACGGCGACGCGGAGGGGATAAGCGGCGGCGTCCTCTCCGGGGAAGGGCGTCTCGTCGACGTCGGCGGGGCGGACCTCAAAATCGAGATCGAATCTGCGCAAAAGTTCCTTTCGCCGCGGCGACGCCGAGGCGAGAATCAGTTTTCGTTTCATTTCATTCACTTTCAATGCCCAAAATCGCCCCTCTGGCGTCGGCGACCATGTAGAGGGAGCCGGTGATCAGCAGCAGGGCGTTATTTCCGGCTTCCCGCGTCAGTTTCTGCGCCAGGGCCACGGCGTCGGGGATCTTTTCCTCGAGATAGATCTCGCCGCAATAGGGCTTAAAGAACTCGGCGATCATTTCGTAATCGCCGGCCCGGGGGCTGTTGGGGCGGGTGACCACCACTTTGTCGGTGAGGGGGCCCAAAAGGGCGATGGCCTTTTCCCGTTCCTTATCGGCGAGCATGCCGATGAGGACGACAACGGTCTTTCCCTGCCAGTGGGCTTTCAGATAATCTGTCAGCACCGCCATGCCGTGATCGTTGTGGGCGCCGTCGATGATCGTCAGGGGATCGTCGGCGACGTGTTCCAGGCGGCAGGGCCAGACGGTGTTTTTCAGCCCCGTCCGGATCGCTTCCTCCTCAAGGCCGAAGAGGCGGGCGGCGCGGACGGCAAGGGCGGCGTTGCCGACCTGGTGGCGGCCCATCAGCGGCAGGGCCAGGTGTTCGTAGACGACATCGCCGTCGCGGTAGGTAAAGCGCTGTTCCGAGGCGGTCTCCGACTCGAAAACGCCGCCAAAGTCGCGCCCCGCCAGGGAGAGGTCTTCCGCCCCCTCCTCGGCGACGCGGCGGGTGAGGAGCTCCCACAGGGATTCTTCCTCGCAGCCGCTGACGACGTGACAGCCTTTTTTGATGATGCCCGATTTCGTCAGGCAGATTTTTTCTTTCGTATCGCCGAGGTATTCGGTGTGTTCCAGCGCCACGTTGGTGAGGACGGCCACGGCAGTGTTTTCAATGACGTTGGTGGCGTCGATCTCGCCGCCCATGCCCACTTCCATCACGGCGGTCTTTACGCCTTTTTGGGCAAAGTAGTAAAAGGCCATGGCGGTGTTGACCTCGAATTCCGTCGGCTGCTCAAAACCGTCGGCCATCATCGACTCGACGATGGGACGGATCTTGTTCAGGATCGCGGCGACGTCCTCGTGGGAGATGGGCTCGCCGCCGACGCGGAACCGCTCCCGGTAGGAGTGGAGGTGGGGCGAGGTGAACATGCCCGGCGTTTCCCCGGCGGCGATGAGCATGGCATTGAGCATCGAGACGACGCTCCCCTTGCCGTTGGTGCCGCCGACGTGGAGACAGGTCATCGTCTTCTGTGGGTCGCCGAGGCGGCGCAGGAGCTCCCGCTCCCGCTCAAGACCGAAATTGAAACCGAATTTTGTCAGATCCCTGAGATAAACGAGGGATTCTTTATAATCCATCATCGCTCAGACCTCTTCTAAAATGGCGACGGTTTCCTTGAAACCGGCCAGTCTCTTTTTGGCGTCTTCCAATTTGACTCTTTCCCCTTCCACGACTTCCGCCGGGGCTTTGGCCAAAAAGCCTTCGTTGGCCAGTTTGCCGCTGAGGCGGGCGATTTCCTTTTCCGTCTTGTCCAGTTCCTTGGCGAGACGGGCTTTTTCTTTATCCATGTCGATGAGACCGGCCAGCGGCAGATAGACACGGACGTCGCCTAAGATGGCGGCGGCGGCGCCTTTCGGCGCGTCGTCGCCGAGGCGGATGAACTCCGTTTCGTTGACGGCGGCCATTTTATCGAGATATACGGCGTTTTCCGCGATGATGGCGCGTTCCTTTTCCCCGGCGGCCAGAATCACTTTGGCCTTTTGCCCCAGGGGCACCTTCATCTGCGCGCGGAGGTTGCGGATGGCTTTGATCATGCCGATCATCATTTCCATATCGGCGGCGGCGTCCTGATCGGCGGCGTCCTCGCTGTAATCGGGATAGGCCGCGAGGACGATGGTCTCACCGCTGTGGGGCAGTTTCTGCCAGATTTCCTCGGTAATGAAGGGCATAAAGGGATGGAGCAGCTCCAGAGCGCTCCGCAGAACGAAGACGAGGACGCGCTGGGCGCGGAGACGTTCCGCTTCGCTGCCCTTGTAGAGGGCGTTCTTGCTCAGTTCCACGTACCAGTCGCAGAAGTCGTCCCAGATAAATTCGTAGATGACCCGGGCGGCTTCCCCCAATTCGTAGCGGTCCAGGTTGGAACGGACGGCCCGGGCGGTGTCGTTGAGCCGCGCCATGATCCAGCGGTCGTGGAGGGCGAGGTTTTCCCGGTCGATTTCACCGTCTTCGTAGCCTTCCAGGTTCATCAGCACAAAGCGGCTGGCGTTCCAGATCTTATTGGCGAAGTTGCGGCTGCCCTCCAGCCGTTCGGTGCGGAAGCGCAGGTTGTTGCCGGGGGTGTTCCCGGTGACCAGCATAAAGCGGAGGGAATCGGCGCCGTGCTCGGCGATGACCTGCAGGGGATCGATGCCGTTCCCCAGGGATTTGCTCATTTTCCGTCCCTGGGCGTCAAGGACGAGGCCATGGATGAGGACTTCCCTGAACGGCACGGAGCCGGTGTGGGACAGGGAAGAGAAGATCATCCGGGCGACCCAGAAAAAGATGATGTCCCAGCCGGTGACGAGGACCGAGTTGGGGAAGTATTTTTTCATTTCCGGCGTCGCATCGGGCCAGCCCAGTGTCGAATAGGGCCACATCGCCGAGGAGAACCAGGTATCGAGGACGTCCTCGTCCTGGCGGATGTGGGCGGAGCCGCAGTGCGGGCAGACTTCGGGGTCTTCCCGGACGCAGATTTCCGCGCCGCAGTCGTCGCAGTACCAGACCGGGATGCGGTGGCCCCACCAGAGCTGCCGGGAAACGCACCAGTCGCGGATGTTTTCCATCCAACCGAGGTAGACTTTATCGAATCGGGACGGAACAAAGGAGGTATCGCCGTTCTTCACCGCGGCGATGGCCGGTTCCGCCAGGGGTTTCATTTTTAAGAACCACTGCTTGGAAATGAGCGGTTCCACCGTGGTGCCGCAGCGATAGCAATGGCCGACGGCGTGGACATGGGTCTCCTCGGCGCCGCCGCAGCCGGTCTCCCGGAGCTCTTTCAGCATCGCCTCGCGGCACTCGTACCGGTCCATGCCGGCGTATCTGCCGCAGACCGAGGTCATTTTGGCGTCGAGATCGATGGCTTCCACCTGGGGAAGGTTGTGGCGCAGGCCGACCTCAAAGTCGTTGGGATCGTGGAACGGCGTGATCTTGACGACGCCGGTGCCGAAGGACTGATCGACGTACTCGTCGGCGATGACGGGGATCTCCTTGCCGGTAATCGGCATGATGACCGTTTTACCGACATAGCTCTGATAGCGCTCGTCTTCGGGGTTGACGGCCAGGGCCGTGTCGCCGAACATCGTTTCCGGCCGGGTCGTGGCCACGGTCATGTATGCGTCGGTGTCCTTGATCCGATAGCGGATCTCCCAGAGATGCCCTTCTTCCTCTTCGTGTTCCACCTCGATATCGGAGATGGTGGTATGGCATTTTGGGCACCAGTTGACAATATACTTATCACGATAGATCAGACCTTTTTCGTAGAAGGTCACAAAGGACTCGCGGACGGCGCGGGAAAGCCCCTCGTCCATGGTGAAGCGCTCTCTCTCCCAGTCGCAGGAGGAGCCGAGGCCCCGGAGCTGAGCGACGATGCGGTCGTGGTATTTTTCCTTCCAGGCCCAGGCGTGCTTCATGAATTCCTCGCGGCCGATCTCCTCTTTGGAGGTGCCTTCGGCGCGGAGCTTTTCTTCCACCTTCGCCTGGGTGGCAATGCCGGCGTGGTCGGTGCCGGGGACCCAGAGGGTGTTAAAACCGGCCATCCGCTTATAGCGGATCAGGATATCCTGAAGGGTCTCGTCGAGGGCGTGGCCCATGTGGAGCTGTCCGGTAACGTTGGGGGGCGGAATGACGATGGTGAAGGCTTCCCGCTCATCGTTGACGTCGGCGTGGAAATAGCCGTTTTCCTCCCAGGTTTTGTACCATTTTTCCTCAACTTCCTTCGGATCGTAGACCGATTTTAATTCTCCCGCCATAAGCCGGTTCCTCCTTTATCCTTCGCTGTCGGCGCGCTTCCCGTTTTGTGTTTTTCGCGGAAACGCCGTTCTGTCTTTCTTTTTCGCCGATCGTCGGCGCAATAAAACGCCAGTTTAGAATCTTTATCAGTATACCATAAATTACGCTTTCTGAAAAGTATTTTCGGGGAAAAAATACGCCGTTTCTACCTATTATTTGCGAAAAAGAGGGATCGTCCATGAAACGAGTCACCGTCCTCGTCCTCGCCGCCGCGGCGGGGGCGCTCCTCGCCGCCATCCTCGCCGCCGTTTCCAACCTGACGCCCGCGGCGACGCCGCTGCGGGGCTTCCATTGGTATCTCTTTACGCCGTGTTTCGCCTTTGCCGCCGCGGCGCTCCACGGCGGCGCGGGGCTGACCAAAGGCGGCGGCGTGTTCACCGCGGCCCTGCCGCTGCTGCCGCTCTGTTACGCGGCGAACCGCTTTCAGCTCCCCTTCCTCACCGTCTTCTTCGGTCCGCCGGTCCTCGCCGCCGCTGTCTGCGCCGCCGTCTGCGGCGAGATCGTCGGGAGGACCCGGCGGAACAGCGGGAAAAAGAAAAAATGACCGGATGAAGAACCGGTCATTTTCTGTTTCTGCGGTTGTTTCAGCTCCG
Organism: uncultured Bacillota bacterium; assembly: GCA_902796855.1. Lineage (GTDB taxonomy): Bacteria > Bacillota > Dehalobacteriia > UBA7702 > UBA7702 > UBA7702. Next base: position 4,375 of record CADBQN010000005.1, on the reverse strand, counting down.
TCCGAGCAGTGCCTGAACGCGCTTTAACAGCTCCTCCTTGCCGAGACCGCTCTGGGCGGAAAAGACGACAAGCTCCCCGTCGGCGAGATCCAGCTCCCGTTTGACGACGGCTCTGTTTTTTGCGATCTGGTTGTTGCTGAGCTTATCGGCTTTGGTGGCGACGACGAGAAAGGGCAGGCCCTTCGAGCGCAAAAAGGCGTTCATCTGCCGGTCCGAGGCGGTGGGCGGGTGGCGCAGGTCGACGATCTGCCAGATGACCCGGGGACGGTCGGAATCAAAGTAGCTGTCGACCATCTTTTTAAAGGACTCCTGCTCGGCCTTGCTGACTTTGGCGTAACCGTAACCGGGGAGGTCGACGAAGTACCAGCGGTCGTCAATCCGGTAGAAATTGATCGTCCGGGTCTTTCCCGGGCTGGAGCTGGTGCGGGCCAGGTTCTTCCGGTTGATCAGACGGTTGACGAGGGACGATTTCCCCACGTTGGAGCGGCCGGCGAGGACGATATCGACGTCGCCGACGGGGGGATACTGGCTCTGCCAGGCCGCCGTCGCCGCGACTTCGGCTTTTTTGATCTTCATGACGCTTTCTCCAGCAGCGCCAGCTTCAGCACATCATCGACGTGGGAGCAGAAGTGGAAGGTCATTTTTTCCCGCACTTCCTCGGGGATCTTTTCCAGATCCCGCTCGTTTTCTTTGGGCATCAGCACCGTGGTGATGCCGGCGGCGTAGGCGGCGAGGACTTTCTCCTTGACGCCGCCGATGGGCAGCACCCGGCCGAGGAGGGTCACTTCCCCGGTCATGGCGATATCGCCCCGGACTTTGCGGCCGCTGAGACGGGAGGCGATGGCGGTGACCATCGTCACCCCGGCGGAGGGGCCGTCTTTGGGCACGGCGCCTTCGGGAACGTGGATATGAAGATCGATCTTTTCCTCAAAGTGGGCTTTCAGCCCCAGGGATTTGCCGACGGAACGGACGTAGGTCAGGGCGGCCTGAGCCGATTCCTTCATCACGTCGCCGAGCTGGCCGGTGAGCTGGATATTGCCCTTCCCCGGCAGGGACTGGGCCTCGATCTGGAGGATCTCCCCGCCCACGGCGGTCCAGGCCAACCCGTTGACGACGCCGACGGCGTTCTTCCCGGCGGCCTTTTCTTTGACGTATTTCGGGCGGCCGAGGAAATCGTGAAGATTGCGGACGGTGACCCGAACGGAGGAAACTTCCTCCGTAACGAGCTGACGGGCGGCGACGCGGCAGAGCTTCGCCAGCGTCCGGTCGAGGCTGCGCACACCGGCCTCCCGGGTATATTCGCGGATCAGCATCCGCAGGGCGCTGTCGGAGATTTTCAGCTTCGACGCCGGGATGCAGTGAATATCCAGTTCTTTTTTGATCAGGTGGTTCTTGGCGATGGAGACCTTTTCTTCCTCGGTGTAGCCGCTGATTTCAATGACTTCCATGCGGTCCAGCAGCGGCCGGGGAATATTGCCCATGACGTTGGCGGTGGTGATGAACAGCACCTTCGAGAGGTCGTAGGGCACTTCGATGAAGTGGTCGGAAAAGGTGGAGTTCTGCTCCGGATCCAGCACTTCCAGCAGGGCCGAGGAAGGATCGCCCTTGTAGTCGCTGCCGAGCTTATCGACTTCGTCGAGGAGGAAGACGGGATTCACCGAACCGGCGGTCTTCATATTCTGCAGGATCCGGCCGGGCATGGAGCCGATGTAGGTGCGGCGATGGCCGCGGATCTCGGCCTCGTCGCGGACGCCGCCGAGGGACATCCGCACAAAGCGGCGGTCCAGCGCCCTGGCGACGGATTTGGCCAGAGACGTTTTGCCGACGCCGGGAGGGCCCGTCAGGCAGAGGATGGGGCCTTTGATATCCTTGGCCAGCTGGCAGACGGCGAGGTATTCCAAAATGCGTTCCTTGACGTCCTCAAGGCCGTAGTGATCCTCGTTGAGGATCTCCTCGGCTCGTTTCAGGTCGAGACGGTCCTCGGTCCGGACAGACCAGGGGATGTCGAGCATCCAGTCGATATAGGAGCGCTGCACCGCCGATTCCGCCGCGGCGGAAGGCGTTTTCTGCAGGCGGTCGATTTCCCGCATCGTCTTTTCCTCGGCTTCTTTGGGCATGGCGGCTTCTTTGACGCGTTCCCGATAGCGGGCGCATTCCTCATCCTTGTTCTCGTCCTCGCCGAGTTCCTTGTTGATGGCGCGGATCTGCTCCCGCAGGTAGTATTCTTTCTGGTTCTTTTCCATCTGCTTGCGAACGTCGCTGCCGATCTTCCGCTCCAGATTGAGGATATCCACCTCCCGGGACATATGGCCCAAGAGGGCTTTCAGCCGTTCTTCCACGTCGACGATCTCAAGGAAGCGCTGTTTTTCCGAAAGCTTCGTCAGCACCTGGGAGGCGGCGACGTCGGCCAGGGCGCTGTGATCCTCCACGGAAAGCACCGTGGCGAGGATCTCCGCCGGAACCCGTTTGGCCAGGGAAGCGAAGTTCTCGAACTCGCTGACGACCTTGCGGGCGTAGACTTCCCCCTCAAGGCTCGGCCGATACTGGCCGGGCATTTCCAGCTGGATGGCCTCGCCGAGGAAAAAGCGCTTTTCTTCGGCAAAGCGCAGGATCCTGGCGCGGTAGAGCCCCTCGACGACGATGCGCATCGTCCCGCCGGAGGGGCGCATCACCTGTTTGATCGTGGCGATGGTGCCGACGTGATGGATGTCATCGAAACCGGGGTCGTCGATGTGGATGTCCTTCTGGGTGGCAAGAATGATCTCCTTGCCCTCGTAGCCGTTGGCCTCGTTGATGGCGTGGATGCTCTTTTCCCGGCCGACGTCGAGCTGGACGACGGAATGGGGAAAAACGACGACGCCGCGAAGGGGCAGCACCGGCATGCGGAAGCAGGCGTGACGCAGAAGTTCATCGGGAGACGTCCCGGAACGGTCGTTATATTCCTCGGCGGAGGCGGTCGGTTCTTTGTCCGCCGCGGCGAACACCGCGTCAGTTGCTGTTATTTCTCTCTTTTTTGACACGATTAGTCCTCCATTTCGCGTTTTATTTAACGGGATGTAGTATATCATAGCGTAAAACGGGAAAAATTTCAATTGTTTCCGTGAAAATACCTTGTATTTTCCAATAATTGTGATATAATTTTCATATGATGTGATGAATTCATCATATCCGCCGCGGCGAAGAACACCGTTTCGCGCCCCGCGGCGGCAAGAGGGCGGAAACGCCCATCGGAACGAGGAGAAACGGAAACGACATGAAAAACAAGATCCGGGAGTTCCGCTATCGGCGGAACCTCTCCCAACAGGAACTGGCCGACCGCTGCGGCGTCAGCCGGGAAACGATCTGCCGCGTTGAGAAGAACAAGGCGAACCCCTCCCTGAACCTGGCTTACCACATCGCCCGCCAGCTCGACGTCACCATCGAGGAGCTCTTCATCCCCGAGGAAGAGCCGATTTTGCAATAGCGCCGAAAAAACGGCGCGCCGGAAGCGCGAGAATGACCCTCTATCAAAAACTGCTCAAATACAAAATCATACCGATCCTCTATTTTCTGCTCCTCTGCGGCCTCATCGCCGCGGGCATCTGGTGGTTCGTCCGTTCGGGACTGCTGCCCCTGATCCGCGACCCGGAGGCCCTGGGCGCCTATTTTGAAAGCCTCGGCGTCGGCAGCTATTTTATCGTCTTTCTGCTGCAGTTCTTTGCCGTGATCCTGATCCCCGCCACCGGCGGCGTCATCGTCGTCACCTCGGCGGCGCTCTTCGGCTTTGTACCGACGTTTTTGATCTGCTCCGCCGCGACGATCCTCGGCTCCTGCGTCAGCTACGCCCTTTCCCGCTATCTGGGGCGGCCGCTGGTGGAACTCTTTTTGAGCCGCCACAAGCTGGACCGGTACATCAGCTCCTTTGAGGACCGCAAGAACTTTCTGCTCTTCGTCATGTTCTTTTTCCCCTTTTTCCCCGACGACCTCCTCTGCTACGCCGCGGGCCTCGTCAACATCCGCTGGAAATATTTCCTGCTGGCGGCGGTACTGGGACGTCCCTGGGGGCTGCTGATCAACTGCCTTGTGGGGATCAGCGTCTTTTCCCTGCCCTCCTACGGCTACATCCCGGCCATTCTTTTCGTCATCGTCACCGTCGCCGTTTCCTGGCGCTTCGGCTCCGCCTGGGAGAAGATGATCATCGAACGGGTGAACCGCCGCAAGGCGCGGTATCGGGAAAAAATCGAGTCCGTCCGGAGCAGGTCGGGTTCCGCCTATGAAAACAAGAACTGAAACACCCCCGGATACAAAAATTGAAGTGAACCCCAAAAGTTAGACAAAAGATTTAATTAAGCGACCTGAAGGGTCTGGTATCTGTGTTGAGCAGGTGTCAGGCCCT
>CADBQN010000004.1 GCA_902796855.1 uncultured Bacillota bacterium | reverse complement strand
CTTTTTCAACGCATCTTTAGATGCTGCTGTCCGTCCGCCTTGAAGGCGGTGTGCATACCACCGGCTTAGCCGGTGGTTTTGATTGTCAGTTTGCTCGCGGCGTCAGAGAGAGACGCCGGCGATGGTGACGAGGAACACGATGAGGACGACGTAGAGAATGGCCAGCACGATGCCGGCGGCGACGCTGGCGATGGCGCCGATCCCGGCGGCTTTGGCCGTTTTCGGCTTTTCATCCCGCCAGATCAGGAATAAGATGAGGCCGGCGACGGGAACGAAGAACCCCAGAACCCCCCAGAGGAAACCGCCTTTGTCCTCTTCCGCGGGGACGGTCCGTACCGGCGGCTGGGGATTCAGCGGCGCTGTCTGCCGCTGCGGCTGCTGCGGCTGTTCTTGGCGGGGAGGCGCCGTCGGCGCCTGTTCGGCGGTTTGTTCCGCCGCGGGCTGTTCGGCGGGCTGTTCCGCCGTCGCTTCCTCGGCGGGCTGTTCCGCCGTCGCTTCCTCGGCGGCTTGTTCCGCCGGAGCGGGCTGTTCCTTTTTCATTCCGGGTTGGGCCGCGCCGCAGCTGACGCAGAAGAACGCGTCGTCATTCAGTTCGCGGCCGCAGGATACGCAGTATTTCATAATCATTCATTCCTTTTAAAACAGAATTGCCGTCATGGCGGAGACGCGGCGCCGTTCCTTAACGGAAATACGCCAGGCCGACGCTTCTTCCCAATTGATAGACCCAGACAAGGCTCATGAAAATCAGCGTGAGAAAGCCGTAGCCGAACAGACATCCCGTCCAGAACCGCCGCGGGTTCGTGCTTTCGTAGGACGTCTGCCGCTGAACGAAACCGTCGATGACGAGGGGGATCAGCGTCAGCGCCGCGGCCCACGGAGCGGGCCGGAAGAACCCGAACACCGCCGCAGCGGCGATCATGCCGACGAGCTCACCGGTGCAGCGGGCGCAGATCGGAAAGGGCCTGCCGCGGTAGCGGAAGGATCGGTCCGGCCGGCAGTGGCAGCCGAAAAAAATCGGCAGCCAGCGGCAGAGAAACGCTTTCAATGTTCAGATCAATACATCGCGGTACCGGCGAGACCGGCGACGAAGCTGATGATGTAGAAAATGATGCTGACGCCGACGCCGACGAGGGCGCCGATCCCGGCGGCTTTGGCCGTTTGGGGCTTGTCGCCTTTCCATACGAGGAAGAGGATGAGGCCGACGATGGGGATGCAGCAGCCGAGAAGACCCCAGCCGAAGCCGCCCTTATCGTTGACGTTGTTCTGAGCGGGCTGCTGATAGGGGGCCTGCTGCTGGAATTGAGGCTGCTGGGGCTGCTGAGGCTGAGCCTGCTGCTGGGGCTGAGGCTGGGCTTTGGCGGCTTCCTGAACCGGTTCCTGCGTGCTTTGCGGGGCGCCGCAGTTGGTGCAGAACGCCGCGTCGTCAGCGATTTCCTGGCCGCATGATACACAATACTTCATTGTTGTTCTCCTTTTCAACTTGAACAGATTGAGGGGAAGCGGCTTTTGCCGTTTCCCCGGGTGCATTCTTAATCATTATATTATCATTTAATTCGACAAATGTCTACCTGTTTTTTCGAAAACGGAAATAATATCCAAAAAAACAGAAAAAACACGGTGTTTGGGAGACCTTTTTTGCTTCGGTCTTTCCGTCCGGTCCGGGAGAGGGAAGGCCCGGCGATCCCTTTGGCTTTTCTTGTCTTTTTTGCTCTTTTTCGCGAAAAGGCCTTGACGGTTTCGGCAAATAGTGGTAAGATGAACGAAATTATATCGTTTTGAGTTAAGATAGAGGCGCGATTTTCACAAGTAGCTCCTGGGAAAGGCGAAAAGCCGGGCTTTGCTCCGGCGGCGCTTTCCGCGACGGCGGGCACCGGCGGAGGGAAAAGGGAAATTGCCGAAGCCGTATGGTTTGCCCGGATCATGCCGCTGGGGTATTGCAGCATATGCAATGCACTGTCACTTTGGTGAAGCGCTATCCAAACGGTCTGAGACTAAGGAAGCACTGGGCGAGTCAGCGTTTTCTTAAAAGCAAAGTCGCCGTCAGACGCATCATCAATGGGAAGTTTTAACTTCTCATTTTTTCGTGCTCAAAACAGGAAAGGAAGAAAAATGAAAAAAATCACATCCATCCTTCTGGCGGCTTTGATGCTGCTGTCCCTTACGGCCTGCGGATCTTCTTCCGGCGGCGGCGACGCTGCTGACAGCGGTGACGCGCCGCTGCGTGTCGCCATGGAATGCGGCTACGCCCCCTATAACTGGACTCAGGAAAGCGACGAAAACGGCGCCGTGCCCATCGCCGACAGCTCCGACTACGCCTACGGTTACGACGTCATGATGGCGCAGAAAATCGCCGACGCCCTCGGCCGCGACCTCGAAATCGTCAAACTGGACTGGGATTCCCTGATCCCCGCCCTGCAGTCCGGTGACGTGGACGCCGTCATCGCCGGTCAGTCCATCACCTCCGAACGTCTCCAGGTCGTTGATTTCTCCGAACCTTATTACTACGCTTCCATCGTCACCCTGGTGAAAGCCGACAGCGAATACGCCAACGCCCAGGGGATCAATGATCTCGCCGGCGCCACCGGCACTTCCCAGCTCGGCACCATCTGGTATGATATCTGCCTGCCGCAGATTCCCGACGCCAACATCCTCGCTGCTCAGGAAACGGCTCCCGCCATGCTGGTCGCTCTCGATTCCGGCGCCGTTGACATCGTCGTGACCGATATGCCCACGGCCCTTGCCGCCACCGCCGTCTATGATGATATGGTCATCCTCGATTTCAGCGAAAGCGACAACGACTTTGAAGTTTCCGATGAGGAAATCAACCTCGGGATCTCCGTTCAGAAAGGCAACACGGAACTTCTCGACGCCATCAACGGTGTCCTCGCCGACATGACCGTCGATGATTACGAAGCAATGATGAAAGAAGCCATCGCCGTTCAGCCTTTGAGCGAAGACTGATCCACGCTTTTTGAGAAACAAGGGCGGCTGACCGTTTGTCTCGGCCGCCCTCTTCCCTCTTTTATACAAAAAACAATTCGGGCGATCTCAGACGTGTTTTGGGAAAAGAGCGCCTCTGAGACTGCCTGAAGGGAGAATCAATCATTATGTCAGAGTTTTTATCCGGCGTCGCCACGTGCTGGGATATCTACGGCACCTCCTATCTCTGGGGGGCTTACCGCACGCTGGTGATTTCCTTTGTCGGGACCGTCATCGGCTGCGTCATCGGCTTCATCGTCGGCATCATCCAGACGATTCCCGTGGCGAAGAACGATTCCGTTTTTAAAAAGGCCGTTTTAAAGGTCATCCGTGTCATCCTCCGCGTTTACGTCGAGGTGTTCCGCGGCACGCCCATGATCGTCCAGGCCGTGTTCATCTATTTCGGCATGCGCATGGTCTTTGATATTTCCATGTCCATGTGGGTGGCGGCGTTCTTCATCGTTTCCATCAACACCGGGGCCTACATGGCGGAGACCGTCCGCGGCGGCATCCTCTCCATCGACAGCGGCCAGACCGAAGGCGCCAAGGCCATCGGCATGACCCACGTCCAGACGATGCTCCACGTCATCCTGCCCCAGGCCTTCCGCAATATCATCCCCCAGATCGGCAACAACTTCATCATCAACATCAAAGATACGTCGGTGCTGTCGGTCATCAGCATCACCGACCTGTTCTTTGTCCATAAAAGCGTTGTCGGCGCGCTCTATCTCTACTTCCAGTCCGCCAGCATCGTCATGGCGATCTACCTGACGATGACGCTGACCGCTTCGTTCCTCCTGCGCCGCCTCGAAAGAAAACTCGACGGCGACGACAGCTTTGACCTGGCCACCACCGATACGCTGACCCATACTTCGGGGCTGACCAACTATCATGTGCCGACAAAAAGGGAGGTGTGAGCGATGAGCGAACCGATTTTAACCGTCAATCACCTCGTCAAGACCTTCGGGAAGAACGAGGTTCTGAAGGACATCGATTTTTCCGTCCGTCCCGGCGACGTCACCAGCATCATCGGCTCCTCGGGCTCGGGGAAATCGACGCTGCTCCGCTGCATCAACCTGCTGGAAACGCCGACGTCGGGGCAGATCCTCTACCACGGCGACGACATCACGAAAAAGGGGTTCTCCGTTTCGGGGTACCGCGCCAAAGTGGGGATGGTGTTCCAGAGCTTTAACCTGTTCAACAACATGACCGCCCTCGACAACTGCGTGATCGGCCAAAAAAAGGTGCTGCGCCGCGGTCAGAGCGAGGCAAAGGAAAAAGCCCTCTTCTACCTCGACAAAGTCGGCATGGCGCCCTACATCAACGCCAAACCGAAACAGCTTTCCGGCGGCCAGAAACAGCGCGTCGCCATCGCCCGGGCCCTCGCCATGGAACCGGAGATCCTCCTCTTTGACGAGCCCACCAGCGCTCTCGACCCCCAGATGGTCGGCGACGTTCTGGAAGTCATGTCGGCCCTGGCCAAAGAGGGCCTGACGATGCTCATCGTCACCCACGAAATGGCCTTCGCCCGGGACGTCTCCTCGGAGATCGTCTTTATGAAGGACGGCGTCATCTGGGAACAGGGCGCTCCGGAGCAGATCATGGAACGCCCCGAACGGGAAGAAACAAAGGACTTTCTTGCCCGGTTCACCAATCGGTAAAGGCTTTTTCCCTTTTTCCCGGTTGACAAACGGGAAAAGTATGCTAAAATAGAGATAATTTCATAAGGACGGTGCCGGAGGGGTGGCCCTCCGGGTAAAAGGAAAAACGGTTGAAATCCGTTACAGCACCCGCTACTGTGAGAGAAGATGAAATCCGAACATGCCATTGGCGCACGTATTGCGTGGAGAAGGCCGGAAAGTAAGATGAAGCTCAAGTCAGGAAACCTGCCATGTGATTCCGGAGCTCGGGAAGGAAGAGCCGGGATGGAATGGTCTATTTTATATGCCGCGTCCCGTTGCCGGAGACGCGGCTTTTTACATTTAGGAGGTACAAAATGTCTCAGTTGCTCAAAGAAACACTGGAAAAGATTCAGCCCATCGATAAAGAAGTCCAGCGGGAAGCCGCCGCCTACGTTGACGGTTTGATCAAACCCATCGGCAGCCTCGGCAAGCTGGAGACCATCGCCGCCTGGATCGCCGGGATCACCGGCAAAGTCAAAGGCAACGAACTGAAAAAACGCTGCATCGTCGCGATGTGCGCCGATAACGGCGTTCACGCCGAAGGCGTCGCCGTGGCGCCCCAGGAAGTGACGACGCTGATGGCCAAAGCCATGGCCGCCGGCGGCAGCGGCATGACCGTCATGGCGAAGGAAGCCGGTTCCGACGTGGTTCTCGTCGACGTCGGCATCAACAGCGACGAAAAGATCGACGGCGTCCTCGACCGGAAAATCGCCCACGGCACCGCCAACTTCGCCAAAGGCCCCGCCATGACCAGGGAAGACTGCGTGAAAGCCATTGAGGTCGGGATCGAGGTCGTCAACGACCTCGCCGATCAGGGCTATCAGCTCATCGGCACCGGAGAACTGGGAATGGCCAACACCAGCTCCAGCGCCTGCGTTCTGGTGGCGCTGTCCGGCGTTACCATGGACGAGGCCGCCGGCAAAGGCGCCGGTCTCACCGACGAGGCCCATCAGCACAAAAAAGACGTTTTAAACCGCGCCTTGGCGGTGAACAAGCCCGATAAGGACGATCCCATCGACGTCGTCGCCAAAGTAGGCGGTTTCGATATCGCCGCGCTCGTCGGCGTTTACCTCGGCTGCGCCGCCCGGCGGCTCCCCGTCGTCATCGACGGTTTCATCTCCGCCGCCGCCGCCCTCGCCGCCTCCCGGCTCTGCCCGGACTGCGCCGATTATATGATTACTTCCCACGCCTCGGCGGAACCGGGCTTTACCGCCATGATGGACGCCCTCGGCAAAAAACCCATGCTGATGCTGGATATGCGCCTCGGGGAAGGCAGCGGCTGCCCCATCGCTTTCCATGTCATCGACTGCGCTTTGGCGATGATCAACTCCATGGCGACCTTTGCCGAAGCCACCATTGACAGCAGCGAGTTCGTCGATATTCGGGAGGATGAGGATGAGTAAGGTCACGCTCGTAACCGGCGGCGCCCGCAGCGGCAAAAGCACCTTCGCCGAGGAACTCGCCGCCGCCAAAGGGGATAAGATCCTCTATGTCGCCACGGCCAAAGCCATCGACGAGGAAATGAAGGACCGCATCCGCCGCCACCGGGAGCGCCGCCCTGAAACCTGGGACACACTGGAACAGTACAGCGGCCTCGGCGCCGTGCTGCCGGAGCGCTCCCGGGGCCGCGACGCCATACTGCTGGACTGCGTGACGATCATGTCGACCAACATCATTTTCGATATCCCCGCCATGCAGCGGCCGGACATTCCCTTTGAGGAAATGCTCGAGGCCGAAAAAGTCCTCGCTGCGGAGGTGGAAGCGCTGATCGCTTCCTTCCCCGACCTCGCCTGCGACCTCATCCTCGTCACCAACGAGGTGGGTCTCGGCCTCGTGCCGGAATACCCGATCTCCCGCTTTTACCGCGACGCCCTGGGCCGCGTCAATCAGGCCCTGGGGAAAGCCGCCGACGAAGTCTATTTCGTCACCTGCGGCATCCCCGTGAAGATCAAGGGGTGAGAAGGATATGAAGCTCTACATGATCCGCCACGGCGAGACGACGCTGAACAAAAAAAAGGTCTATTACGGCAGCACCGACTGTCCTCTCACCGAAACCGGGGAGGTACAGGCCCGTTCCCTGCGCCCCTTTTTTGAGCCGATGGCCCTGGACGCCGTCTGGGTCAGCCCGCTGAAACGGGCGGCGGATACCGCCGCTCTGGCGCTGGGCGAAAACGGCGCTCCCCGGGAGACCGACCGCCGCCTGGCGGAAGTCGCCTTCGGCGGCTGGGAGGGAAAAACCTGGCGGGAGCTGAAGGACGACGCTCTCTTTCAGCGCTGGTGCGACGACTGGCGCTTCACCGTGCCGCCCGGCGGCGAAAGCTTTGACGACCTCGCCCGGCGGGTGCGGCGGTTTTACGAAGAGCGCGTCCTCGCGTTTGAAGGGGAGCGCGCCCTCGTCGTCGCCCACCACGCCGTCCTGCGCCAGCTGATGGTCTGCCTTCTCGACGCCGCGCCCGAGGCCTTTTGGCGGTTCTCCTTTGGTCAGGGGACGTACAGCGTCTGCGACATCAACGACGGTTACGCGGTGCTTACCGGCCACAACCTGCGCCCTCTCGGCGGTGAGGCGCTTTGACAGCGGCGATTTCCCTTTGTTTTTCCCTTTGCGGTTTGTCTTTTTGCCGGGGAAGAATTTAACGGGTTATGAAAAATTTTTGTTTTTTCCCGATTTTTCAGTGACAGCGCTCCGTTTCTTTGATATAATGGAGCCAACGAAACAGGCGTCTTTAAGACGATGCCGCACCCATTTTTTATTTTTACGGAGGTAGTTTAATTATGAGCAAATACGCCGGAACCAAAACCGAAGCCAACCTGATGGAAGCTTTCGCCGGGGAATCTCAGGCCAGAAACAAATACACCTATTTCGCTTCCAAAGCGAAAAAAGAAGGTTTTGAAGAAATCGCCGCGATTTTTGAGGAAACCGCCAACAACGAAAAGGAACACGCCAAAATCTGGTTCAAGAGACTGGAAGGCATCGGCTCCACCGCCGACAACCTGAAAGCCGCCGCCGCCGGTGAAAACGGCGAATGGACCGAAATGTATCCCCGTATGGCCAAAGAAGCCAGAGAAGAAGGCTTTGAAGATGTCGCCGTCCTCTTTGAAGGCGTCGCCGCCATCGAAAAGAACCACGAAGCCAGATATAAGAGACTCCTCGCCGCCGTGGAAGAAGACGCTGTTTTCAACGACAGCGAAGAAGTGACCTGGGTCTGCCGGAACTGCGGTCATGAATACGTCGGCAAGAACGCCCCGAAAGTCTGCCCCGTCTGCGCCCACGGTCAGTCCTATTTCGAAAGAAAAGTTCGCTGAGTTAAATCGGATAAAAACCGCGCCGGAGCGTCCGCCGCGACGGTCCGCCGGTATTTGTGATTTGTGCCGGGCAGTCTCTCTTTCGGGCTGCCCGGCGCTTTATACAGGGAGTTCAATGCATTTCCCGAAGGATTTCTACAGATTATACATTAGAAAACGCATTTTTACGGTTTTTTTATTTCAGAAAGGGATGTGAAAAATGAAAAAGTACATCGCGGAATTTATCGGTACGGCGGTCCTCACCTTTATGGGCTGCGGTACGGCCATGCTCGTCGGCTGCGACGCCGCGAACGGCGCCGGCTATCTGCTGACGGCCCTGGCCTTTGGTCTCTCCATCGTCGCCTGCGCTTACTGTATCGGCAACATCTCCGGCTGCCACATCAATCCCGCCGTTTCCCTCGCCGTTTTGATGAACGGCGGTATGGAAGTGAAAGACTTTATCGGTTACGTCATCGCCCAGATCATCGGCGCGTTCTGCGCCGCCCTGCTGCTGATGGCCGTTTTCTCCCTTGGCGGTGTGGAAGACATGACCGGCGGTTTCGGCAGCAACGGTCTCGCCGGCGTCAACGGCAGCATCGGCGCGGGGATCCTCGTTGAAATCATCCTGACCTTTATCTTTATCATGACGATCCTTGGCGTCACCTCGAAAAAAGCCGGTCACGGCTCTTTCGGCGGTCTCGTCATCGGTCTCTCCCTGACCTTCGTTCACATTCTCGGCATCGGTCTCACCGGCACTTCGGTGAACCCCGCCAGAAGCATCGGCCCCGCCATCGTCGCCGCGATGAACGGCAACGGCGATCCGCTTTCCAGCCTCTGGATCTTCATCGTCGCGCCTCTCATCGGCGGTATGCTGGCCGCTTTGGTCTGGAAATTCCTCAATGGTTCGGAAGACGCCGAATAAATTGGGAAAACACGTCATCCCGCCCGCTGTGCGCAGCGCGGCGGGATGTTTTGCGAAAGAGCCGGGAGGAAAAACGCCTTTGAACGGCCGCCGCGAGGGAGGCGAAAACGATGATCACATACGCCGAAATGATGGAGCGCTGTCTCAGTTATATTGAGGAACACCTTGAGGAGGACTTCTCCCTCCGGGAGCTCGCCGAATACTGCGGCTATTCCTTCCATCATTTTTGTCATGTCTTTTCCGTCTGCAGCGGCTGCTCCGTGGGGGATTATATCCGCCGCCGCCGGCTGCAGGAGGCGGGGAAAAAGCTGAAAGCCGGTGATTTGGTGACGAGCGTCGCCTTTGAGGCGGGGTTCGACACCGTCAGCGGTTTTTCCAGAGCCTTTAAAAAGGAATATGGCGTCAGCGCCTCGGATTTCCGCCGCCGTTACAGCGGCGAGGGCATCACCGTCGCCCTGAAGGAGCTGCCGGAGCGGGTGATGGTCGGCTATCCGATCTTTCCCGGCGGCGACATCGACGAGGAAGCCGTCGGCGCCTATTGGCACGGAAATCACTTTCAGGTCGTCAGCGACGAGGATTACGCCCGGGTGGCCCGGGGCAGCAGTGAGGAAGCGGCCCTCTGGGAGCGCCCGCTGTCGCGCACCGGGGAGCTCTGCTATTTTTACGGCCCCGTGGTTTACGGCGAGGTCGACATCCCCGAAGGGATGTTCCGCCGTGTCCTCCCCGGCGGCCTCTACGCCGTCTTCACGACGGCTCCGGCGGATCTTTCCGCCGACAACGCTTCGTTCGCCGCGGAAATCCGCCGCGGCTGGCGCTATATCTACGGCCGCTGGCTCGACGAGAACGGCCGTTACGTCTTTGACGATGACGGCGTGGCCTACGAATATTACAGCGCCGATTACGGCGGCCTCCGCAGCAAGGACGTGGTGATGGATATCTGCGTTCCCGTCAGGGACCGGTATGAAGACGGGCCGGCGAATTTCCGCAAAAACGGAACGGTCTGAAGGCGCGGCGCCTCTTGAAAAATCGGCGCGAATGCGGTATGATAAAAACAGTCTGAGGATCATTTTTTTTGAGGGAGCAATAACCATGCTTTACGAACCGGAAATCAAAACCGTCGTCCTTCCCGCCGCGGATTACTGCCGCGATTATCGGGATCCGGCGCAGTTCATCGAATACTGCAAAGTCTGCCCCAGGTACCATCATCTCTGGTGCTGTCCGCCCTTTGATTTTGATACCACCGAGGCGCTGGCGGGATATCGTTACGCCTATATCGTCGGCGTCCGCGCCACCGTCAACCCGGCGCTCCGGGAGCTGATCACCGACCCGGTGACCATCGGGGAAATGGCGGAACTGATCACAAAGGACTGCCGCCGTTTCATCGATCCGGTGATCCTCGCTTTGGAACAGCAAAGCCCCGGCGCCCTTGCCTTTTACGGCGGGCGCTGCTACCTCTGTGAATACTGCGCCAGGCTTACGGGCAAGCCCTGCCGTCATCCCGACCGGATGCGCTCTTCGCTGGAGAGCTACGGCTTTGACGTGGCCCGCACTACCGAGGAGCTTCTCGGCTTTGAACTGGAGTGGAGCAATGAGCGTCTGCCGGGCCGGCTCTCGTTCATCGGCGCCGTTTTCACCAGGGAGCCGCTGACGCTATGATCGCCCTTGAGACCGACGAAGTGATCCTGCGCTCCCTGACGCGGCGTGATACCGCCGCCGACTGCGGCCTCTCCGCCGCCGCCTTTGATTACGGCGGCAAAGAGGGCTGCTTCGCCCTGGTGAAAAAGGCCTCCCGGGCCGTGATCGGCGTCGTACTCTGTCCCGGGGAGGAGCTGATGATGGAGATCCTTCCCACCGAGCGGGATCTGGGCTTTGGCAGCGACGGTCTGACGCTGGCGCTCTGCGCCCTTTTCGGCCTCATCGGCCGGGAGCGGGTGACCGCCTTCTGCGCCGAAGAGAACACCGCCGCCGTGAAAACGCTGCTGCGCTGCGGTTTTCGGCGGGGAGAGACGGCGGCAGGCCGTGTCTCCTGGTCGCTCACCGAGGAGGAATGGGAGCGGCTTTAAAAAAATGCGCCGCGGCGTGAAACGTGATGAAGGAGAAACCATGTCCCTGATTGTTACCGTAAAAGTCCCCGAGGGGATCGTCATGGCGGCGGACAGCCGCGTCAGCATGCACGTCCACCCCAAGGGAGAAGCGTCGCCGAACCCGATATCCGGCGGCATCAGTCACTTTTCCGATACGTATACGAAGGTCTTTCTCGCGCCCAACGGCGCGGGGATCTCTTTTTGCGGGGAAATGGCCATTGAGGACGGAAGCGTCAGCCATTTCCTGGAACTCTTTGTAAAGGAAAAAATCTCGGAGCTGACCCCCGTCAGCGCCATGCCGTCCCTTCTCAGCGGCTATATCCGCACGCTGTCGAAGGTCCCGGCGACGATTTTTCATATCTGCGGTTTTGACGGCGATGGCGACCCCGCCGGGTTCCGCTTTTGGCGCGTTGTGCCGAAGCAGGAAATCATCGAGGACCGCTCGGCGAAACAGCTGGTCTGGGACGGAGAAGGCGATATCCTCGCCCGGCTCTTTTCCCCGGTCTCGATGCGCACGCCCCGCGGCGATATGATCCAGCTGCCCGATTTTCCCCTCGGCGTCAATGTCTTTACGCTCCAGGACGCCGTGAACTTCGCCGACTTCGCCGTTCGAACCACCGTCGGGACGATGCGCTTTCAGCTGCGGCCCAAGACCGTCGGCGGTGAGATCGATCTTCTCGTCCTGCGCCGTTCCGGCGCCGAGTGGGTGCGGCGGAAAACATTGAGGGAGCCCCAATAAATGAACGCGAAAGAAACGACGGCAAAACTGAATGAAATGGCGACGGGGGCGCTGTCTGAGGCAGACAGCGCCTTTCTCTGTTCCCGCCTGAAAGCGGAGGAAGATTATCTGCTCCGCTCCAAGGCTTTTCTCGTGGCGGAAAAGACCGGCGGCGAAGCGGTCTTGGCGGCCGTCCGGGAACTGATCGTCTCCGATACGGAGCGGGAATGGCAGCTGAGGGGGCTTTCCGTCCTCTGCCGCCATCCCTCAAAGGAGAATCTGCCGGTGCTGCGGGACTGTCTGTTCCAGCGGGAAAAGCCGCTGCTGATCCGCGGCGCTCTGCTTGCCGCCGCCGACGGCGGCGCGGAAAGCGCGCCGCTCCTCGCCGCCTTCCTCACCGGTCCCTTTTCCGGGTATCTGAAAGAGGACTTCCTCGGCGCCTGTCTGCACCGCTTTGCCGAAGGCGGCGCCGAAAACGCCGCGGCCTGGGAAAGGATGTTGCAGGAAAACGCGGCCCTCGCCTCTCTCGACGCTGTTCTGCGCGCGAAAGCCGATGAGAACGAGCTGCTGACGGTCTATCCCTATCCCGATTATCTCTCCCGCCGCGCCGAGGAAAAGGGGTATACCCATAAGGAATGGAAGACCGTGTCTTTCTTCCCCCGGAAAAAGCGGCGGCAAAAGGAGCGGGAAAGATGAAAGCGGGAGAACGGCTCAAACGGTTTTTCTGGCCGACGACCCGCTGTGTCCTCTGCGGCGGCGGCAGCGACCGCCGTCATCCCGGCCTCTGCGCCGAATGTTACGGGGAGATCCTTGCGCGGAGGGAGCGGCTGTGCTTTTGCGGCCGCTGCGGGCGGTTCTATCCCGGGACGTTCCGGGAATGCCCCCACTGCTATATGGAACCGCGCCGCTTTCCGAAAAACGGTCTTTTCGCCGCCGTCCCCTATGAGGATGCCGCCGCGGCCCTGGTGAAAAAGGTCAAATACGGCGGGCGGCGGGATCTCGTTTTCGCCATGGCCCGGCTCTTTTTCCGCCTCAGCGAGATCGACGGTGATTTTGACGTCGTCACGGCGGTGCCGCTCCACGGCAAAAAGCAAAAACAGCGCGGGTTCAACCAAAGCGAGGATCTGGCCCGGGCCATCGCCGAGGGGATGGACCTCCCCTTTGAGCGGCTCCTGCGCCGTGTTGTCGATACGCCGAGTCAGACGACGCTCCCTTACCGGCAGCGTCTGGTCAACGTCAAAGGCGCTTTCGTCGTACCGGAACCGGCAAAGGCGGCGGGGCGGCGGATCCTCATCGTGGACGACGTCGTCACCACCGGCGCGACGTCGCTGGAGTGCGTCCGCGCGCTGAAGGAGGCCGGCGCGGAACGGGCGGCCGTCGGCGCCTTTGCCGCCGGGAGATCCCAGGTCTGAGTTTTCCTTCCGGCGGGAAAAACACCGCTGAGGATAAATTTCAAAATATGTTGGATTTGCGCCGAATGTGGGTTATTTTAGGGTATTCTGTGGAAAAGAAAAGGGCTCTGAGCAGGTTTTGAACAATTTTATTCACATTATCCACAAAAGGAAATGAGATTTTCCAACATTCGCCTTGTGCTGACGGCGGCGGTGTGGTACAATAAAATCCCTACATATTAAAAGTGAAACCAGGAGGGAAAAAAGATGTCCAATCTGTGGCACGATATCCGTCCCCAGCGGGTGAAGCCCGCCGATTTTCTCGCCGTCATCGAGATCGAGCAGGGGACAAAATCCAAATATGAGCTGGATAAGGAATCCGGCGCGCTGATTCTCGACCGTATTCTGCACACCTCGACCCACTATCCGGCGAACTACGGCTTTATCCCCAGGACCTACGCCGACGACGGTGACCCCCTCGACGTCCTCCTCGTCTGCAGTGAGACGATCCGCCCCCTGACGCTGGTGCGCTGTTATCCCATCGGCGTCATTATGATGGAGGACGGCGGCCGCCTCGACGAAAAGATCATCGCCGTTCCCTTTGCCGACCCGATGTACAACGGCTATCACGACATCGACGAGCTGCCCTCCCACATTTACGAAATGATGGTTCATTTCTTTTCCGTTTACAAGAACCTGGAAAAGGAAAAATCCGTCAAGGTGGAAGGCGTATACGATCACAAAAAGGCCGAGGAAATCATCGCTCACTGTGTGGAAAACTACATTGAGAGCTTTTGCCGCTGAACGGAGCGGCCTTTCCCCCGCCGCGGACGGCGGTTTTTCGCCGCGGCCCAATTCTTTTTTATTTTTATAAAGAAAAAGCAGAAAAAAACAAGGGTTTTTTGAGAAAGGATAGAATTATTATAAATACAACCTAAATTTCTGGCGTAAGGAAGGAGTGGTTCTATGAATATCAACTACAAAGGGAAGAACATTGAGGTAACCCCCGCCCTGAAAGAACATGCCGAAAAGAAGCTCAGCCGCCTCAACCGCATCATGGATGTGGACAAAGCCACGGTAACGCTGGTCGACAGAAAAAGCAAACAGAAGGCCGAAGTGACCATGACGGTCAAAGGTTATTTGCTCCGTGCTGAAGTATACGCTCAGGATTCTTTCGCGGCGATTGACATCGTCGTGGATAAGCTGGAAAAACAACTGGTGAGATATAAAGAAAAACTGCAGCGGAAGACGAAGAAGGATCGGGAAAAACTGGCCGATGTCGTGATGACGGCGCCGGAAGAAGTCACCGACGAACTGGTGCGCACGAAGCATTTCAACGTGAAGCCGATGACCGTGGACGAAGCGATCATGCAGATGAATATGCTCGGACACAGCTTTTTCGTCTTCGCCAACAGCGAAAACAACGGGGATATCAACGTGGTCTACGTCCGCAACGACGAAAAATACGGCCTGATCGTTCCCGAAATATAACAAAATAACATTTAAAACGAGACAATAAAACAAAAAAAAGGGGCCGCGAAGGCCCCTTTTTTTGGCGGAGTATGGTATAATAGTAAAATAGGCAAAAGACGAAATCCGCTTTGGTTCTAAATCGATGGAAAATGGAGGGATTGTTCGTATTTTATGTTCAAAGCACTGAAAAATCTGTTTGACGACAACGCGAAAGATATCAAAAAGTACAGCCGGAAGGTGGAGCTCATCAACGGGCTGGAACCGGAAATTTCCGCCCTTTCCGATGAGGCGCTGACCGGGAAAACGGCGGAGTTCAAAAGCCGCTTCGCCGCCGGGGAGACTCTCGATGACCTGCTCTGCGAGGCTTTCGCCGTGGTGCGGGAAGCGTCCAAAAGGGTGCTGCGGATGCGCCATTTCGACGTTCAGCTCATCGGCGGCATGGTGCTCCACGACGGCCGCATCTCCGAGATGAAGACCGGTGAAGGGAAAACGCTGGTGGCGACGCTCCCGGCGTACCTCAACGCCATCGCCGGCCGCGGCGTCCATGTCATCACCGTCAACGACTACCTGGCGACCCGCGACAGCCAATGGATGGGCGAGGTGTTCCGCTTTCTCGGTCTGACGGTGGGCCTCAACATCCACGGCCTCGACTACGACGAGAAAAAGGCGGCTTACGCCGCGGACATCACCTACGGCACCAACAATGAGTTCGGTTTTGACTATCTCCGGGACAACATGGCTGTCCGTGAAGACGCCATGGTGCAGCGGGATCTCTTTTACGCCATCATCGACGAAGTGGACAGCATCCTCATCGACGAGGCGCGGACGCCGCTGATCATTTCCGGTCAGGCCGAAAAGCCGACGGAAAACTACTATACCGCCGCCAAAATTGTCTCCCGCCTTTCCGAGGGCAGCGACTACATGGTGGAGGAAAAGACGAAAAGCGCCGCCCTGAACGAACAGGGCATCGCCAAGGTCGAGTCCCAGCTCGGCATCGAGAACCTCTACGCCGACGAGAACAACGAGTGGAGCCACCTCATCACCAACGCCGTCCGGGCCAAGGCCATCTTTAAAAAAGACCGGGATTACGTCGTCAAAGACGGCGAGGTCATCATCGTCGATGAGTTCACCGGCCGCCTCATGTTCGGCCGGCGCTACAGCGACGGGCTCCATCAGGCGCTGGAAGCCAAGGAAAACGTCAAGATCGAGCGGGAAAGCCAGACACTGGCGACGATCACGTTCCAGAACTATTTCCGCATGTACGAAAAGCTCTCCGGCATGACCGGCACGGCCAAGACCGAAGAGAGCGAATTTACGAAAATTTACGGCATGGACGTCGTCGAGGTGCCGCCCAATAAAGAAATGATCCGCAAGGACGAGGCCGACGTGATCTACCGCACCGTCGGCGGGAAGATCGACGCCATCATCGAGGACATCAAAGCCGCTCACACCGTGGGCCGTCCCGTCCTTGTCGGCACCGTTTCCATTGAGAAATCCGAAGTACTGAGCCGGGCGCTGAAAAAGTTCGGCATCCCGCATAACGTGCTGAACGCCAAGTTCCATGAAAAAGAAGCGGAGATCATCTCCCAGGCCGGGCGCTTCGGCGCGGTGACCATCGCCACGAACATGGCGGGCCGCGGCACCGACATTCTTCTCGGCGGCAACCCCGAGGCCCTGGCCCGGGCGGAGCTTGCCGCCATGAGCGAGAAAAAGCGGGAAGAAGCCGATTACGCAGGCATTTTGGCGAAATATGAGGCGCAGTGCGCCGAGGAAAAGAAAAAAGTCGTTGACGCCGGCGGGCTTTACGTCATCGGGACGGAACGCCACGAGAGCCGACGCATCGACAACCAGCTCCGCGGCCGTTCCGGCCGTCAGGGCGACCCCGGCATGAGCCGTTTCTTCCTCTCCATGGAAGACGATCTGATCCGCGTTTTCGGCGGCGACAACATGGCCTCGATCATGGACCGCATCGGCATGGACGATACGATGCCCATCGACTCGAAAATGGTGTCGAGGACCATTGAGAACGCCCAGAAACGGGTGGAAAACAACAACTTTGAAACGAGAAAGAACGTCCTCGATTACGACGACGTGATGAACCAGCAGCGCGAGGTCATCTACGGCGAACGCCGCAAGGTCCTCACCGGGCAGAACATCCGCGAGAACGTCCTTGAGATGCTCGACCAGGTCGTGGACGGCGCCGTGGACAGCGCCGCCGGCGGCTCGCCGCAGATTGAGGAATGGAATCTGAACCAGCTGTTGGAAGACGCCGCCCTCTTCCTGCCGAACCATAAGGAATCTTTGGAAGAATGGGAAAAACTCAGCGGCGAGGAACTGCGCGCGAAGCTGAAAAGCGACGCCCGCGCCTGCTTTGACGCGAGAGAGGAAGAGCTCGGCGCCGATAATCTGGAAAATATTTCCCGCTATGTCCTCCTCCGTGTCGTCGACCGTCAGTGGATGGATCACCTCGACGCCATGGACCAGCTCCGCACCGGCATCGGCCTTCAGGCCATCGGCCAGAAGAACCCGCTGGTGGAATATAAGTATGCCGCTTTCGATATGTTCCAGCAGATGATCGACGACATCCGCCGCGACGTCATCCGCTTTGTGCTGAGAGCCCGCATCGAGGAACAGCCCGCCGCCGTCAATGTGAAAAATGTCCGTGTCAACCGCGACGGCGACGGCGGGGACACGGCGAAAAAGCCGATCCGAAAGGAAAAGACCGTCGGTCGCAACGACCCCTGCCCCTGCGGCAGCGGTAAAAAATATAAAAAATGCTGCGGAAGGCAGCAAAATTAAGGGGTGATTGACCATGCTGATGGATTTAAAGCAGAATCTATCCGAAATGAAACGCAGGCTGGCAGATCTGAGGGATGCACTTTGACTTGCCCGGCCTGAGACAAAAAATCGAGGAACTTGAAGCCAAAGCCGCCGATCCCGGTTTTTGGGACGACCGCGACGCCGCCCAGGCGGTGCTGCGGGAAACGACGGCGCTGAAAAACAAAGAAGAAAAGTATCTCAAAGTCGAAGCCCAGCTGGAAGACGTGGAGACCTACTGGGAGCTGGCGGTGGACGAGAATGACGAAAGCCTGGAAGGCGACGTCGCCGCCCAGTGCGCCGACTGTGAAAAGGCCGTGGACGCTCTGGAACTGGAAACGCTCTTAAACGGCAAGTACGACGGCCACAACGCCATTTTGTCGATCCACGCCGGCAGCGGCGGCGTGGAGGCCCAGGACTGGGCCGGCATGCTCTACCGCATGTATACCCGCTACTGTGAGAAACACGGTTTTAAGGTGGATGTCATCGATATGCTCCCCGGCGAAGAAGCCGGGACGAAGAGCGTGACCTTCGGCGTGGAAGGGGTGAACGCCTACGGCTATCTGAAAGCGGAAAAAGGCGTCCATCGTCTCGTCCGCATTTCTCCCTTCGACGCGGCGAAACGCCGCCACACCTCCTTCGCCTCGCTGGACGTCATCCCCCAGGTGGAGTTTGATGACGAAATCGAGCTGAAGGAAGACGAGTACCGAAAGGACACGTTCCGTTCCAGCGGCGCCGGCGGCCAGCATATCAACAAGACCGACAGCGCCATCCGCCTGACCCACTACGAAACGGGGATCGTCGTCACCTGTCAGGACGAGCGCTCCCAGCACGCCAATCTCGACAAGGCGCTGAAGCTCTTAAAGGCGAAACTTCTGGACCGCCAGCGTCAGCAGCAGGAAGACGAGATGCAGGGCATCCGCGGGGAACATCAGGAAATCGGCTGGGGAAGCCAGATCCGTTCCTACGTTTTCGCGCCCTATAAGATGGTGAAGGATCACCGCACTTCCGTGGAAGTGGGCAACGTCGACGCCGTCATGGACGGCGATCTCGACGACTTTATCTTCGGCTATCTGAAAGCCACCGTGGACAGTGAAATTTAAATCAAAAAAACCGCCGGACGGCGGTTTTTTTGATTGCTGATTCGTTTTACCTGAATTATATCGTGATTCCGGGGAAGTGCGGATTTAACAGATGATTCAGAGACTGCTTTTTTACTTTCTTAAAAAATTTTTAGTTTTTTTTGACCGCTTTTTGACGCGGTTTTCTTTTTTTGTAAAAAAACGCAGTATGAACGTTTTGTTGTCTTTCATCTAACAAAAATGAGTTTTTTGATTGTTAGTAATAGGTATATATGAATCGTTTATGATGTATAAAGGAAAATCTCAGGAAAAGAGGAACCCGCGTGTTTTATGGAGAAAGGAGTCTTTGGTACGAAATCATTTTTTCCGAAAAGTATGCTGAGCGTTTTTGTGACGTTGATTTTAATGCTATGAAAAAAACCTGTTTTCCGTCGATGATTACTGTAATCTGCGCGGGTATGAATGAGAAGGCAATCTTAAAAAAGAGAGGAATAACTTATGCAAATACAAAAATCATTTATATCTCTGCTTTTGATGTTAGTGACAATAACGTGTTTGATGTTTGCCGTCACCGTTCCGGTGACCGCAGCAACTAATTTGAGTGTCGATAATATTACGACCTTTAAATCATGGATGGAAAAAGACGGTGATGTTAACATAACACTGACAAAAAATTTAAAAGGACGTATTGGTATCGAGTCTTCTTCCGGTGATCAAAGCTTCGACTTCGTCCATTACTGGTGTGTTCTCGGTAAGGGCAAAAAAACCATTGATCTGAACGGGCATGATCTTAAAGTAAGTTATGATGAAGCCTCCCTGCGAGACACCACGTTGTTTCAAATCAATGCCGGAACTTCATTGACAATCAAAGACAGCTCCCAAAAGAAAGAAGGTTGGATGAACTATGACGGCCGAATCTATTCCGGCGGCGATACAAAACGTCATATCGTCGAGAATAACGGTGGGACATTGACGGTGAATTCCGGAACACTGGAAGCCGGTCGTTCCCGAAAAGACAACCTGGGGATTCATTTTGGCTTTAAAAATGCGTGGCGTCAGGTAAACGGATTCGCTCTTGTCCAGAAAAGCGGGACGACAACAATTAACGGCGGTCTTCTGCAGGGGCGCGGTTATATATATAAGGAAAACTACGGTCTTTTTTCCGCCGCCGCCGCTGTTCATGCTGATGGCGGAACGTTGATTATCAACGACGGCTGCTTTTATGGAAAGGGCCAGGCTGATGTTCTGCAAATTGGCTCTAACGTAAATATTTCCATCAAAGCGGGGATATTTCATCCCTCAAGGCAGGACTTGCCCGTCGCAACTTATTTTGATGGACTCAATGTGACCCGTCATTATGAAACGGGTGTTGCCGGCGTGCCCGTCAGAGCGACGACGAAAAATTGTCAAATCTTTAAAGGGAAAAAACTTCTTAACGAAACCCAAATCGCCGATGGCGCCGCGGATAAGGCAAGAGAAAAAATCAATATTCTGCCGACTTCCAATAAAACAACGCTTAAATGTGTCGCTGATCCCAACGGAAATCCACCGGTCCTGAATCCAAAAACCGCAAAGCAGCTCGTTTTTGAGACAAAAGGAACGCAGAGTTTTAAGGATACCGCGGCGATTACCGGCGGTTACTATGCCTTGACTTATGATTATACTGTCTACAGTTACAATGCGGCCACCGGTTATTCGGTGTTGGGCACATTAAAAAACGCTTCTTCCATCGCGGATCTCTCAACCATTCCCGGGCTGACGGATAAAATGCTGAATGATAATCTCTACTTGGTAAGAGGATCAGCTGTAGAAACATATATCGGTGTTCAAACCTATCGGATAGAACGGTCGGCCACGATGTGGGTTCGTGCGGTCAATCAGGATCCCGTAGAAATTCTTTCTTCACCGACACCGCAGATCGCTTCGAAAAAAGGAGCTAATGTAACGCTGACCGCCAAAGCGAAAAACGCCACCGAAGCATGGTGGGTTCGGAGCGGCCCCGAAGGCTCAAAACGTTTTGAATGTACTTCTTTTAATAACGGTGTCGCGACACTTACCGTACCTGTGAATGATGTTGCATCTTTTTACTGTATGTTTAAAAATCAACGCGGATCAAAAAAATGTGCGGAAGCGGAAGTAAACTATATGCCGACGTTCGAAAACGGCAATCAGATTCAATATATTACCGGTTATGTCGGGGAAAATCTTTACATAACTGCCGTTGACAATCTGCAAAGCTACGGATCAACGATATCGCGTAAATGGTATAAGAACGGGACGCTCATTTCCGCCAACAATCATTACGCGTTTTACGGGGATTCGCTTTGCATCGGGAAGGTGAACACCTCTGACGCCGGTACCTACGTCTGCAAAATAACGGTGACTGCCGGCAACGTTCAGAATACCATATCCAGCGGCGAATTTAGGGTGACCATCTCATCGGGGACTCCGCCGGGGTATATCACGTCTTTGGATATCACCGGAATCGGCGACCTGTATCTCGGGGATAAAGCCCCTACTGTAAATGATTTAAAACTAAACGATCCTCGGGCAAAGATTACGAACATTGAATGGACCGGTGTGAACAGCAGCGGTATTCTCATTTCTCACAATCCTTCCTACAAAATAACAGTTGTTGTCTCGGATTTCGGAAAATACAGTTTTAAATACAACAGCAATAAAGAATTCCCTTGGACAATCGACGGGAAGAAACGTACGGATTACAACGCGCCGAATAATGCCAATCTGACGACGAAGGGTCTTATTTTGTCATATACGTATGGTAACTATACACCCCTTACATCTCCTCATGATTCCGTGAGCTTCCAGAAGACCAATTTTGAAGTGACTCAGGGCGAAAAAGTCAATATTCAGCTGCAGTACAGCGTGAATTGTCCGAAACAGCATACGACGAAGCATACTGTTACAAAAATGGAAGTCCGCAAGAGTATGCCGCTTCCGGCCGGTCTGACGATGGATAGTCTGGGACGCATTACCGGTACGGTGAAACAGCAGGAAGCATCTGACACTTATTCGGCGCAGATTGTGACGACTTTTTCCAGTGGGGAAACGTGGGGAACAATTCTCTTTTTCCGTATTTTGCCGGCGAAAGAGTCCGTCTCGCCTCCCACCTCCGAATTGCCTTCCTCGGGACATACGAAACATAAATTCTCTGCCTGGAAAGATAACGGTGCGGGGGCTCATACTCACACTTGTTCCGAATGCGGTGTAACGGAATCGGAACCGCATGAGTGGGATGACGGTACCGTTACGAAAAAAGCGACGCCGTCGGCGAACGGAGTCGTAACCTATGTCTGCAAGGTCTGCGGCGCGAAAAAGACCCAGGTGCTTCTCTATGAAAGCGGCTACAGCGGTGACGCTGAGGTTGAAGCCGTGAAAGTGCTTATTAACGCCATCGGTACGGTGACGCTGAACAGCGGGGAGATTCTCCAAAAAGCTCGGGAAGGTTATAATCATCTGTCTGCGGAGCAAAAGAAACTTGTTGATAATATCAAGGTTTTGGAGGCGGCGGAGAAAGCCTATGCCGATCTGCAGAATAAAGCCGCGGCGGACAAAGTAAAGAATCTCATTGGCGGTATCGGCACGGTAACGGTGAACAGCGGCGACGCCATTCAGAAAGCCCGCGACGCCTATAACAAACTGACCGCGAACCAAAAGAAACTTGTTGATAATATCAAGGTACTGGAGGCGGCGGAGAAAGCTTATGCCGATCTGAAAAACAAAGCGGCGGCGGATAAGGCAGCCGCGGACAAAGTAAAGAATCTCATTGGCAGCATCGGCACGGTAACGATGAACAGCGGCGACGCCATTCAGAAAGCCCGCGACGCCTATAACAAACTGACCGCGGAGCAAAAGAAACTTGTCGATAATATCAAGGTTTTGGAGGCGGCAGAAAAAGCTTATAATGAATTAAAGAATTCTGCTCTGCCAACGCCGGATAAAGTGAAAGAACTCATTGAAGCCATCGGCACTGTGACGGGCGACAGCGGTGAGGCGATTCAAAAAGCCAGAGAAGCATATGAACAGTTGACGGAAGATCAGAAGAAACTCGTTGACAACGAGTCAGTGCTGAAAGCCGCGGAAGACACCTATACCGAACTGCAAAAGGATAAAAGAAATCCCTTCTCCGATGTACGGGAGGGCAGATTCTACTATGACGCGGTGCTGTGGGCCGTGGAAAAGAATATCACCAAGGGAACGACGGCAACGACGTTCAGTCCCGACGCGACATGTACGCGCGGTCAGGTTGTGACCTTCCTGTGGCGCGCGGCGGGAAGCCCGGAACCGACGAGCGATCAAAATCCTTTCAGCGATGTGCGCATCGGCGCCTACTATGATAAAGCGGTGCTGTGGGCCGTGGAAAAGGATATCACCAAGGGAACGACGGCAACGACGTTCAGCCCCGATTCGGGCTGTACGCGCGGTCAGGTTGTAACTTTCCTGCATCGTTTTGAAAAGATGCCTTCTCCCGGCAGTACCGAAAATCCATTTGCGGATGTTTCCCCCGACCGGTTCTATTATGAAGCAGTGCTGTGGGCCGTGGAAAAGGGCGTCACCAACGGAACGACCCCGACAACGTTCAGCCCCGAAACGGTTTGTACGCGAGCGCAGATAGTGACATTCCTCTATCGTGATTTGAAATAACCTCTCATCTCCTTATGAAACGGGAAAGAGCAGCCGTGCGGCTGCTCTTTTCCGTTCAGTCGATTCTTTTGGGAAGCTGTTTGGTGCGGCTGTATTGGTTCCACAGACCGCTGATCTTTGCCGTGCCGTAGGTGGCTAAGCCGCCGGCGCAGATCCAGATGACGGTGACCTCGTGGAAGACGGCGATGCAGTAGATGGTGAAGAGCGTCGCGGTCAGCGTGACGACGACGGCGCAGAGGACGCTCTTTTTGATGTGGAAACCCAGGGTCAGCAGCGTCAGGAGGAGGATGGCCGCCAAAAAAAGCATGTTGCGGCCGGTGATCCCGTCGATGGTGACGGACATGGCGACGATGACGAGGTAGAGCAGGGAATAGAGGTAGGAAAGGATCGCGCCGGTGTGCACGGCGAGCCGCGCCGAGTGGGGTACGTAGCCGCTGATGAATTCCTTTTTGCTGATGTCGGCGGTCTCCTTTGGTTCCTGTCGGAGTTGCGGCGCCTCTTCTTTGATTTTCGGCATCGGCTCCCCGCAGTTGGTGCAGAAATCGATGCCCCTGGGGACGTCATAACCGCAGTGATTGCATTTCATGGGTTCTGTTTCCTTTTTGTCAGATAAAACGGCGGCCGATGGCCTTCGCGTCGGCGATGAGCTGATCGTTGTTCCAGGCCGGGATCGTGTTGGTGGAAGCCCCGGCGAAAAAGCCCTCGAACCGGGCGCCGATGTAATTGCAGACGTTGGTCAGGGAGCGCTCGACGATGGCGTAACCCTCGTTATCGGGTTTCGATTCCCCCGTCATGACCAGGTGGATCGTCTTTCCTTTGAAATGATCGAAGGGGATGCCGTAAAACCGGTCGATGCAGCATTTCAGATGGGCGCTGACGTTCCACCAGTAGAGCGGCGAGGCCATGAAGATATAGTCTGCCTCGGCGATGGCTTCGGCGATGGGAGTCATGTCGTCTTTTTGAAAGCAGCCCGTCCGGTCGGGACGGCGGCAGACGCCGCAGTTGATGCAGGCGCCGATGCGCATTTTCGTCAGATCGCACTTGGCTGCCGTGTTTTCATCGCTTTTGAGGATCTCGTCGATGATGACGTCGAGAAGATAGGCCGAATTGCTTCGCCCCTGATGGGGGCTGGCGTATAAAGCTAAAAATTTCATGAAAACTCCTTTTTACCTTCATGGGACAATATCTATAAAAATGATATTCTTTATCGAAAGAAAAGTCAAGTGGTTTTGAGGCAAATGGAATTTTCGTGAACAAAAAGTGAAATCACCGCCAAATCCGGCGGCTTTTTTATCGAAAAAAGGCAAAATTCCGTGAAATAGAATGTTTTTCCATGGGCAATTCGTTATTTGTGTGTTATAATTACCATGAATCTTTATTGTTCCGGCGGCTTTCGTAAAATGAGTCCGCCGTGAGCGCTTCGCCGCGGCGCGCCGCCGGCGAAGGGTAATACCGAACATTTTAGGAGGAAAGTGTGTGAAAATGATCAGCCTGAAGGGCGTGTCCAAGAAATACGATAACGGACAGCTCGCCCTTGACCATGTTTCCATGGAAATAGAAGCCGGCGAATTCGTTTTCCTGTGCGGCGCCAGCGGCGCCGGTAAAAGCACGCTGATCCGGCTTTTGTTCCGGGAGGAAGTGGCCACCGACGGAAAGATCATCGTCAACGGCCGCAACCTCAGAAAGATCAAACGCCGGGAGCTGCTGCGTCACCGCCGTTCCATGGGACTCGTCTTCCAGGATTACCGCCTGCTGCCGAAGAAAACGGTGTTTGCCAACGTGGCCTACGCCATGGAAGTGACGGAATGCAAACGGAAAGACATCCGCAAGCGCGTTCCGGAGATTTTGGAAGTCGTCGGCCTCTCCGATAAAGCCGGGAGCTTCCCCTCGGAACTCTCCGGCGGCGAACAGCAGCGCGTGGCCATCGCCAGAGCGCTGGTGAACCGCCCCGCCATTCTCATCGCCGACGAACCCACCGGCAATCTCGACCCGCAGAACGCCAGAGAACTGATGGAAGTGCTGAAACGCGTCAACGACAAGGGCACCACCGTCGTCATGGCGACCCACGCTCAGGATATCGTCGATGAAATGAGAAAACGCGTCATCATGCTCCATGAGGGACGCATCATCTACGATGAGGAGGGAGGTGGCTATCATGAAATTGCGCTCGTTTAGCCGCTTTTTCGTCGAGGCTTCCCAGTCCCTGCGGCGAAATATCCTGATGACCATCGCTTCCATCGCCACCATCGCCCTGACCCTCTTTGTCTGCGGCGTGTTCAGCGTCATTGTGCTGAACATCAATAAATTCGCCAACGACATCGAGTCCACCGTTGAGATCCAGGCCTTTTTGGAAGAAGATCTCCCCGCCGAGACCGCCTCGGCGCTGGTGACGTCGATTCGTGAGATCGACGGCGTCGACGATGTGACCTTTATCTCCAAAGAAGAGGCGCTGGCCAATATGGCGACCCAGTTGGAAGAAACGCCAGAAACGCTCCTCAGCAGTCTCGGTCGGAACCCGCTGCCCGATTCCTATATGGTGACGGCGGACAGCGCCGATGACGTGGCGCCCGTCGCCGAGAAGCTGGAAGCCCTCGACGGCGTAGCCGAGGCGCAGTACGGCGACGATACCGTGGACAACCTCTTTCAGATGCTGAAATGGATCCGCTACTTCGGCATCGCCCTCATCCTTTTCCTCGTCGTCGCTTCCATCGTCATCGTGGCCTTCAACATCAAGGTCACCGTGGCCAGCCGCAAATCGGAAATCATCATCATGCGCTATGTCGGCGCCTCCAACTGGTATATCCGCTGGCCCTTCTGCATCGCCGGGATGGTCATGGGGCTTTTCGGCGGCATCATCGCCGTGGCCCTGCTCTACGGCGCCTATACCCTGTTCATCGATCAATTCAGCTCCGTGCTGGTCTTTATGAGCCTCGTCCGCGTCAACACCGATTTCTTCTATATCTTCGGCTTTATGCTGCTGTTCGGCGTTTTGCTGGGCTCCGCCGGCTCGCTGCTGTCACTCAACGTTTACCTGAAGGAACGCGCGAAAAAACAGTGATGTTTCGCCCGGAAGGAAAGTTATGTTTATGAAAAAGCACACCAGGAAAATGACGCTTCTCCTCGTCCTCGTTCTGACGGCGGTCATCGCCGTCAGCGGCGCCGTTTACGCCGCCGACGTCGACGAGCTGAAGGACAAGAAAGAGGACATCGACTCCCAGATCAAGGACAAGAAATCCGAACTGGAAACGAACCAGTCCTCTCAGAAATCCACCCAGGAACAGCTGGATACCATCAACGCCAACCTGGACGCCGTCCAGAAGGAGATCGACCAGATCACCCACGATCTCGCCGTGGCCGAGGAAAACCTCGCCAATCAGCAGATTGAGTATGAAAACATCAAGGCCCAGCTTGAGGCCTCTCAGGCGGAACTGCGGACCCGGGTCTGCGCCATCTACCGCAACGGCGACGTCTCCTATCTCGACGTGATCTTCAGCTCCGAAAGCGTGGAAGACTTTATTTCCGGCTTTATCTTCCTCTCCAAAATCGTGGAACAGGATCAGAACATCATCACGACGATTCAGGAAAACAAGGTCCTCGCCGAGGAAAAACTGAAAGAGCTGGAAACGACGAGAAATCAGATCCTCGCCCTCCAGGAACGGAAACAGGCCGAGGAAGCGGAATACGAAAAACAGGTCGACGCCAAAATGGCCCTCCTGGATCAGCTTGAAAGCGAAGAAGCCGTTTTGGAAGAGGAATTGGAGGAAATGGAAAAACAATCCGCCTCCATCGCCGCGGAGATCAATTCCTATTACGCCTCGCTGTCCTCGACGGATGTCGCCTACACCTACACCGGCTCCGGTGTTTTCGGCTGGCCTTTGGCGATTCAGGGACGGGTCTCCTCTAACTTCGGTTACCGCATCCACCCGATTTCCGGGACGAGAAGACTCCACGCCGGCGTCGATATCGCCGCCCCGGCGGGGACGCCGATTCTCGCCGCCGAAAGCGGCACCGTCATTCGGGTCCAGAACCTTTCCACCGGTTACGGCCATAACGTCATCGTCGCCCACGGCAGCAACATCAGCACCCTTTACGGGCACATGTCGTCGATCAACGTTTCCGTCGGGCAGACCGTTTCCCGCGGTCAGCGCCTTGGCGGCGTCGGCTCCACCGGCGCCAGCACCGGGAACCACCTCCACTTTGAGGTGCGCGTCAACGGCAGCCCGGTGAGCCCCTGGGGCTATATTTCCCAGTGACCTCCTTTGAGCGCCCCGCGAAACGCCGCGCCGCTCTCGCTTTTTGACTCCTTGACAGACCGGATTTCCGTGGGAGACCTTCCCACGGATTCCTTTTGTATAGCGGCGGTGAGGGGGGCATATACTTCACGGAAGGAGTGATTCGTTTGAAAAACAAAACCTTCGGCAAGGGGCTGATCGCCGGTCTGCTCATCGGCGTGATCCTGCCGCTGTTCCTTTTGGCGACGATGTTCTTCTTTAATATCGCCAACGTCGGCAACGTGCTCCGAACGGTCAGCATCCTCGACCACGCCAGCCTGAAGTCGCTTTCTGCCTCGGAAAAGGCCGAGGGCGCCATCGGCGGCATGATCGACGAGCTGGACGATCCCTATTCCTATTACCTCACCGCTGAGGAATACAGCGATTTGATGGAAGAATACAACGGCTCCTACGAGGGCCTCGGCATCTATCTGGTGACGGAGAACGACGCCGAGTATACCGTCGTCATGGCGCCGATCAAAGGCTCCCCCGCCTTTGAGGCCGGGATCCTCGCCGGCGACGAGATCGTCTCTGTCAACGGTGAGAGCATGGCCGGCGTCAACGCCGAGGAGATATCCGCCCTCATCAAAAAGGGCGAGGAAAGCCATTTTACGCTGGAGATCCGCCGCGACGGCGAGATCCTCAGCTTTGAGCTGGACCGCGCCCATGTCGATATCCCCACCGTGGAGAGCCGCTTCCTCGACGGTCAGGACGGCATCGCCTATATCAGCCTTTCCTCCTTTGCCGAGAACACCCCGGCGGAGCTGGAAGAGAACCTCCGCTCTTTGGAGAAGGAGGGGAATATCCGCGGCATCCTTCTGGATCTGCGCAATAACCCCGGCGGCAGCGTCGGCGCCGTGCTCCAGGTCGCCGATATGTTTTTGAGCCAGGGCGATCACGTGCTCTGGGTGGAGGAAAAATCCGGCGAGACCGTTTACGACGCGGAGAACGCCAATCCCTGCTCCTACCCGCTGGTGGTGCTGATCAACGAAAACAGCGCCTCGGCGGCGGAGATCCTCTCCGGGGCGCTCAAGGACAACGGCCGGGCGACGCTGGTGGGAGTCACGACCTTCGGCAAGGGCATCATCCAGACGGTCTATAACCTCGCCGACGGCGCCGCGGTGAAAGTGACCACCGCGGAGTACCTCAGCCCCGATCAGCACAAGATCCACGAAATCGGCGTCGAGCCCGATGTGGAAGAAGCGCTGAACAGCGACGACGTCAGCGTTATCTATTCCCTCGACCCCGCCGCCGACAATCAGCTGCAAAAGGCCATGGATACGCTGCTGGCGCAGCTTTAACCGGGGACGCGCCGATCGCTTGGACGCTTTTCCGGGCCGCGAAAACGAAAAAGAAGGTCTGAAAATCGGGAGAACCGGTTTTCAGACCGCTTTGTTTTCCCGGGGGCTTTTTTCCGCCGTTCATTTGTGATATAATCCATAATGGAGAAAAAGGATATGACTGTGACCGGGGAGGATTTTCTTCGTCCGCCTTCCCAAAGGAGCGAACCATGATTTATCTCGATCATTCCGCCACCACCCCCGTGGACGGGGACGTGCTGGCGTTTATCTGTGACACAATGAAAAAAGGCTTCGGCAATCCCTCGTCCCTCTACGATCTCGGCATCGCCTCGGAAAAGATCATGCGGACGGCCCGGCGGATCATCGCCGGGAGTCTCGGCGCCGCCGAGGAGGAAATCTATTTTACCTCCTGCGGCTCCGAGGGGAACAACACCGTCCTCCGCGGCGTCGCCGAAAGCCGCCGCCGGCGCGGACGCCGCCTGATCTGCAGCGCTGTGGAACATCCCTCGGTCCTGCGGGTCATGGACTATTTAGAGCGGGAGCACGGCTTTGAGGTGACGCGGATCGGCGTCGACAAAGCGGGCCGCCTCGATCTGGAAGCGCTGCGGGCGGCGGCGCGTCCCGATACCCAGCTCTGCGCCGTGATGATGGTCAACAACGAGGTCGGCACCGTCTTTCCGCTGAAAGAGATCGCCGACATCGTCCACGGGGCCAACCCCGACTGCGTTTTTCACGTCGACGGTGTCCAGGGTTACGGCCGGATCCCCATTGATCTGAAAAAGACCGGCGTCGACACCTTTTCCCTCAGCGGCCACAAGATCGGCGCTCCCAAAGGCGTCGGCGCCCTCTATGTCCGGGCGGGGCTGCGTCTGCCGCCGCTGATCTACGGCGGCGGTCAGGAGCGGGGCCTTCGGGCCGGAACGGAGAATTTCGCCTTCATCGGCGGCCTCGGCCTGGCGGCGAAAAAGAAACTTGAGAACAGAGAAGAAAAGAACGAAAAAATCGCCCGGGTCAGGGAAGCGCTCCTCACCGCGCTGGAGCGGGAAGGCGTCGATTTTCGCGTGAACGGCGGCGGCGATACCGCCGCCCACATCCTGAACCTGCGGTTCCCCGGCGTCAAAAGCGAGGTGCTCCTTCACTTTCTGGAGGGGAAGGGCATCTATGTTTCCCAAGGCTCCGCCTGCCACAACAATGGCAAACAGACCAGCGAGACGCTGACCGCCATGGGCCTCGCCGCCGCGGAGCGCGACGCTTCCCTGCGCTTCAGCTTTGGTGACGAGACGGCGGCGGAAGAGATGGAGACCGTGGCCAAAGCCGTCGCCGAAGGCGCGGCGATGATCCGAATGATGAGAGGAAAGAAATGATGTATAAATTACTGTTACTGCGTTACGGTGAACTGGGCTTAAAAGGCAAAAACAAGGGCCAGTTCATTTCCAGACTGGAAGACAACATCCGCCGCGCCCTGCCGGGAAAAGAAGTGCTGAGCACCTGGGGGCGGCTGTGGGTACGCCTCGATGACGACCTTGAGGAAACGGTGGCCAAACTTCGGAACGTGTTCGGCCTCTATTCCGTCAGCCCCGTCATCGAGTGCGCCAGAGACGGTGAGCTCTCCGCCATT
Organism: uncultured Bacillota bacterium; assembly: GCA_902796855.1. GTDB lineage: Bacteria > Bacillota > Dehalobacteriia > UBA7702 > UBA7702 > UBA7702. The sequence continues at coordinate 7,291 of CADBQN010000004.1, read as the reverse complement.
GCCGACGCCGCCGAGGCGGTGCTCCGCGCCTCTCTGCCGCGGGGCGGCACCTTTAAATTCGAGAGCCGCCGCAGCGACAAGAGCTTTCCGCTGACGTCGCCGGAGCTGAGCAAGACCATCGGCGGGATGGTCCTGCCCCGGATGGGGAAGGAATATACGGTCGACGTCCGCTGTCCCGATGCCCGCGTCGATATCGAGGTGCGCCGGGAAGGCGTCTACGTCTACGGGGAAAAGATCCCCATGGCCGGCGGGCTCCCGGTGGGCACCAGCGGCAAAGGCGTGGTCATGCTCTCCGGCGGCATCGACAGCCCCGTCGCCGCTTATCTGGCGATGAAGCGCGGCGTCAAGGTGGAAATGATCCATTTCCATTCTTTCCCCTATACCAGCGAGCGCGCCAAGGAAAAGGTGGTGGATCTCGCCGAGGTGCTGTCGAAATACGCCAACGCCGGCGTCAAACTCCATGTCATCCACTTTACCGATATCCAGATGGTCATCCGGGAAAAATGCCGGGAGGAATATACCATCACGATGATGCGCCGCTTTATGTACCGCATCGCCCAGCGGGTGGCCGAGGAACGGAAGGCGAAGGTCATCTTCACCGGGGAGTCCGTCGGTCAGGTCGCCAGTCAGACCGTGGAGAGCATGTACGCCATCAACGAGGCCATTTCCATGCCGGTGCTGCGGCCCCTCTGCTGCTTTGACAAGGAAGAGATCGTCGCCGTCGCCCAGCGGATCGGCACTTTTGATATTTCCATCCGCCCCTATGAGGACTGCTGCACGATCTTCCTGCCGGAATACCCCAAGATCCGCCCGAAACTGGAAGACTGTCTGGAAATGGAAAAGAACCTCGACGTGGAGGGCCTCATCGACGAGGCGCTGGCGAAGAGTTACGTGCTTCATATCAGAAAGGAAACGGAAGTCTGAGTGAGAGAACTGCGACGGGACATTCTTGAATATATGGATCAAAAGGACTACCAGCCGCTGCGCGCCGAGGATCTCGCCGCCGCCATGGACGTGGCCGAAGGGGAGCTCCCCGCCTTTTTCCGGACGCTCCGCGACATGGAGCTCGACGGCTCCGTCGTTCTCAGCCGCAAAAAGCGGTACGGTCTCTGCCGTCACATGGGCCTCGTCTCCGGCAGAGTGGAGGGCAAAAGCGGCGGCTACGCCTTTCTCATCCCCGACGAGAAGAACCGGGGGGATATCTTCCTCCCCGCCGACGGGCTCCGCGGCGCTCTCCACAACGACCGGGTGCTGGCCCGGGTCGTTCAGGAACAGCGCTTTGTCAACGGCAAGGACGAAGGGGAGGTCGTCCGGATCCTGAACCGGGCCAACGGGGAGATCATCGGCGTTTTCCGCCGGGAAAACGGCGGCGGCGTCGTCACTCCCGAGGATAAGCGTGTCTTCCGCGAGGTCGCCGTGGCGAAAAGCCGCTCCGGCGGCGCTGACGACGGCGACGTGGTCGTCGTCAGGGTGACGTCCTGGCCCGAGGGGAACGCGCCGCTGAAAGGTACCGTCAAAGAGGTGATCGGCCGCAGGAACCAGCCGGGCACCGACATGGAGACGGTGATCCGCAAATACCAGCTGCGGGAGGAATTCCCGGAGAAAGTCCTCCGCGCCGCCGCCCTCTGCGCCGAACCGGCGGAAGAGGATCTCAAAGGTCGGGTCGACCTCAGAGAGCGGCTGCTGATGACCATCGACGGCGCCGACGCCCGCGATCTCGACGACGCCGTTTCTTTGGAAATCGCCGCCAACGGTCACTTTCTTCTCGGCGTGCACATCGCCGACGTCAGCCACTACGTGACCGCCGGCTCCGCCCTGGATAAAGAGGCCTACCGGCGGGGCACCAGCGTCTATTTCCCCGACCGGGTGCTGCCGATGCTGCCGCCGGCGCTGTCCAACGGCATTTGCAGTCTTCACCCCGGCGTGGACCGTCTGACCCTCAGCTGTGAGATGGAGATCGACGAAAAAGGCCGCGTCCTGCGCCACAGGCTCTTTGAGTCGGTGATCCGTTCCGCTTACCGCATGACCTATGACGACGTCAACGCCGTGCTCCGCGGTGACGAAACTCTGTCGGAGCGGTTTGCCGATATCCGCGGTCTGCTCTTCGATTTTGACCGCCTCCGGGAAGCCCTGAACAAAAGAAGGGAGCGGCGCGGCGCCCTTACCTTCCATTTTGCCGAGGCCAAAGCCGTTCTCGACGAAAACGGTGAGACGGTGGACATCGTCCGCCGCCGCCAGGACCGGGCCGAGGGGATCATCGAGGAGTGTATGATCGCCGCCAACGAGACCGTCGCCGCCCACTGCTTTTACAGGGATATCCCTTTGATCTACCGCGTCCACGACCGCCCCGAGGATGAAAAGACGCTGGAGCTGGCGGCGCTCATCGCGCCCTTTGGCTACACGCTGAGCCGCCGGAGCGACGACGTTCGCCCCGCCCACTTCCAGAAGCTGCTGGCGAAGATCGAAGGCCGCCCGGAACAGGGCCTGCTGGAAATGATGACGCTGCGGACGATGAGCCACGCCGTCTATACCACGGAGAACCGCGGCCATTTCGGCCTGGCCTCAAAGTGCTATTGCCACTTCACTTCGCCGATCCGCCGCTATCCCGACCTCTGCGTGCACCGCGTCGTCAAAGCGGCGCTGGCCATGGAGCGCGGTTCCTTTGACGACGACGGCGGCCGCCTCGCGCGCCGTCTCGGCGACGCCGCCGTTCAGAGCAGCGGCGCCGAGCGAACCGCCGAGGACGCCGAGCGGGAAGCCCTTGAGGCGAAAATGGCCCTGTATATGGCCTCCCGGATCGACGAGGAATTTGACGGCGTCATCTCCGGCGTCGCCTCTTACGGCTTCTTTGTGGAGCTGGAAAACACGGTGAACGGCCTCGTCCACGTTTCCGACCTGGAAATGGACGAGTACGAGTACCATCACCATACCAAAACGCTGCTGGCGAAAAAGAGCCGCGTCTGCTATCGCCTGGGCGACGCCGTCCGCGTCGCCGTCAGCCGCGTCAACGTCGACGAGCGGCTCATCGATTTTACGTTTCTCGGATTCCGCGATCAAACCGCGAAGGAGGAATGAACATGGCTAAGAAAAAAACGGAAAAGACCGGCGCGCGCGCCGTGGCGACGAACCGCCGGGCCCGTCATGAATATGAGATTCTCGAGACCTACGAGGCCGGCATCGCCCTCACCGGTACCGAGGTGAAGTCGCTGCGCCAGGCGAAGGCCAACATCAACGACGCCTACGCCCGGATCGAAAACGGCGAGTGCCTTCTCTGTGAGATGCACATCAGCCCCTATGACTTCGGCAACCGCTTCAACCCCGACCCGAAGCGCGAGCGGAAACTCCTTCTCCACAAAAAGGAGATCCGCAAGCTCCACAGCGCCATCAAGGAAAAAGGGCTGACGCTGATCCCGCTGCGGGTCTATTTCACCAGGGGCATCGCCAAAGTGGAGCTGGCCCTGGCCAAAGGGAAAAAGCTCTACGACAAGCGGGACGCCATGGCGAAAAAGGACGCTGACCGCCGCATTGACCGGGCGGTGAAGGACTTTTATCATTAAAAAGGTCTTTAAAAGGCCTATTTCACAGTGAAGGGAAGCGAAAAAACAAATGAGTACCACTGTGGCCTGGATTTTGCTGTTCACGGCCTCCTGTTTTGAGGTCGCCTGGGCGGGGACGATGAAGCTCACCGAGGGCTTTACCCGGCTTTGGCCCTCCGTCCTCAATCTCGCCTGTATGGCGGGGAGCGTCTATCTGATCGAAACCGCCGCCAAAGTGCTGCCGGTGGGCACGGCCTACGCCGTCTGGACCGGCATCGGCGCCGTCGGCGCCGTGGTGCTGGGGATCCTCGTCTATCATGAGCCCGTCAGCGTCCTGCGGCTGGTGTTTCTCTTTTTCATCATTGCCGGGATCATCGGCCTCAACCTGACGGGCCAGTGACGGCGAAAAAACGGGGGAAATGTGATGTCGGAAACGTATAAGATCAAGGAAGTCGCGCAGAAATTGGGGATCTCCTCCTCGGCCATTCGCTTTTACGAGCGCAAGGGCCTCTTTTCCGTGTCGAAGAACGAGGAGAACGGCTATCGGACTTTCACCGACGACGATGTCTATAAGCTGTGGAGCATCAGCTACCACCGCAGCCTCGATATGAGCGTCAGCGATATCTACCGCCTCAAACACTCCGACAGCCTTGAGAGCATCAACGAGATGGTGCGCGGCCAGGAACGGGAGACGATGGCGCGGATCGAGAAGGAAACCCGCCGCCTCGGTTTTTGGCGCTACTATAAGCGGATGCTGGAAAAGGCGGCGCGCTGGGATCAGCCGCCGCGCCGGGTGGAAAGCGGCGACCTCCATCTCTTCCGCATCGATTCCTTTTACGACCGGCAGCGCAGCACCTTCACGGTGGCGAATCCCTTTTCCCTCCGCGGCGGCGAGAGCGACAGCCGCGGCTGGCCGTCGCTGAGCGTCTGCATGATCTACGACGAGGACATCGGCTGCGTCGCGCCGGAGGACCGCTCCCTTGAGTGCGATTTGATCCCTTCCTTTGAGACCGTCGCCGTCACCGTCCGCGTCCCCGGGGATTTCGATAACGAGGCCGCCGCGTCACTCGCCCGCTCCCGCGCCGCGGAGCACGGCTTTGATGTGGAATTTCCCTGCTACGTGTCGTATATCCTCTCCACCGGCGATTGGGAGCACCCTGTCCGCTATTACGAAGTCTTTTTGACGCCGAAGGGAGAAGGAAACCGCTGTTAAAACTGAAGATAAAGTATCTTTGAGCGCGAAACCGTTACGGTTCCGCGTTTCTTTTTTGTCGTTTTCCGTTGGCGTGAAGAATTCGCAAAAAGATTCAAAAGAAATTACAAGCATTTATCTTTTCCGCTGTGGTACGCTTTAATAAAATATCAGATATTTTTTATATGATAAAAGGGCCTTGACAGGAATCAAAAGAGAAATCACGTTCCGCTGTTCGAAGCGCCCGCGGAGACACTGCGGCAGTAAAAACCGCAAAGAAAAAAGAGAAAAGAGATTTCAGGAACACGTATGAGATTTTTTGATGAGGAGGTATTACCATGGCAGAGAAATACTTTATTCGCTATGGCGACGGCTACGGCGACACCATGACCGCCGCTGAGATCCGCGAGGAAATTGATTTGGGGACGGAAGACGCCGCGGAGCGCGGAAAAATCCCGCCCCTCGCCGCGGACGAGCGGGAGTATCTTTTGGAAATCTGCACCATGCCGCAGAAATTTGTCACCGTGGACCCGGGGAAGGAAGTCGTCGTGACCAACGACGAGGGGACGCTCAAAGTCTCCACCCGCTGCGGCGTTTCCATCGACCGCACGACGGCGCTGATGATCGACGAAAAAATCCTCTGCATGGACACGGCGGAGCTGGCCCACATCGACTACAGCTTTAAACCCATCAAACCCATCATCCACGATGAGGTCTGTGCCATGCACCACGCTCAGCTCAATACGATCATCCCCGTGTTTTACGGCGCCATGCCCAATTTGGGGCTCTACACCAAACCCGACGGCCCCGTCGGCAACTGGGCGGAGCTCCTCCCCGCCGGGAAGATCGACGAAGCCCGGGAAGCTCAGGAAATCGCCGTGGAACACGCCGTAAAAGACATTGTCACCGTCGCTCACCGGATGTATGAGGCCGGAGCGGACGGCATCAATCTGGATACCGTCGGGGCTTCCGGCGACGCCGACGCCCTCGCCGCCTTTAAGGCCGTGAAAAAAATCAAGGAAATGCATCCTGATTTTCCGGTGGAAGCGGGTATGGCCGGTGAGTTCTATCTGGGCATGCACGGTGAGCTGGAATTTGAGGGACAGCGCCTGGCCGGGCTCTACCCCCATGAGCAGGTAAAAGTTGCGGAAAAGGCCGGCGTCGATATCTTTGGCCCCACCGTGAACACCAACAGCAGCATGTCCTTCCCCTGGAACATCGCCCGGGTCGTCACCTTCATCAAGGCCTGTGCCGAAGTGAGTGATATCCCGATTCATCCCAATGTCGGCATGGGCGTCTGCGCCATGCCGCTGACGGATTCCGTCCCTCTGGACGCCGCCTCCCGGGCCGATAAAGCCCTGGTGGAAATTGCCCACGCCGACGGCTTGTAGATCGGCGTCGGCGACTGCTACGGAATGCCCATCAACCACGAAGTTTCCGCCGGCATGAGCGGTATTCGGACGGCCGGAGATCTGGTCGCCCGGGCGCAGATGGCGAAGAAACTGAAAATTGACGACGCGAAGCGATACGTGGCGGATCGGCTGAAAATCAGTCTGGAAGATCTCCACGATTCTTCCGTGATGCGGGATATCCGCAACGAACTGAACATCGGCGAAACCAACGCCCGGCCCGAATCGGCCGTAGCGCTGCTGGCCAAGGCGCGGATCGCCGAACTTCTCGATATTGAAATTAACTCCGTTTCGAAGTTCAGAAATTGGGCTTCCCTTTGAGGAAGTGCGGAAAACATTGATTTAGGAGATGAGAAAATGAGTAAAGAAGCTTTGATCAAAGACGCGATTTCCGCGATTAAACAATGCGACGCCGAAGCGGGAAAAGAAACGGTGCGAAAAGCGCAGAAAGAAGGTATGAACTTGATCGAACTGCTGTCCGAGGGATTCAGCGCCGGCATCCGCGAGGTCGGCGACGGCTTTGGCCGCGGGGAGCTGTTCCTGCCGGAGCTGATCATGGCGGCGGATATCATGAAGGATATGAGCGCCTACATCGACGAGCTCTCCGCCGACGGGAGCGAGAGCGCCGTCAAAGGCACGATGGTGCTGGCCACCGTGGAGGGAGACGTTCACGATATCGGCAAGGGGATCGTCGTATCCCTCCTGAGGACTCAGGGCATCAACGTCATCGACCTCGGCCGCGACGTGCCGGTAAAGACCATCGTCGATGAGGCCGAAGCGAACAGCGCCGATATCATCGGCACCTCCGCGCTGCTGACAACGACGATGGTGCAGCAGAAAAATCTGGAAGAAGAATTAAAGAACCGCGGCATCCGCGAAAAGTATAAAACGATGGTCGGCGGCGCGCCGGTGACGAAGCGCTGGGCCAAGCGGATCGGCGCCACGTCCTATGCCGAAGACGCCGCCGAAGCCGTCGACAGAGTGCTGGAACTGCTGACGCAGTAAAAAACGTCTGCCGATGTTCTCCGCGGGTTCTGCCTTTCCCCGTTTTTCGGGGAAAGGCTTTTTTTGTCCAGCTTAAGCGATATATAACCACCAGCGGAGCTGGTGAGGATAAAAAAGCTTTAGCAAAAAGCAATCTCCTTTGTTAGAAT
>CADBQN010000003.1 GCA_902796855.1 uncultured Bacillota bacterium | reverse complement strand
CTTTTTCAACGCATCTTTAGATGCTGCTGTCCGTCCGCCTTGAAGGCGGTGTGCATACCACCGGCTTAGCCGGTGGTTTTGATTGTCCTTTCGCGGTGGATTCCGGATTTTTTATTTTTTTTTTTTTTTGGTTGACAAAAAAAGGGGAAAGGCGTATGATGTACATATACCCCCTTGGGTATAATTTACGTCGCGCCATTCCGCGCACAGGATGGCGCGGGAAAGAGAGGATTTATCATGAAAATGTTAAAGAGTGCTGTCGCCCTGTCGCTGGTCGGAGGTTATGTTTTGGGGAAAGCGGGGAACGCCCTGTTCGGCGGCGACGCCGCGAAAAAGGCCTATACGGCCGTAGCCACCGGCGCCGTCATCGCCAAGGACTCCGTTATGGAACGGGTGGAAAAAATCCAGGCCGGCGCCGCGGACATCGCCGAAGACGCCAAAAACAACGCCGAACGCTATTACGCCAAGAAGGACGCGGCCTATGACCGCGGCGTCGATCCCGCGGAAGAAGCCTTTGAGAAAGCGGCGGAAGTTGTCGCCGAAGCCGTGGAAGAAGCGGGAGAAGAGGCGTAAGACCTGTGAAATACCGTATAACCCATCAGACAGACCATCGGCTTCATCTCGATCTGGCAAAGCGGCGGCTGCCGGAACGGGAAGCGGATGTGCTCTATTACGCCTTGGCCGAGCGGGAGGATATTGAGTCGGTCCGGGTCTTTGCCCGCACCGCCGAAACGATCATCCGCTTTCGCGGGGACAACGCCGCGCCGCTCCTCGATTTTCTGGATCAGCTGGATCTGACCGACAGCGGCGCCGTGGAACTGCCCCAGGTCTCCGCCAGGGCGACGAACGCTTATTATAAAGAACAGATCATTACCAAAGTCCTGCTCCGCATCGTCAAACGGCTCTTTCTGCCGGCGCCGGTCCGGGCGGTGGTCACCGTCTACAGCGGCGCGCCCTACATCATCAACGGCGTGAAGGATCTGTTCCGCCGCAGCTTCAGTGCCGAGATCGTCCACGCCTCGGCGATTTTGGCCTCACTGCTGACACGGGACTTCGCCACGGCGAGCTCCATCATCTTCCTCACCGACGTCGGTGAGATTTTGGAAGAGTGGACCTTTAAAAAATCCGTCGACGACCTCGCGCAGTCTCTGGCGCTGAACGTCACGAAGGTCTGGAAAGTCGCCGACGGCGGCGATCTCGTTCAGGTCAACATTCATCAGGTTCGGGACGGCGACCGCATCCATGTCGCCATGGGCAGCATGATCCCGCTGGACGGCGTCGTGACGGAAGGGGAAGCCCTCGTCAACCAGGCCGCCATGACCGGCGAGTCGATCCTTGCGGAAAAGCGGCCGGACAGCACCGTCTTCGCCGGCACCGTTCTGGAAGAGGGCGACCTCACCATCGAGGTGCGGGGCGCCTCCGGCGAGACACGTTACGACCGCATCGTGCAGATGATCGAGGAATCCGAAAGCATGGTTTCGGTGACCCAGAGCCGGGCGGAAAACGTCGTCAGCCGGCTGATCCCCTACACCTTCGGCACCGCGGTGCTGACGGGGCTCTTCACCCGGAACCTGACGAAGGCCGCTTCCGTTCTGATGGTGGACTTTTCCTGCGCCATTGAGGTGGCCATGCCCATCGCCGTCCTCTCGACGATGCGGGAAGCCGGCCGCCGCCGGATCACCGTCAAAGGCGGCAAATTCCTGGAGCTGATTTCCGAGGCGGATACCGTCGTCTTCGACAAGACCGGCACGCTGACCCACGCCACCCCCATCGTGGAGGAAGTCGTCACCATGGAAGGCCGGGACGAAAACGAAATGCTGGCCCTGGCCGCGGCGATGGAAGAGCACTTCCCCCATTCCCTGGCCAACGCCGTCGTCAAAGCGGCGAAGGATCGAAAGCTGAACCACGCTGTGATTCGGACAAAGCCTACCTATATCGTGGCCCACGGCATCGTCTCCGCCCTCGGCGGGGAACGGGTCGTCATCGGCAGCTATCACTTTGTCCTCGAGGATGAGGCCGCTTTCGTCTCCGAGGAGGATTGGGCCCGGGTCCGGCGGATGCCGGCGCAGTATTCCCGGCTGTATATGGCCGTCGGCGGCCGTCTCGCCGCCGTCATCGGCATCGACGATCCCATCAAGACCGAAACGCCGCGGATCATTTCCGCCCTGCGGGAAAACGGCATCGAGCACATCGTGATGATGACCGGCGACAGCGAGCGCACGGCAAAGGCCATCGCCGCCGAGGCCGGCATCAGCGAATACTACGCCGAGGTGCTCCCCGAGGACAAGGCCCGCTACGTTCAGGAGGAACGGGATAAAGGCCGCAAGGTCATCATGATCGGCGACGGTATCAACGACTCCCCGGCGCTCTCCGCCGCCGATGTCGGCATCGCCATGAAGGAGGGCGCCGACATCGCCAGGGAAATCGCCGATATCACCCTCTCCGGGAAAGAACTGGAACAGCTCATTACCCTGAAAAAGATGAGCAATAAGCTGATCGCGAGAATGAACGCCACGGCGCGGGTCGGCATCGCCTTCAACGCTGCCATCCTCGTGGCCGGCATCGCCGGTCTCGTTGTGCCGGGAACGGCCGCGTTCCTGCACAACGCCTCGACCATCGGCCTTTGTTTGGAAAACATGACGGATATCCTGCCGGAGGACCGTTCCCTCCCGGCGGAGGAAGAAAGCGCCGCGGATTTCGCCGCGGCGGTGAGCGGAAGCGCTGCCTGAGGCGTCGTTCCCCAAAGAATAGGAGGTTCGGATATGATACAATGTATGGACGCGGAAAACCTGCACAGAAGACTGAGAAAGATTGAGGGCCAGGTCGCCGCCATCAACCGCATGGTCGATGAGGACGTTCCCTGCGAGGACATTCTGTCCCTGATCAACGCCGCGAAATCGGCGCTGCACCGGTGCGGCCAGATCGTGCTGGAGGGCCACATCCAGCATTGCGTGAAAGACGGCATCGAACACGGCGACGCGGAAAAGACCATCAAGGACTTCACCAAAGCCGTGGAACGCTTCGCGAACATGTCCTGACGGCCTTTGCTCCGACACGGCCGAATCCCCAAAGTGCTTGCTTTGGGGATTCGTTTTTTTCGCGGGAAATCCCTTCGGGAGATAAAAACGGCGCGTTTTTTGGGGAAAAGTATTGACTTTGCACCAAGAAGAAGGTTTATAATGATAAAAACGACACGGGAAGGAGAATCCGATGGCGGTTATCTGCTTTGATTACGACGGCACCCTCGCCGATACCATTTCCCTGGAGGAGCAGTATTACCTCCCCGCTTTCCGACGGCGGGGCATTGAGGTTTTTCAAACGATGAACGACCTCAAAGAGGCCTGCCGCGTCAACTATTACGCCTTTTGCGCCGAGCACGATCTCAGCGATGAGCTGCTGGAAGAAATTCTGGCGGAGTTTAAGGCCGCCCTGGCGGAAAACAACATCGAGGAACCGCTCTTTCCCGGCGTCGTCGAGATGCTGACCGCGCTGCTGCCGAAGCACCTCGTCTATATCGTTTCCGCCAACGACGCCGATTTCATCCGCCGCCGCTTCGCTTCCGAAGGGCTGACGGATTTCGCCGGGATCATCGGCTGGAAGGAGTCGATGTCCAAGGAGGAAAGTCTCCGCCGCCTGCTGAAGGAACACGACGGGGAACCGTTCTATTTCGTCAGTGACAGCGTCGGCGATATAAGCGAGGCCGTTTCCGTCGGCGTGCCCCACATCTATGGGGTCAGCTACGGCTGGGGCATCGGCGCCGACCTGATAAAGGCCGGGGCGCATCGCCTCTTTGACGACGTGCCTTCCCTGGCGGCCCGCCTCGGCGAGGCCGAGTGAGCTAAAAAAAGGAGCGTTTCTGTTTCATGCGCTATTCAACGATGATCCGGTGTGTCGGCGGCAAAACGCCGGAGAACTTTTTCGCGTTTCTCGATTATCTGCGGGAAACGCCCTTTACCGCCGTGAATCTGTCCTTCAACGACACGCCCTGGCTCTTTGAGGACGGTTTTGACGTCGGCGGCTTCATCCGCCGTTTTCGGGCGTACGGCTTCGGCCTTCGTTTCGCTCACGGGCCCATGGCCTATCCGGCGCTCTTCGACCGCTCGCCCTTCCGGGCGATTGACGGCCGCGTTTTAAAGGGGCTCGACCTCGCCGCCGCCTTCGGCGTTGCCGCCTATACGATCCATCCCGGCTCCGTCGTCGATGACGGTCTGGTCTACGACCGGGAAGCGTCGGCGGAGCGGAACGTGGCGTACCTGCGTCCCTTCGTCGCCAAGGCCGCGGAACTCGGCGTCACCGTCGGCCTGGAAAACGGCATTAACCAGCCCTGGGACGACCCCGAACTGCCGCTGAGACAGATCTCGCCTGATTTTGACGAGCTCATCACCGTCGTCGACGCGCTGCGGGACGAGTTCGGCCGGGACGCGGTCGGCGTCTGTTTCGATACCGGTCATTGCCACATCGCCGGCCTCGACCCCTATCGGGAACTGAAAAAGATCGGCGGCCGCCTCTGTATGACCCACGTCCATGACAACGACGGAGACAGAGACCGCCACCTTCCCGTCGGCGAGGGGACTTTCGACTGGGGCGGCTTTCGCCGGGGGCTTGCCGAGATTGGCTATGACGGTGAGCTGTCGCTGGAATTATATTACGAATCCGAAATCTGGGAGGGCGACGCCGCCGCCTATCTCACAAAAACATACCGTGGCCTGAGGGGGATATAATCCATGGAATACATCGGCAAAGTGATTTTGTACATCATCATGGCCTGCTGCGCCTTAGGGGCGGCCGCGGCGGTCATTCGTCCCGAAAGCGAGCTGAGCAAGAGCTTTCACGACGGCATCGGCGTCATGGCGACGCTCTTTGTGCCCATCGTCGGCCTGATGATCTCGGTACCGTATCTCATCGTCGGCGTCGATTACATCTTCAGCGGCATCTTTGGCAGGATCGGCGCGGAGACCGCCATCGCCGCGGTGACCTTCATTCCCGCCGACTGCGGCGGCTACGCCCTGGCGCTGCAGATGGCCTCGTCGCCGGAGATCACGATGATGTGCATCTGCGTCGCCATCATGGCGGCGTCCACCTTTACGTTCAACATCCCCATCGGCCTGTCGGTGCTGGAAAAAAAGGATCAGCCTTATCTGGCCCTGGGCGCCATGAGCGGGATTCTCTCCATTCCCTTCGGCGTGTTCACCTCCTGCTTTTTGATGTGGCTCTTCAAACCGACGGTGCGGACGTCCTTCGCCACCAGCGGTGAGCCGATGTATCAGCTCCACATGAACCTCGGCACCGTGCTGCTCAACCTCGTGCCGCTGATCGCCTTCTGTCTCCTTCTCGCCATCGGTCTGAAACTGTTCCCGAAGATCATGGTCAAGGGGTTCATGATCTTTGGCCGCACCGTCCTGGCGGTGCTGACGCTGATTACCGCCGCGGCGATCATCGAGTATTATACCGGCGTCTTCTCGTCGACGGTGGGCTGGGGCTTTGACCCGATCTTCGGCGACGAGGAAGAAACCTTCCGCGCCATTGAGCTGCTGGGCTCCATCGGCATGATGCTCTCCGGGGCGTTCCCCTTCGTCTATCTGGTGCGCCGCTTCTTCGGCGGGGCCCTGGCGAAGCTCGGCGGCAAAATCGGCCTCGATACGGTGGGTTCCGCCGGTCTGGTGGCGGGGATGGCCAACGCCATCGCCCTCTTCGGCCTCGTCAAGGATATGGAACCAAAAAGCAAGGTCATTACCATCGCTTTTGTCGTCTGCGCCGGGTACTGCCTCGGCGATTGGCTGGCCTTCGGCATGAATTTCCAGCCCAACCTCGTCATCCCGATCTTTGTCGGGCAGTTCACCGGCGGCGTCATCGGCGTCGTTTTCGCCAAGCTCATCGCCGTTCCCTCCATCAGCAAGATCAAATGAATCGAATCGGAAGCGCCGCGCCGCCGGCGCTTCTTTTTCTTCGCGGAAACGATAAAATCCGCTTTTTTTCATATACTATCCGTGAAGGTCCCGTGTCGGATCGGAATGAAATATTTTTCAAAGAACAGAAAATAAAACCGTTTTCAACAATAAGTTGTTGTTGCTGGACAAGGCCGATTGTGATATAATTTCCGATATAGAGTGATATTAGGTTGAAAAAGGCAGATCATGACCAGAATCGTCGAAGCATACATTGGAGAATACGCCTCGGGCAAAAGCGAAAACGCCGTCAACCGCGCCATTGGTCTGGCGGAACAGGGACATAAAGTCACCCTCGTCGATCTTGACCTCGTGGAGCCCGTCTACACGCTGCGCCCGCTGATCCCCCTGCTGGAGGAAAAGGGCGTTCACGTCATCGCCTGGAAGACCGCGGAGACCCTCGGTCTCGGCGAGGCCGGTTCCGTTCTGCACCCGGCCATGCGCTGGGCGCTAAAGAACGAAGGCGACGTCATTCTCGACATCGGCTACGGCGCCAAGGGCAGCGCCGTTCTGAACCTGCTGGAAGGCGTTGAGGACGATCCCGATTTTAAGGTGCTTCTGGTCGTCAACACACTGCGTCCGATGACGGATTCCGTCGAAAAGATCCTCGCCTATCTGGGCGAGGCCGGCCCCGCCGACGGATTCATCGCCAACACCCACCTCGGCGAAAAGGACACCACCGCCGAACTGATGCGGGAAGGCTTTGCCATGGTGAGAGAAGCCGCGGACAGGGCGGGTCTGCCCGTCGTCGCCATGGCTGTGGAAGAACGGTTCCGGGCGGATTTCCCCGATGGGATCTGGGAAGGCGTTCCCGTCCGCTTCCTCCGCCGCTATCTGCCGAAAGGCTTTTGGTGAGCCCGCGGCAAAGGCCCTTATGATTCGTAAAACATTTTCAGAATAGATATATACTCAGGGAGAGATTTCTAAGGCTGAAAGGAGAAACGCTATATGGCAACAAAACCGATAGAAAAGGATACGAACGTATTCGTGACCGGGAATGAAGTCGTGGCCTGGGCCGCCCTGGCCGCCGACGCTCAGATCATGTACGGCTATCCCATCACCCCCCAGAACGAAATCATGCACTATTGGACGAGACTGGCGCCGCAGCACGACCGCCGTTTCCTCCAGACCGAAGACGAACTGTCCGCCGGCTTCACCACCTGCGGCGGCGTCATGACGGGCACGAGAGCTTTCACCGCCACCGCCGGCCCCGGCACCATCCTGATGCAGGAGCCCATCACCATGGCGGAAATGATGCGCATTCCCCTCGTCGTCGTCGTTCAGCAGCGCGGCGGCCCGTCCACGGCGACGGTCATCTATTCCCAGCAGGAAGTCAACCTCTGCTGCTACGGCGGCAACGGCGAAGGCTTCAGGGTGGTCTATTCCACCTCCGGCCATCAGGATCTCTACGATTACACGATCAAGGCCTTTAACACCGCCTGGAAATACCGGGTGCCGACCATCGTTTTGGGCGACGGTTATCAGGCCAAAATGAGAGAAGCCGTCACCATGTACGATCCCGCTTCCCGCGGCATCGAAATGGAACCGACCACGCCTTTCGTCGGCGCCGAAGGCTGCCCCGGCGTCGATCGGGATCCCCGCTTCTATCGGAACACCTATAACACCGAAGAAGAACTGCTGGATGTCGTCAACGACCTGAAAGCCCACTACGATTCGTTCAAAGACGAAGTCATTGAATATGAGGAATCCGATATCGACGACGCCGAAATCGTCGTCGTCGGCCACGGCGTTGTCTCCCGCGCCTGCAAAGAAGCGGTGAAGGCCCTGCGCAAAGACGGCTTCAAAGTCGGTTATTTCCGTCCCATCACCCTGAGACCGTTCCCCGAAAAACAGCTGGCCGCCGCGGTGGAAGGCAAAAAATGCGTCCTCGCCGTGGAAAGCGCCCTCGGTCAGATGAAACGTCTGATGACCGACGGTCTGTACGGCATGACGGTTCCCATCGAGGAATACTTCAAGCCCGGCAAAGGCGTCAGCGCCCAGGAACTTGTCGAAAAAGTCAAGTCCATGATGGATTAAGGAGGGATTGAAATGGCTGTAGAATTAACCAATGTCGCGCCGGCGATGCCCGCCTGCTGGCGTAAAGAAACGAAAACCCACAAATTCTGCCCCGGCTGCGGTCACGGCATCGTTCTGAAAGCCCTCGGCGAAGCCATCGACGAGCTGGGCATTCAGGATAAAGTGATCTTCACCGTCGATATCGGCTGCTGCCTGCTGGCCATCGACTTCTTTAACGTCGATACGGTCCAGACCCATCACGGCCGCACCAACGCCGTCTGCACCGGGATCAAGAGAGCGACTCCGGATAAGATCTGCATCGCCTACATGGGCGACGGCGGCGGTTACGCCATCGGTTCCCAGCACCTGGTCAACGCCGCGGCGAGAAACGAACGCATCACCTCCATCCTCGTGAATAACACCAACTACGGCATGACCGGCGGCCAGATGGCTCCGACCACGCTGCCGGGCCAGAAGACGGAAACGTCTCCCTATGGCCGCAGTGTCGAGCAGCAGGGCCAGCCCACCCACGGTCCCGAAATGATCGCCGCCATGGCGGCGGAAGGCGCTTATGTGGCCCGGGGCACCGTGGCGAAGCCGAAAGTACTGAAAAAATATTTCAAAAAGGCGCTGGAAGCCCAGATGAACGGAAGCGGCTTCTCCTTTGTGGAAGCGCTCTCCACCTGCCCCACCAACTGGGCGACGAACGCGAAAAAGACATGGGCGTTCCTGGAAGGCCCCATGGCGGAGGAATATCCCACCGGAGAATTTAAAGTGCCGGGAGAAGGAGGTAAGGCAGAATGAGTGACCTGAAAAGAATCATGCTCGCCGGCGAAGGCGGTCAGGGCGTCCAGTCCGTCGCCATGATCCTGTCGGAAGCTTCCTACAAAGCCGGAAAACAGGTAATGTACATCCCCAATTTCGGCGTGGAACAGCGCGGCGGCGTTTCCGTCGCTTTTATGCAGATCTCCTCGGAAGACCCCATCGGCTCCCCGAAATTTGACGACGCCGATATCATCGTCGCCCTGAGCGACCGCGCCGTCCGCCGCGTCCAGGATTTTGTCAATCCCAACACGATCTACGTTTACGACTCGGCCATTTCCGACGAAGCCCGGAAGGATCTCCCCAAAGAGGACGAAGTGGCGAAGCTGGTGGAAATCTCCGCCCACGAAATCGCCAATACCGAGCTCCACGTCCGCGTTTTCAACGTCATCATCATGGGCGCCGTCCTCGGCCTCACCCACATGGTGCCGGAAGAAGATATCAAAGCCGCTCTGGAAAAGAAATTCGCCAAAAAGTTCGAAGCCGATCCCTCCCTCCGCGATATGAACTACACCGCGCTGAGAAAAGGCATGGAACTGGTGGGCTGAGGAGGTAAAGATGAAAGAATTTAAATCCATCGTCAACGAAAGCGGTAAAGGTAAATTCTATCTCTTTACCGAGCTGTGCAAGGGCTGCGGCCTCTGCATCGAAAAATGCCCCAAGCATGACATCGGCTGGACGGACCGCCTCGGCATCTACGGCGCGCCCACCGTGGAATCGGGCCGCGGGGAAGAAGGCTGCATCGCCTGTAAGACCTGTCAGAACATCTGCCCGGAATGCGCCATTCTCATTGAGAAAATTCAGTAAGATACGGAAAAAAGTGAAACGGCGGGAAGAGGTTCTCTTCCCGTCGTTTTTCGCTTCGAAGAGGTAAGGAGCATGAGAAAATACGACGCCGTCCTGTTCGATCTGGACGGCACGGTGCTGGATACGCTGCCGGATCTCACCGCCAGTGTCAATTTTGCCCTGAACGGGCAGGGGAGAAAGGCCCGTTCCGAAACGGAGATCCGCGGCTTCCTCGGCAACGGCATCCGCCGTCTGTTCGAGCTGGCGGCGGCCGACGCCGATGAACGGGAGCGGGAGGCGCTCATCGCCGCCTTCCGCGGACACTATTTTGATCACTGTCGGGACAAGACGAAACCCTATCCCGGCGTCGGCGCGACGCTGGCGGCGCTGAAAGAAGAGGGGATCGACGTCGGTCTCGTCACCAACAAAGTCCATGAGGCCGCTTCCGTCCTGGCGGAACGGTTCTTCCCCGGTGTTTTCGCCGTCGTTGAGGGACAGCGGGAGGGTATCCCCCGTAAGCCAAATCCGACGATGGCGAACCGGGCCCTGACGGCCCTCGGCGTTCCCGCGGAGCGTTGCCTCTATGTCGGCGATTCCGAGGTGGACGCGGCCACGGCGGCCAATGTGGGCTGTGACTTCGCCGCCGTCTCCTGGGGCTATCGGGACCGCGCCGTTCTCGCGGCGCTGGAACCGTCGTTTCTGGCCGATGACACGGCGTCGCTGACGGACTGGATTTTGAGCCGCGAAGACTGAGCGGCGGCAGCGAAGGCACTGAAAAAATCCAAAAGTTTTTTGAAAAATTCGAAAAAAACACTTGACTTATGGTTTGGAAAGTGGTATTATATCAATGTTGACCCGCCGAAAAGGACTTCAGCGGAACAACAAGACGGCCTGTTAAAAGGCGGTCTTCCGGTCTTTGGGAACTAAACAGTAGAAGCTTGTGAAGTGCCGGATGAAGCGGAAGCTTTGTCGCGGGCACAGGGTTCTTGAGCGTTTTGCGAAAGCGAAGCGCGGAGAGGAAACGAGCGCGCGGTTTACCGGGAGGTAAACCGTGGAAGCGTACTTTAAAGAAGTAAGAAAGAGCAAGACAAACT
>CADBQN010000002.1 GCA_902796855.1 uncultured Bacillota bacterium | reverse complement strand
TGTTTTTCGTACCAAAAAGCATAGATTGTGCAGGGATAAATCCGCGCGGCACCAAAAACAAAAACGGCACAACCCACCGGCGGCGCGACACCCCACGGAAGAACGCTCCCGCCTTCCCGCCGTGCCCCCGTTCCGCAAAAAATCCCCCGGCTCTCACCGGGGGATTTCCTTCTTCATCGTCCGTTATCGGCGCGGAGATCACTCCACGCCGTATTTGTCTTTCTGGTCCCGCACCATCGCCATGATCGAGGGGATCTCCTCTTCCATCATCTGCTTGTAGAACCCGCCGTAATCGTAGGTCAGCTCGGCAATGTCCTTCGCCTCGATAAAGGCGGCGTACTGTTTCAGCCGCTCAAAGCAGTTCTCGTAGGCGTGGAAGGAATAAGCGATGTGGGTATAGGAGCCCACCGGCGTGTCCAGCGCTTCCGCCGCTTTCCGCTGGAGGGCGATGAACCCCACGGCGTTCATAAAGGTGGCCTGGACGGCGTCGTTGGAGCGCATCATCACCGTCATGTTAAGCAGCCCTTCCCGAATGGCGAAATGGATCGACTGCAGACAGGCCGGGTGGTCGTTGGCGGAGTCGACGTCAAAATCGCGGATGTTCATAATGGCCCGGCGGGAGAAGGGGTTCCGCTTCAGCTCGTCGATGACCCAGGGCAGCTGGTGAGCGAAGCGCTGATGGTAGGTGTATTCCCACACGTTCTCCCCGGCGCCGACCATAAAGTCGAGGATCCCGTCGCAGATCTCCATCGTGTACTGCTGCAGCTCGTGGTGGCCGCCGGGAAACAGCTTGGAGATAAAGGGCTCGGCGACGGCGTTTTCCACGTAGAACGTCATCGGCAGCTCCTTCATGGTGGTGTTATAGTCGGGGCAGGGATAGACCCGCCCTTCTTTTTCCAAGGTCAAAAGCGCCCTGTGATAGGCTTCGGGAAGGGTTTTCCCTTCTTCATAGAACATTTTCACGGCACAATTCTCCTATCATAATCTTACTTATTATTCTATCACCGAACGCCGGAACGGACAAGGCGAATCCGGCATTTTTTTATGTTTTTTTATACAGCGGCGATTGCCGCCTTTGCCGAATTGTGATAAAATGAAGAAAAACCCATCGTGAAGAGGTGATCGTTTTGATCTCAAAAGAAACGTCCCGGCGGATCACGTCCTTTCGCGACGAGAGGGACTGGCGGCAGTTCCACAATCCCAAGGATCTGGCCATCTCCGTCGCCCTCGAAGCCGCCGAGCTGCTGGAATGCTTTCAGTGGAGCGGCGAGGCCACCGACGTCCCGGAACGCCGCGCCGCCGTCGCTGAGGAAGTGGCCGACGTGATGATCTACTGTGAGCTGCTCTGCGACCGCCTCGGTCTCGAGGCCGACGACATCGTCGCCGCCAAACTCGCCCAAAACGAAAAAAAATACCCCGTCGCCAAGGCGAAGGGGAACAAAAAAAAGTATACGGAACTGTAAGGGGAGGGATGTCTCATGAAAAAGAAATTGATCGCCGTCTGCGCGGCCTTTGCCGCGGTCTGCCTGTTCTTCGCGGTCTCGCCGCCGCTCCGCGCCGAAAGCGGCTCCTGCGGGCCGGATCTGCGCTGGCGCGTCGAGAACGGCACCCTGACGGTCACCGGCACCGGGGAAATGGATTCCTTCTATAAAAGCAGCTGGTATTTCGCGGATTACAACATCACCAAGGCCGTCCTCGCCGAGGGCGTCACCTCCGTCGGCGACAGCGCCTTTGTCGGCTGCACGGAGCTGACCTCCATATCCCTGCCCTCGACCCTCACGTCCATCGGCAGCCGCGCCTTTACCGACTGCTCCTCGCTGGAGACCATCGCCATCCCGGCCAAAGTCGCTCAGATCGGCGACGACGTCCGCGTCTCCAAAACGTCGGCGACGACCAGCATGTTCTACTATCGCGGCGTCAACGCCTTCCTCGGCTGTGACCGGCTGGCGGAGTTCATCGTGGCCGGGGAGAACCCCTATTACGCCTCGGACGACGAAGGCGTCCTCTACAACAAAAAGAAAACGGAGCTCCTCTGCGTGCCCCCGGCCTGCGCCGGCGCTTTTTCCATCCCCGCCACGGTGCGCTCCGTCGGCTGCTACGCTCTGATCTGCAACGGCCTCACCGACCTGATGGTGCCCAACAGCGTCCGTTATATCGAGATCAACAGCATTGGTTCCGGTCTCACCGACCTCTGGTATTACGGCACGAAAAATCAGTGGTACGACGTGGCGATCAACAACCCCGACGGCTATTATAACTACGACGCCATCTTCGCTCCCATCACCCTCCACATCATCGACGAAGGCTGCTTCGACGACGTCTTTGCCGACGAATACTACGCCCCGGCGGTGTCCTGGGCGGTGGCGGGCGGCGTCACCAACGGCACGTCGAAAACGACGTTCAGCCCCGCAAAGACCTGCACCCGGGCGCAGGTCGTGACCTTCCTCTGGCGCGCCTTCGGCAAAAAGGGGACGGCGGGGAACACCGCCTTCCGTGATGTCGATCCCAAGGCTTACTACGCCCCGGCGGTGTCCTGGGCGGTGGCGAACAACATCACCAACGGCACCGACAGGACTCATTTCAGCCCCGACAGCCCCTGCACCCGCGGGCAGGTCGTGACCTTCCTCTACCGCGCCGCCGGCAGTCCCGCCGTCCGCGGCGAAAGCGGCTTTGGCGACGTCTCCGCCGACGACTATTTCAGCGCCGCCGTGACCTGGGCGGTGGCGAACCATATCACCAACGGCACGTCGAAAACGACGTTCAGCCCCGAAAAACCCTGCACCCGTGGGCAGGTCGTGACCTTCCTCTATCGCTTTTCGGCGCGGTGAGGGGGTGACGTCATGGCGATGATCTCCGGCCCCTTCACCGACGCCGTCGTCGAGATGCTCCGCCGCTCCGACCGTCCCGGCGGGATGACGGGGCTCTGGAAGAACGGCGCCGGTGTCTACGGCCTCTCCGACGGCGCGCTGTTCTGGCACGGCGGCGGTATCGTCTCCGCCGCGGACCCGGCCTCCTTCGCCCCGCGGCAGAGGATCCTCTTTCCCGAACGCGCCGGCGACGGTTTCCGCCTCGTCACCGCCGATTCCCTCTGGGTGCTGCCGCTGACCGAAGCGGAGCGGGCGGTGTTTTCACGGTGGTACGCTCCCGTCGGCGACGGCGAGGCCCTCGCCCGGATCGCCGCGGCCCGGGGCGAGGCGCGGGACGCCGCTTTCGCTCTCCGCTGCAAGCTGGGCTTTCCCGACGAAGGCCGGGAAGAGGCCTTCGCCGTCATCGAAAAAGTCCTTCTTAAATTATAGGGAGCGAATTGCCATTGAAAAAGCTTTGCCGCGGTGGTATAATAGAAGCGGCAAAAGAAAGGTGTTCAAAAGAATGCGATACGAATACAGAACGAAGGGGACCTGCTCCCAAAAAGTCATCTTCGACCTTATAGACGGCGTCGTTTCCAATGTCGCCGTTGTCGGCGGCTGCGACGGCAATTTAAAAGGCATCGGCCGCCTCGCGGAGGGCATGGCGGCGGCGGACGTCGTTGCCAGGCTGTCCGGCATCCGCTGCGGGAAAAAACCCACGTCCTGCCCGGATCAGATCGCCCGTGCCGTGGCCGCGGCCATGGCGGAACAGGGCGGCGCCTTCCGCTGAGACCGTTCCCCCCAAAAAAAGCCCGTTTTTAATTGTTCGGAGGTAAAAATGGCGAAAGTATACTGTGAGATCTGCGGCGCGTCGCTGGTATCGTCCCGATACAGCACGCTCTATACCTGTGAGAACTGCGGCATGAAATATACCCGGACGAAAGTCCGGAAAATGCTGTCCCGGGGGCCCCGCTTCCGCACGGCGAACGTGGGCGACCCCACGGAGCTGGAAAAATGGTACCTGGAACTGGATAAACACATCGGCAACGAAAATCTGAAAGACGCCGAAGACGTCGCCCAGCGCATCCTCGAGATCGACCCCGAGGACGAAAAGGCCGGGGCGTTCCTCGATTCCCTCGTCAAGATGGAAAAGGAATTCCGCGTCGAGCGCGGCGTCCTCGTCAAATATTCCGGCAGCGACGCCGAACTCAAAATCCCCGGCGGCGTCCGGGAGATCGGCGCCAAGGCCTTCATGGACAACAAGTCGCTGCGAAAAGTCGTCGTCCACGACGGCGTCAAATCCATCGGTGAGGAGTGCTTTTCCGGCTGCTCCGAGCTGAAGGAGGTCTCCCTCCCCGAGGGCGTCACCTTTGTGGGCTACCGCGCCTTTGCCAACTGCGAAAAACTGACCAAGGTCAACCTGCCGGACAGCGTTGCCTTTCTCGGCAACTACGCGTTTTTGAACTGCGCCGCCTTAAAGGAGATCCATATCCCCAAGCGCGTGCCCACCATCGGCAAATGCACCTTTAAGGGCTGCCGTTCCTTAACGGAAGTCGCCGTTCCCCGCCGCGTCAAGGGCATCTGCGACAACGCCTTCCGCGACTGCGTCTCGCTGAAAAAGATCGGCCCCCTGGACGAAGTCATGTTCCTCGGTGAGAACGCCTTTTTGGGCTGTGATTCCCTGGAGGACATCACCGTTCCCTACCGCTTTATGAACAACGGCTGGGAAAAATACGACGGCAGCTATACGCCGCCTTCGGACATCATTCTGTAAAAACCGCCGCCGTGAGGACGAGACCCGCGTCCCCGCGGCGTTTTTTTGCGCCCTCCCGCCCCGCCGCCCAGTCACAAACTCCGTCAAACAGCCCTTTCCCCTCACAAACCAACATAGATCGTGCAGGGATAAATCCGCGCGGCACAACAAAGATGCGGCGGTACAACCCACCGGCGACGCGTCCCCCCGCACCACATTACAAAATCCGTCAAACAGGTCTTTTTCCTCACAAACCAACACAGATCGTGTAGGGACAGGTCTCCCGACCTGTCCGCGCGGTACCACCCACCATCAATGGCACAACCCATCGGCGACGCGCCTTCTCACGAGAGAAACCGGCAACGTCGCCGCAAGACGCTCCCACCGAACCAACGCTCCGCCGCCGCGGGGCGCACGGGAGAGCGCCCCCTACATTATAGGACGCTACACCTGCCGCCAAACAGGCCTTTTCCCGTGAAATCCGCGCGGGTACAACGCAACAAAACACGTCAAACAGCTCTTTCCCCGAAAAACCATGGAAGAAATGATTTTCGCAATGATGCCGTTATCGCTTTTAATTATTTCCACAAATGAAAAAAACCGCTAACGCCGACCAAGCGACAGCGGTTTTAACCAAATAAGCTTGTGAGGCATCCGCCTCTTTGTGTTTACAGAATAACATAAGCGAAAACAACCTGTCAACATACGTACGGCGCTTTAAAGGGCTCCTCCGTCGGCCTTGCCCTATTGGGAGCGCGCTCACTCGCTGCCCGTTTCAAGGCGCATATACTTCTCATACACGGCGGTAAAATCCGGGAAGAGGACGGAAGTAATGATGGCTTCGGCCTCTTTTTTTGTGTTCCCGGGGAGGTCTTTGCGGTGGACGCAGAGGGCGTAAAGGCGGATGCCCTCTGCGGGATGGAAGATATAGTATTCCTCTGCCAGCGCCGTTTTACCCGTTCCCGCCATGCCGGAAAAGGTCAGCGCCGGATAGATGGAATCGACGGCGGCGGGGCTGTCCGGGTCAAAGGTCACGTCCTCCGCCGCGGCGATCCAGCGCTTGGCGCATTCCGCCTCGGTGAGGTAGTCAAAGCCGCCGGCCTCCAGCGTGAAGGTGATGGCGGCGTCCTCCTCGCGGTTGACGATGACGAGGCGCTTTTCCTCGGCTTCATAGGGTTCCCAGCCCTTTTTCAGCGTCACGATGTAGCCGTCCTCGGGGTGGGTATACGCTCCGTAAGCGGGGGTTTTCGCCGCCGCGGGCCGCTGAGCGACGATGAGCAGCGCGGCGAAGAACAGCGCCCAAAAGACGAGAATGACGGCAAGGCCGATTTTCGCCGGTTTTTTCATAAGCTTCTCCTTTTAATAACCGCGCTCGATGATAAAATCGGCGATCTCGCCAAAGCGCCGCCGCAGCGCGGGGTTGTCGACGGCGGTCAGCGACTCCTTGGCCTTGGCGATGTACGCCGCGGCGATGTCGGCGGCTTTTTTCGTGCCGTTGTTGGCGCGGACGACGTCGATGAGCTCCGCCACGGCCTGCTCCGAGGAACGGCTCGCGAAAAAGAGCTCCTTCATCCGTTTGCGTTCGCCGCCGCTCTCCCAGGCGCAGATCAGCGGCATCGTCGCCAATCCCTCGCGGAGGTCGCCGCCGGCGGCCTTGCCGAAAGCGTCGTCGCCGACGTAGTCCAGAATATCGTCGGTGATCTGAAAGGCGATGCCCAGCGACTCGCCGAAGGCGGCCATGGCGGCGCTGACTTCTTCCCCGGCGCCGGCGGTGTGGGCGCCGATGTCGCAGGCGGCGGCCATCAGGTTCGCCGTTTTGCGGCGGACGCGCAGGATGTAGTCGCCGCCGTCAAAGTCCGGCGCCGCTTCCGTCCGCAGCTGCAAAAACTCACCGCGGCACATTTCCGTGGCCGTTCTCACCGCCACGTCCTCGGTGTGGCGGTCGCCGTTGGCGATGATGGCGCGGATCGCTTCGCAGAGCAGGTAATTTCCCGTATAGACCGCGGTAATTTTGCCAAAGGCCGCGGCGACGGTGGGCTTGCCCCGGCGCAGCGGCGTCGCGTCGACGATGTCGTCGTGGATGAGGCTCGCGGTGTGGACCAGCTCAATGGCGGCGGCTATGGCGATGAGCTTTTCCTCATTGGCCTCAAAATCGCCGCAGCCCCCGGCCATCAGGAGCAGCGCCGGGCGGAGCCGTTTGCCGCCGCTGTTCAAAAGGTATTTGGCGGCGGCCTCGATGTCGCCGTTTTCCGAGCGGATCATTGTCATGATCCGTTCTTCCGTCTTTTTCAGCGGCGCGGCGATTTCCCGGTAGAGGGAGGGGAGGGTGCTGAAATCCGTTTTGCTCACCGTTCTCCTCCTTTCGTCCGCCACCGTTCCGTCAGGCGGAGCAGTTCTTCGCCGCCGCTCACCAAAGCGGCTTTTTCTTCGATTTTCCGGCGCAGCGGCGCGGCGTCGGCCGGGTCGCCCTCGCGGAGAACGCCCCAGAGAGCGCCGATCGTTTCGGCAAGGTCGGCAAAGCGCTCTTTTTCTTCTTCATCAAGACCGGCGCGGTCCGCGCTGTCCGCGGCGAGAAAGCGGAAAAAATCGCCGTGCTCCCCGCCGTCGGCGGGCTCGCCTCTGTTCTTCCGCGCCGCCCGCTTCTCGCTGCCGCGGCTCATCTGTTCCAGCAGGGGGAGGTACGTCTCCTTTTTCGCCGCCGGCGGGAGCAGGGAGATGGCCAAAGCGAAAAGATAATCGCCGTAGAGCACGGCCTCGGCTTCGGAAAAAGCGTCGTTCGCCAGGATGTCGTCCTGGATCAGGGCGGAGCAGAACAGCGCCGTCGCCGTCCGGGCGTAGGGAACCGCCTCCCCGGCGTCTTCCCCAAAGGGGAGCAGATAGATCCGGGCGGGGAGGTCGCGGCTGCCCGGCGGCATCGTTTCCAGCAGCCGGGCCAGTTTTTCCCCGGGAAAATCCGGGGCTTCGGCGAGGCTGTTATAAACTTGTTGATAAAAGTCGTTTCGCTTCATGCTTATAGTGTATCATAAATCGGGGCAAAAAAAAACAAGCCTTCGGGTTTTTTCACGTCAGGCTTGTTTAAAATTCTTTGATCTCCGCTTTCAGCGGCGTATCGGAGCCGCGGCTGACCTCCATGCCGATGACCCGCTCGGCCTCAAGGCTTTGCTCCAGGAATTTACAGGCGTCCCAGGGGTTCACCGTGGTGCCGCAGGTAAAAACGTCCACGGCGGCGTAGCCCAGTTCCGGCCAGGTGTGGATCGAAAGGTGGCTTTCGGAGATGATGACCACACCGCTGACGCCCTGAGGGGCGAACTTGTGGAACGCGACTTCCCTTATTTCCGCGCCGGCGGCCAGGGCCGCTTCGGTCAGTTTTTTTTCTATGACTTTCACATCGTTGAGCAGGTGATGGGGACAGCCATAGAACTCAGCCAATACATGGCGGCTTGTTGCGTCCAATTGCGTATCTCCTTTTTTGCATAATGCAAGATTATTTTATCACAAAATGGTAAAAAGTCAATACGGATTTTGTGATTTCCGCCGAAAAAAGGAGATATCCGTACATATTTATTGCGGGGCCGCCGCTCAATCCGTTCCGCGGACAGGCACGGCGTTTTCAGGGAGCTCCACGCTGAAATCGCCATTGACGTCAAAAAAGCGGACTTTCAGCGTCAGCCGGTTCTGCCGCGGCGTCTCGGCCTTGGCGGCGAAGGACGCGGCGGCGACGCGGCGGTTCTTCGGGTCCACGTCGATCTTATACTCAAAGTCGCCGAAACCGGCGCCGAGGATGTGAAAGCCGTCCTTGGGCACGACGTCGTAGCGGTAATATTTCCTGCCGCCGACGCGGATCCTGCCGAGGAAGCGGACGGAAACGACGTCCTCAAAGCCGAGGTTCACGGCGGGATAAAGCACCGTTCTGAGCAGCGGCGCGGTGATCTCGGGGCAGTCGTCGAGCCGGGCGTAGCCGCCGACCGCGCCGTCATAGCGGCAGAGGCTGCCGCCGCTCTTAAAAACGTCGATCTCGGTGTCGAGGAGCTTGCCGATGACCCGGAGATCGTCGCCGCGGACGTCGCCCCGGAGCGCCGTTTCGGCGGTCCTGTAGTTGTTCAGCAGCAGGGAGGAAGCGAGGGTATAGCGGTAGCTTTGCCAGGCCGCGGCGTCGGCGAGGGCGTCGAAGAGCAGCTCATCGGTGTCGATTTGACGCTCCCGCCAGGCCCCGGCGGCGCAGAAAAGGCCAAAGACCGCCGCGGCGGCGAGGAGCAGGAGCAGAACGGCGCGGCGGGCGCGGCCATCGTGTCGTTGAAAACCCATGGTGTTCACCTCCCTTAAAAATATGGAGGAAAAAGCCGGGATATGCCATTGACAAACCGGCCCAAAGCGGCTATAATATAGAATCAGCGCAAAGGCAAAGAAGGAGAGAGTACCGCCACACTTCCGTCCCCAGAGAGACGCCGCCCCGGCTGCAACGGCGTCGTCGGAAAGGGCAGGGAACACCGCTCCGGAGCCGCTCCCCGGAAAAGCACGTATGGGGAGACGTATCGCCGACGTTACCGGCGCCAAGGGAAAGGGCGCTTTCGCCCTTTAAACGGAGTGGAACCGCGGGTACAGCTCGTCTCTATCGAGAGACGGGCTTTTTTATTTTGTTTTCAGGAGGAAAAAACCATGAACATCACAGTCTCGTTCCCCGACGGCGGCAGCCGCGTCTTCGAGTCCGGCGTCACCATCGCCGACGTCGCCGGGAGCATCAGCCATAAACTGGCCAAAAACGCCCTCGCCGGCGAGGTCAACGGCAAGGTGCGGGATCTCGGCACCGTCCTCGACAGCGACGCCGAGGTGAAAATCCTCACCTGGGACGACGAGGAGGGGAAAAAGGTCTTCCGCCACAGCAGCTCCCACCTGATGGCCGAGGCGGTGCAGAACCTGTTCCCCGGCACCAAATTCGGCATCGGCCCCGCCATCAAAGACGGGTTCTACTACGATTTTGAGTCGGAGCACGTCTTCAGCGAGGACGATTTTGAGGCCATCGAAAAGGAAATGGCCCGTCTCCAAGGGAAAAAGGATCCTTTTGAAAAGAAGATCGTCTCCCGCGAGGAGGCCCTGGCCTATTTTAAGGAAAAGGGCGAGACCTACAAGGTGGAACTCATCAACGACCTCCCCGAGGACGCCGAGATCAGCACCTACCGCCAGGGGGAATTTCTCGACCTCTGCGCCGGGCCCCATCTGCCCTCCACCGAGAAGATCAAGGCCTTTAAGATCATGTCCATCGCCGGAGCCTACTGGCGCGGCGACGAAAAGAACAAGATGCTCCAGCGCGTCTACGCCACGTCCTTCCCGAAAAAGGCGCAGCTGGACGAATATCTCCGCCTGCTGGAAGAAGCGAAAAAGCGGGATCACCGCCGCCTCGGTCAGGAGCTCGGCCTCTTCACCATCATGGACGAAGGCCCCGGCTTCCCCTTCTTCCTGCCCAAAGGGATGATTCTCCGCAACGAGCTGGAGAACTACTGGCGCGAGATCCACCGGGAAGCCGGCTACGAGGAGATCCGCACGCCGGTCATCCTCAACCGGGAGCTCTGGGAGCGCTCCGGCCATTGGGATCACTATAAGGACAACATGTATTTCACGAAGATCGACGACGCGGACTACGCCATCAAGCCGATGAACTGCCCCGGCTCCATCCTCGTCTATAAAAACAGCCTCCACAGCTATCGGGAGCTGCCCATCCGCATGGGCGAGCTGGGCCTTGTCCACCGCCACGAAAAGAGCGGCGCCCTCCACGGCCTGATGCGGGTGCGCTGCTTCACCCAGGACGACGCCCACATCTTCATGCTGGAATCCCAGATCAAAGAGGAGATCAAAGGCGTCATCCGCCTCATCGACGACGTCTACAGCCTCTTTGGCTTCGACTATCATCTGGAGCTCTCCACCAAGCCCGAAAAGGCCATGGGCAGCGACGAGATCTGGGAAACCGCCACGACGGCGCTGCGGGAAGCCATGGATGAAGAGGGCCTGAGCTACGTCGTCAACGAAGGCGACGGCGCTTTCTACGGCCCGAAGATCGACTTCCACCTCACCGACTGCCTCGGCAGAACGTGGCAGTGCGGCACGATCCAGCTCGACTTCCAGCTGCCGGAAAAATTCGATATGACCTACATCGGCGAGGACGGCGAAAAGCACCGCCCCGTCATGATCCACCGCGTCCTCTTCGGGAGCATCGAACGGTTCATCGGCATCCTGACGGAGCATTTCGCCGGGGCGTTCCCGACGTGGCTCAGTCCTGTCCAGGTGCGGCTGATGTCCATCACCGACAAGCAGCTCCCCTACATCGAGGAAATCTGCGCGAAGATGAAGGCGCGCGGCATCCGCGCCGAAGTGGACAGCCGCAACGAAAAGATCGGCTATAAGATCAGGGAAGGCGTCACCCAGAAGATCCCCTACATCCTCGTCGCCGGCGACAAGGAAGTGGAAAACGGCGAAATTTCCGTCCGCCGCCTCGGCAAAGGCGACCTCGGCGCGAAACAGATCGCCCCCCTCATCGAGGAAATCCTCGCGGAGATCCGGGAACGCCGCGCCGACTGAACCGCCAAAAAAGCCGTTGAGAAAACGGCGGCAATGTGATATAATATAGGGTAGATTTTTAGCCCCGGCCCTTTCGCCGGGGCGGGAGAGGAACCACGGAGGAGCGGCGCCATGCGCAAGGTGAACGCGATGCGAAAAATAGAGGTCCTGCTGGTCGGCTTCGGCAACATCGGCCGTCTCATCGGCAAATTCGTCGGGGAGCACGGCGGCGTCGTCTGCGCCATTGTCGACAGCGACCCGTCCCTCTGGGGCGAAAAGGCCTTTGGCGTCACCGTCGGCGGCGACCTCGCCGCGGCGCTGAAAGAGAGCGCTCCGGACATCGCCGTCGTCTCCGTCGGCAGCCGCCTCCTCGACGTCCTGACCCTCATCGAGACCTGCCTCCTCCACGGCGTCAACACGATCACCACCTCGGAAGAGGCCCTCTATCCCTACGGCACCGACCCCGCCACCGCCGCGGCGCTGGACGCCCTCGCCCGGGCGAACCGCTGCACGCTGACGGCGTCGGGGTTCCAGGATTGCTTTTGGGTGCACTCCGTCACCGCTTTCGCCGCCTCGGTGAGCCGCATCGACCGCATCAGCGGCAAGCTCCGCTATGACATCGACGAATACGGCGCCGCCCTCGCCGCCGACCACGGCGTCGGCCTGACCGTGGCGGAATTTGAGGAACGGATGAACGGCCCCGCGGCCTATTCCTACATCGAAAACAGCGTCGAGCTCCTTGCCGAACGGCTGGGCTGGGGCGCGGTGTCGATGATCCGCCGGAGCACGCCCTATGTCTACCACGAGGATCTCTATTCCGTCGCCCTCGGCGAGACGATCCCCAAAGGCCGCGTCGTCGGCTCCTCCACGGTGGTCATCACCGAAACGGCCTGCGGCGGCGCCATCGAGGCGGAGTGCGTCGGCAAGATCTACACCGCCGGCGATCACGACCTCTGCCGCTGGACGCTGACGGGGGAACCTTCCCTGACCTTTGAGGCGTGCTCCCCGAAAACGCCGGAGCACACCGCCGCGGCCATCGTCAACCGCATCCCTCAGGTGATCCGGGAAAAACCCGGCTACGTCACCATCGACAAGCTCCCCCCGGCGGAATATCTGACCTTCCCGATGTTCCTCTATCTTTAAGAAATCAAAAAACAGGGGTTGACAGCAGAGCGCCCCTGTGGTAAAATAATTGACTGTAACAAAGAAGAAGTCGATCCGCTTCTCACCTTGCACCCCAAAGGGCGGTCGTAAGGTTCATAGCGCGCGTGGATCTTCGCGCGGTCTTGTCATGCGGCGGATGGTTTCATCCGCTTTTTCTTTGTATTTGAATCATGGAGGTGAATCACCATATTTAAAGAATTGCGCATCAACGAACAGATTCGTGTTCCTCAGGTACGTCTCATCGATTCCGACGGCACCCAGCTCAACATCGTGGCGACCAGAGAAGCCCAGCGCATCTCCGCGGAGCGCGGCCTCGATCTGGTGGAGATCGCTCCCCAGGCGAAACCCCCGGTCTGCAAGATCATGGACTACGGGAAATACCGCTTTGAGCAGGTAAAACGCGAAAAGGAAACGAAGAAAAATCAAAAAGTGATCGCAATCAAAGAAGTAAAGCTCCGTCCGAATATCGAAGATCATGATTTTGAGACAAAAGCCAAAAACGGCGAACGTTTTTTGAAAAACGGCAACAAAGTGAAAGTGACGATCATGTTCCGCGGCAGGGAAATCACCCACCCCGATCTCGGCAGGGAACTCTGCGCCCGCATGGCCCAACGGCTCGGCGAATGCTCCTCCATTGAGAAGCCGCCGAAAGTGGAAGGCCGCAACATGAACATGATCCTCGTTCCAAAGAGCGATAAGGACAAATAATCAACGAAAAAGGAGAACTGATATCATGCCCAAAATGAAAACACACCGCGGTTTAGCGAAGAGAACGAAAGTCACCGGCACCGGCAAAGTGGCCCGGCACAAGGCCTATAAAAGCCACATCCTGAACAAAAAGTCGGCCAAGAGAAAAAGAAAACTCAGAAAAGGCACCCTCGTTTCCGACGCTAACATGAAGCAAGTGAAGAGAATGCTTGGGATGTAAAGAGGAGGTAGTTTAAAAATGAGCAGAGTTAAAAGAGGCAAAGCGAAACACGCCCGTCATAAAAGAGTCTTAAAATTAGCCAAAGGTTACAGAGCTTCCTATTCCAAGCTGTACCGCGTCGCCAAACAGCAGACGCTCCGTTCCGGTGCCTACGCCTTCGCGCATCGCCGCAAAAAGAAAGGCGATTTCAGAAAACTGTGGATTACCCGCATCAACGCCGCCGCCAGAATGAACGACATCTCCTACAGCCGCCTGATGGACGGGCTGCATAAGGCCAACGTCAACGTCAACCGCAAGATCCTCGCCGATCTCGCCGTCAACGATCCCGCCGCCTTCACCGGTTATGTGGACATCGCCAAAGCGAACCTGAAATAAGCGAAAAGACAAAACAGAAAACAAAACCTCCGTATGGTGGTGCTCCCATGTGGGAGCACCGACCGCGCGGAGGTTTTTCGCGTTTTGTTCTCAAATGGCGTGATACGTCCGGATGATGTTTTCCGCCATCTCCCGCTTGCTGATGCAGCGGTCCATGGCCTGTTTCTCAATGTAGCGGTGGGCGTCTTCCTCGGTCATCTTCAGGTCGCTGATGAGGATCCACTTCGCCCGGTTGACGAGGCGGATCTCCTCGATCTTCTTCTCCACCGAGGCGGTTCTCCTTTCGGCCAGCCGCAGCCGCTCCCTGGTGGCGCGGAGCCAGTCCAGCCCCTGCTTCACCATCTTCGCCGGGGCGGGCCGGGCCAGCGTCAGCACGCCGTGATCGACGACTTTGGCGTAGACCTCGTCGTAGAGGTCGGCGGCGACGAACATCAGCGCCGCGCCGCGGCCCTCTCCCGCTTTCATGGCCAGACCCGTACCGAAATCGTCGGGCAGCGGCGCGTTGATCAAAACGATATCAAATTCCCGTTCCACCAGGCGGCGGCGTCCCTCGCCGACGCTGCCGGCGATGACGATGGGCTCATATTCTCCCCGGGGCAAAAGCCGCAGCAGCCCTTCGTTGAACCGCTCCGAGGCGGAAACGATCAGAACGCTGTAAACGCGTCCCCCAAAGATCATCGTGGTTTCTCTCCTTTGCAGTAGCGTTCCGTCAGCGCGGCGGGGAGCACCCCGGCGATAAAGTCGCTGTTTTTGGCGTATGATACGGCTTCCTCCCGGGTCTGGGGGAGCATTTCCGAGCCGAAGAGCACCGAGGGATCGGTACCGTAAAAATCAATGTTCACCGGCTCCGGCGGCTGTTTGTTCCCGTCGATCCCTTCCAGGGCGGCGTGGATCAGCAGCGCGAAAGCCAGGTAGGGATTGGCCAGCGGGTCGGGGGAGCGCAGCTCCGCCCGGCGGTAGTCGCCGACGGCGGCGGGGATGCGGATCAGCTGAGAGCGGTTCTCCGGCGACCAGGAGATGAACCCCGGCGCTTTTTGCTGTCCCAGGCGGCGGTAGGAGTCGTCCCGGCGGTTCAAAAAGAGGGTCATTTCCCTGATCCGGTCGAGGATCCCGGCGACGACGGGCATCAGCAGATCGCCGCCGCCCTCCTTTTTGGCGGAAATGTTGATGTGGAAGCCGTTCCCCGGCCGATGGGAGATCGGCTTTGGGGAGAGGTCGGCAAAGAGGCCGTCCCTGGCGGCGATGGTCTTCACCGCCGAGCAGAAGGTGGTGGTGTTGTCGGCGGCGGTCAGCGGGTCGGCAAAGCGAAAATCGATCTCGTTCTGACCGGGGCCTTCCTCATGATGGGAGCTTTCCGGGCGGATCCCCATCTGCTCCAGTGTCAGGCAGATTTCCCGGCGGACGTTCTCGCCCTTGTCTTCCGGGGCGATGTCCATATAGCCCGCCTCGTCGTAGGGCTCGTCGGTGGGCCTGCCGTTCTCATCGGTCTTAAAGAGATAGAACTCGATCTCGGAACCGAAAAAGAAGGAAACGCCGCTTTCGGCGGCGGTTTTCACCGCCTGTTTCAGGATGCGCCGGGTGTCGGCGGAAAAAGGATTCCCCCCGGCGTCGTAAATATCGCAGAACATCCGCACGACGCGGCCGTGCTCCGGCCGCCAGGGGAGCACGGAAATGGTCATCGGGTCGGGGCGCAGGAAAAGATCGGAGTGAATGATGCCGCCGAAGCCGGCAATGGCCGAACCGTCGATGGAAATGCCGTATTCAAAGGCGCGCTCCAGCTCGCCGGGCATGATGGAAACGTTCTTTTGTCTGCCGAAGATATCGCAAAAGGCCAGACGGATGAATTTGACGTCTTCTTCCTCGATGTAGCGGGTGATCTCGCTGACGGAAATATTCATGTTGAACCTTCTTTCTTTCAGGCTGCCGGGCCCGCGCCGTCTCTCGTCACGGCGCGTTCCCGAAATGTGAAAAGGGCGAAGGACACCGGGGAAAGCAGGGGTTTCCCGGGAACATCTTCGCTCTTCAAGTCTATTTTACAATGGCGGAGCGCCTTTGTCAATGAAAAAAATGAAAAAAGGGGTTGACAGCCGACCCCATTGAGGCGTATAATATCCGACAAGGCAAAGGCGTCTGAGAAGAACTCTCGGGCGCCTTGGCCTTTTTATTTTTTTACAAAGGAGAATCGCTATGGAAACTGTATCGGATTATTTCGGCTCCCTCGTCTTTGACGACAAAACGATGAAGCGCCGTCTGCCGGGGCATGTCTATCGCTCCCTCAGAAAGACCATCGAGGAAGGCGCGGCCCTCGAAGGCGACGTCGCCGATGTCGTCGCCGCGGCGATGAAGGAATGGGCGGTGGAAAAGGGCGCCACCCACTATACCCATTGGTTCCAGCCCCTCACCGGCATCACCGCCGAAAAACACGACAGCTTTATCACCCCCGCCGACGACGGCCGCGTCATCATGGAGTTCTCCGGCAAGGAGCTGGTCAAAGGGGAGCCCGACGCCTCATCCTTCCCTTCCGGCGGTCTTCGCGCCACCTTCGAGGCCCGGGGCTACACCGCCTGGGACCCCACCTCCTACGCCTTCATCAAAGATAAGACCCTCTGTATTCCCACGGCCTTCTGCTCCTACGGCGCCGACGCTCTCGACAAGAAAACGCCGCTGCTCCGCTCCATGGAAGCCCTGAACAAGCAGGCGCTCCGTGTCCTAAAGCTCTTCGGCGTCGAAAACGTCGGCCGGGTCACGCCCTCCGTCGGGCCGGAGCAGGAGTATTTCCTCGTCGATAAGGAAATCTATCAAAAGAGAAAGGACCTGATCTACACCGGGCGCACCCTCTTCGGGGCAAAGCCCCCTAAGGGCCAGGAGCTGGACGACCATTACTTCGGCGCCATCAAGCCGCGGGTCAAGGCCTTCATGGAAG
>CADBQN010000001.1 GCA_902796855.1 uncultured Bacillota bacterium | reverse complement strand
TGGTGGACGAAGCGGCGAAAGCGGCGGGGTATACTGTCAAGGCGTATCATGGGACGGCAAGAGGTGACCGCGTAGGGACTGTGTTCCTTCCGGAACGGGCCACCAGCGGCCCGATGGCTTTCTTTACGGATGATCGGCAAATAGCTGAAAACTATGCCAATGATAAAGCGGATACTTCCATTGCTTATGATCCCGACTTTGACCGATATGAAACGCAGTTCAGAATCAAAACAAGAGCAGGTGCTGATATTCCTCTGCATGAGGCGTGGAAATATTTAAGTCTCGCCGCAAAGAAACGAATAAGAACGAGGGCGGAGCAGTTAAGGGAAGATTGGGATGGTGACAATGAACTGATCCTTGACCCTGAAACGAAGGAAGCGAACGGTGGTTTTCAGTGGCAGATCGTGGAAGCACGAGGAAATATCATTTCCGCATTGGAAGAACAGTGGCTGAACAGCGGGAATCTGTATAACGAGGAAAGACGTTTTCTTGATGTATTGAAAATGTCCGGCGTGACGGAAGAGTTCCGGAAAATCGGGATGGATACGCTGTATTTCAAAGATCCCGATGAGAGACATGAAAAGGTATATGATACTTATTTGAGAATTGAAAAACCGTTTGACGCTACAAAAGAAGTGACGGAGGCTTTTGTAAAACAGTTTGAAGCTTGGTACGCGGAGCAGGACAGCTCTTTCTATGACAGGGAATCGGTGAGCGCCGATTTTTGGGATAAAAACAGTGTGAGCGCGGAGAAATTCGCGGAACGCATGAGGAATGATATCCAGCAGGAGACCACTCACGCATGGACATCAATTCCGGACAGCATGACGGATTATCTGAAACATCTTCATTATGACGGAATCAAAGATACCGGTGGCAAATTCACCGGTGAACAACATACAGTTTGGATTCCGTTTTATTCTGAACAGGTCAAATCCGCTGACCCCGTTACCTACGACGACGCCGGCAGGGTGATCCCGCTTTCCGAACGGTTTGACGAAGAGAAAGAGGATATCCGGTGGGCGAAAGGGAGAGCTGAGGTCGATCAGCGGTTATATGGTGAATTTCAGGATTGGCTGCGCGGCAAAATGCCGAGGGATGGGTATTTTACTATCTTAGATGAAACGCCTGCGGTGATGAAAAAATTTGGGGCACCTAATTTACCTATTGTTTTAGAGGATTGGGTATTATCGAAAGTTACAGGAGGGAAGCACAGTATTTCTTTAGATGAATTGGCGACACTTCCTAAACAAGTTTTGGAACCTATTTTGGTATTTAAAGGCTCTGTTCCTCAAAGTTACGTTCTTTTAACAGATATGCAAAGCAAAAATGGCGAGGATGTTGTTGTAGCAATCCATTTAAATAAACTACATGGACGTTTACGTGTTAATCGCATTGCGAGTATATATGGGAAAAGAAATATTGAGAATTATGTTTCGGAACAGATAAAAAAAGGCAACCTATTGGATGCGGATAAAGAAAAAGCACCAATGTGGTTTACGAGCCGTCGGCTCCAATTGCCGGGGCTGGTTCAAACCATCACAGGTGCTACTGATAGTATATCCGAAAACGGGGAAAATGTCAATAGCTCAGATGAGGCAAAATTTGCCAAAGGGCCGCGGCGCAGCCGCGAAGCGGCGGAGCTCGCGAAGTACCACGAACAAAAGCTGAAAGAAGTTTTGTACAGCCGGGACAGGGCCGACGGCAAAGAGCTTTGGGACATGCTCCGGGCGGAGCTGAACCACTCCTACCGCACGGGCGCCTATCGTCAGCGGGAAGTGGAAAAGATCGTTGACTTTGCTTATCGAACCGGTTACCGGGAAGAGGAGAACAGCGGCGAAGACTTTTCCCTCGGCGGGAGCATTTACATCCCCAAGGAATTCCGCGGGGAGATGGAAACCCTCGGCGGATTGGCGGCGGTGAACCGTTCTATTTTCGGAACCGGCACGAGCTTTACCTACCAACAGAACGGAAACGGCATTGACGAAGCGTATGAAGAAGCGCGGAGTTTGAGACCGGATCTGTTTCCGGAAACGGATGATCCTTCGGAGCAGGTACAAAACATCGTTGACGCGCTGACGCGGGAGACCGGCAGAATGTCTTTGGAAGACCTGGACGACGAGGCGGGAGGCGCTTTTGCCGATACGGAAACGCCGTACTACGACGACATCAAAGACGCGGTGATCGACGCCATGGACGAAATCGCGGCGGTGGGCCGCCGAGATATGCGGCAGCGGGCGAAACAGGAAGGGAAAAACGTTTCCGCCGCCTCGCAGTATCGCCGCGGCCGTGAATCCGGCATGAAGCAGGGGGAACGAAGGGGCCGCCGGGAAGCCGAGACGGAACAGGATCGGCTTGACCGCGCCACGATGCGGGAATTTGACAAACTGGAACGGCAGCGCGCCGAGGACCGCCGAAAGGAGATCAGCCGGGAACGTCGGGACGACGAGGCCACGATGCGGATCTTTGACGACGTTGTGAAGCAGGTGCGCCGAGAGGAAAGAGACCTTTCCCGGGAAGAGAAACGGGAACTGACACGGGACTTTGAACAGCGGGAAAGAGAGATTAAAGCGGAGCAGAACCGGCGCGCGGCGCTTTTGCCTAAAAACCGCGGTATCCGGGATGAACCCGTTGATACCGCGGTTTTTGTTTCATTGGTTTTGGGAACAGTTCTTCTGTTCCGTTTTTCGTTCGGAGCAGTTTTTGGCGCAGTCGGCACAGCCGCAGCCGCAGCCGCCGGTCCTGTTTTTCCGTATGGAACGGACGGCGAAAAAGAGAAGCAGAAGAATAATTATTAAAAGGATGACGCTGGGCAGATTCATTTAAGACACCCCCAAAAACAGGCCGATGAGGCGCACGGCCGCCGCGCAGACCCAGGCGATGGCGCATTGACCGATGACGATGGCCGCGGCCCATTTCCCGCCGAGCTCCCGGCGAATGGACGCGATTGCCGCCACGCAGGGCGTGTAAAGCAGACAAAAGACGAGGAGAGCGAGGACGGTGAGGGGCGTCATCGCCGCGAGGAGACTCGCCGTGGTGCCAAAGAGCACCGAAAGGGTCGAAACGACGCTCTCCTTGGCAATGAACCCCGCGATGAGAGCGGTGGTCACACGCCAGTCGCCAAAGCCCAGCGGCGCGAAGATCGGCGAAATCACGCCGGCGATCATCGCCAAAATGCTGTCTTTAGAGTCGCTGACAATATCGAGGTGGAAATTAAAGGTCTGCAGGAACCAAACGATGATGGTGGCAATGAAGATAACGGTAAAAGCCCTCTGCAAAAAATCCTTCGCTTTTTCCCAGAGGAGCCGGGCGACGTTTTTCGCGCCGGGCAGGCGGTAATTGGGCAGTTCCATCACGAAAGGAACGGCGTTCCCCCGAAACAGCGTGTTCTTTGAGACGAGCGCCGTTAAAATGCCGACAAAAATGCCGGTGAAGTAGAGGGCGATCATAATCAGCCCGCCGTGTTTCGGGAAAAAAGCGGCGGTAAAAAAGCCGTAGATCGGCAGTTTCGCCGTGCAGCTCATAAAGGGCGTGAGCATGATTGTCAGCTTGCGGTCCCGATCCGAGGGGAGCGTGCGGCTGGCCATGACGCTCGGCACGGAACAGCCAAAGCCAATCAGCATCGGTACGATGCTTCGCCCGGACAGACCGATTTTGCGCAGCAGTTTGTCCATGACAAAGGCGACGCGGGCCATATAGCCGCTGTCTTCCAGCAGGGAGAGGAAGAAAAACAGCGTAACGATGATGGGAATGAAGCTCAGCACGCTGCCGACGCCGTTGAAAATGCCGTCGACGATGAGACCGTGCAGCGCCGCGTTGATGTGAAGGGAGGTCAGCGCCGCGTCCACGTACTGTGTCAGCAGGTCAATGCCCGTTTCCAGCAACCCCTGGAGCCAGGCGCCGATCACGTTAAAGGTCAGCCAGAAAACGAGGGACATGATGAGGATAAAAGCGGGAATCGCCGTAAAGCGTCCGGTCAGGACTTTATCCACCTTTCTGCTGCGCTCGTGTTCCTTCGATTCTCTCGGCTTGACAACGGTCTCGCCGCAGATTCTCTTGATGAAGGAAAAGCGCATATCGGCGATGGCCGCCGCCCGGTCGAGGCCGCGTTCTTCCTCCATCTGGCTGACGATGTGCTCCAGCATTTCCTTTTCGTTTTCCGTCAGGCGCAGCGCTTCCAGGACCAGCGGGTCGCCCTCCACCAGTTTGCTGGCGGCAAAGCGCAGAGGGATACCGGCGTTTCGGGCGTGATCCTCGATGAGGTGCATGATCCCGTGGAGACAGCGGTGAACGGCGCCGCCGTGGTCCTCTTTATCGCAAAAGTCGGTTCTGCCGGGGCGCTCCTGATATTTGGCGACGTGAACGGCGTGGCGGACCAGCTCGTCCACGCCTTCGTTCTTCGCGGCGGAAATCGGGATGACGGGGATGCCCAGCAGCGCTTCCATGTCGTTGATGTGGATATGGCCGCCGTTGCCCCGCACTTCGTCCATCATATTCAGCGCCAGCACCATCGGGACATCCAATTCCATCAGCTGCATCGTCAGGTAGAGATTGCGCTCAATGTTGGTGGCGTCGACAATGTTGATGATTCCTGTCGGCTGATCGTCGAGGATGAATTGACGGGAAACGATTTCTTCGCTGCTGTATGGTGAGAGGGAATAGATGCCCGGCAAATCGGTGACGAGAGTTTCGGGGTGGTCCTTGATGACGCCGCTTTTGCGGTCCACCGTTACGCCCGGGAAATTTCCGACGTGCTGTTTGGAACCGGTCAGTTGGTTGAACAGCGTCGTCTTGCCGCAGTTCTGGTTGCCCGCCAGGGCAAACGTCAGCGTCGTCCCTTTGGGAAGGGGCTGTTCCTCCGCTTTGATATGGTATCTGCCGCTTTCACCGAGACCGGGATGCTCCCGTTTTTTTCTGTTGGACCGCGGCTGTGAGGGATCCTGAAGCGAGGGGATCTCCTCGATCTCTATTTGTTCGGCGTCGGCCAGGCGCAGGGTCAGCTCATAACCGTGGATTCTCAATTCAATGGGGTCTCCCATCGGCGCGTACTTCATCAGTTGAACCTTGGCGCCGGGGATGATGCCCATATCAAGAAAATGCTGGCGGAGAGGGCCCTCCCCGCCGACGGAGAGGATCCGCGCGAAATGGCCGATCTCTAAATCTCTTAATGTCAAAACAGGATAGCTCCTTGTCGTAAAATGATTTACTAGTTAGTATATGGTAACTTACCGCCGATGTCAAGAGCAGACCTTATCGTTACAGGGGAATTTTTTGACATCCTAAACAAGAGGGCGCGGCTTTGGGGAGCGACCGTCCTTTGGTTTCGCGAAAAGACATTTTTCCGCGCGCGATTGCTTTGGGGATAAAAGAAAACAGCTCCGCGTTTCCTTGACCGACGGAAGGAAAGGTGCTAAAATGAGTTAGTTTTAAGCGGAGTGAATTCTTATGCGAAAGGATCTGACGACGGGAAACGCGGCGCGGACGTTATTTGTGTTCGCTGTCCCGTTCTTCGTCTCCTATTTTCTGCAAACGTTATACGGTCTCGCCGATCTGTTCATCATCGGACGATATAACGGCGCCGCCAGCATCACCGCCGTTTCCGTCGGCGGCCAGGTCATGCACATGCTGACCGTTGTTCTCGTCGGTCTGGCCATGGGCTCCACCGTCATGATCGGCCGCGCTGTTGGGGCGAAGGACCGGGCCGCGGCGGCAAAACACATCGGCAATACCGTGACCGGTTTTTTTGTCTTATCGCTCCTTCTCACGGTTTTATTGCTTTTCCTTGTGAACCGGGTCGTTTCCCTGATGTCCACGCCCGCGGAAGCGGTGACGGAGACGACGTTCTATCTGATCATCTGCTTTGCCGGGATCCCTTTTATCACGGCGTACAACATCGTCGGCGCCGTTTTTCGCGGTCTCGGCGACTCCCGGAGCCCCACGTATTTCATCGCCGTGGCCTGTGTCCTCAATGTGGCTCTTGATTTCCTTCTGATTGGCGGCTTTTCCATGGGCGCCGTCGGGGCGGCGCTGGGAACGGTGATTTCTCAGGCGGTCAGTGTGATGTCGGCTCTCTTCTTTGTGCGCCGCAGGGGGCTCGGCGTCGGCCTTTGTCGGAGCGACCTGCTTCCGGACCGCGGCGTCATCGGCGGCATTCTCAAAGTCGGCGTTCCCGTCTCTCTGCAGGATTGGTTCATTCAGTTCTGCTTTCTGCTGATTATGATCATCGCCAACCGCCGCGGCGTCGATATCGCCGCCGCCGTCGGCATTGTCGAGCGGATCATCGGTATCTTGTTCCTGATCCCATCTTCGATGCTGGCTGCCGTCTCGGCCATTGTCGCCCAGAATGTCGGCGCCAATCGTCACGACCGGGCCAGGGCGACGCTGCGCTATGCCCTGATGACCTGTTTTCTCTGCGGCGCCTGCTTCGCTTTGCTGTTCCAGTTCGTTTCCGAACCGGTGATCGCCCTGTTTACCGACGTGCCCGCGGTCATTGTATACGGTGGGCAGTACCTTCGCGCTTACGTCATTGACTGTATGTTTGCCGGGATCCATTTCTGTTTCAGCGGTTTTTTCTGCGCCTACGGTCTTTCCGTTATCTCCTTTGTCCACAATGCCGTTTCCGCCGCTCTCATCCGGGTGCCGGGGGCGTATCTCGCCTCGGTCCTCTTTGTGTCGACGCTGTATCCGATGGGGCTTGCGGCTCCGCTCGGGTCGGTTCTTTCCGACGTGATCTGTGCCGTCGTCTTCATTGTGTTGGCGAAAAAACGACACCGGGAGTGGATGGGGAAGTATGATTCCGCGGCGGCCTGATTTTTCGTGAAAAAAGGCTTGATTTTAAAAAGAAGCTGTGCTATACTAATCCAGTACAAAATATGAGTCCGTCCGGAACGTTTTTTCCGGCGCGAAACAAGCATCCTTAGCTCAGCTGGCAGAGCACCTGACTCTTAATCAGGGTGTCCAGGGTTCGAACCCCTGAGGGTGTACCATTTAAAAAGACCTGTTCAACATTGGGTTGGCAGGTCTTTTTTTGCTGGATGACTAAAAAATTTTTCTATAAATTTTTAAGAAAAAAAATCCGAAATGTTTTTGACGAAATAATTGGAATATGAGTATAATCGGCGTTTGATAAGGAAATTTGTTTATTTTTTATGAGTAAATAAACATTATTTGTAAAAATGATGTTCTTTTTCGCCAAAAACGGCAAAATCCGTTAGTTCGGCGTTATTAGCGGCTTGTTATAATAAATCATCATTTAGTGTTCAACCCTTGTTTTCCGCGTGAACTGAATCGCGCTTCCGACGCCATTCGGGACACCGAACCTCCAGTTTAAAGCCGTATCCGCCGCGACAGAATATACGAGCCGGAGTCATGGCCAAATAACGCCTTCATAACGGTGAAAATACGGAACATAAGCGCGAAAAAACGATACTTTTTCTGCTCCCGGCGCCACGTTATTTGCCGAAGCCGGAGCGCTGTGATAATATGATAGAAAATAAGAAATTCAGAAGGAGAAAAACAATGCTGCGAAACGAGCGATTAAGCGTCATCATGATCATCATACTGAGTCTCGCTTTCCCCCTGTTTATCTGGGGTGTAGGGGTCATGCTGAGCGTCGATACGACGGACGTCAGCAACCGCGTTGTCTCCAGGAACGCGGAAAATGACGTGACCACCTATGTCCTCGATCTGGAGCGGCCCGATGATCGGCAGCGTTATGAGATGATGTTCCGCTCAACGGGGAATATCATTACCGTTGCCTCCGCGGGGGAAACGATTTATGAATACGGCGCTGAAGAGGCGGCGGCGGGGGAAATGATCGGCACGGTCTACGCCCATGTGTTTCTGAATGACAGCGTTTATGAGGAACCGCTCCGCGTTTCACTGGAAGCTCACGACCGCAACGCCGACGCGGAACTCGGGTCAGTCGATCTCTGTCCCCACGGGGAAAGCATTCGCTATTACATCACCAACAAGACGATCGGGTTTTCCATTGCCCTCGTCTTTGTGGCCGTGGCCTTTTGTCTGCCCATCTTTCTGCTGCTGGCCGGTGAGTGGCGTCTGATTCGCCAGGGGCTGCTCTTCGGTCTCGTA
This sequence comes from uncultured Bacillota bacterium, assembly GCA_902796855.1. Classification (GTDB taxonomy): domain Bacteria; phylum Bacillota; class Dehalobacteriia; order UBA7702; family UBA7702; genus UBA7702. Next base: position 7,291 of record CADBQN010000001.1, on the reverse strand, counting down.
TTGCTGTGTTTTGCCATCCTGCTCCTCGATCACGGCGGTCACTATCTCGTATTTACCTCAAATCAGCCGGTGTGGAACAAAATTCAATATTTGACGATCTATCTTTTCCCCGCCATTGTGCTGTGGTATTTTTACGGCATGGAGGAAACAACAAAACCGCTGAATAGACTTGTTTTCGGCGGCGCGCTGGTCAATTCGCTGTTCTTCCTCGCCGCCGCGGCGGCGGGACTTTCCGGCGCAGTCCACTTCTGCGATATGCTCAAAGCCTTTCAGGTAGTTTTGATCCTCGACGCCGCCATCGGCATCTACGTGATTTATCGGAACGTGCGGCATCTCCACATGTCGAAAATGCGCGTATTGCTGCTCATTGTCGCCGTTTTTTGGGTGATCCTCGTCATCGTCACCAACGCCCTTTCGATCTATCTTTCCAGAACCGTGGAGTTCCCCCGTTTCGATCTGCTGAGCCTCTGCGCCATCATCACCTTTTACTTTCTCTGTTACTTCCTTGCCGAGTCGGTCTTTGCCGGCAACCGCAGAGAACGCGAACGGGATCTGCTCATTGAGACCCTTGAACAGATCGGCCAGGAAAATCTCTCCTATGAAAGCATCGCCAAAGCGATTTTTGAACGCTATGAAAGCATTTACTGCGTCGATATGGATACCCACGCTTATAAATGCTACTACGCCAGCACCTCCTATCGCGAATTCGGCATTGATGAGGAAGGGGACGACTTTTTCCTCTCGCTGAAGACCAACATTCCGGCTACGGTTTACAAGTACGATCAGGATTACGTATTGGGAATGCTTACCTATGAAGCGCTTAAAAAAGGGCTGGAAGAAGACCGTTATTACTCGTTCATTTACCGGCTCGTCATCGACGGCGTGCCCGTCTTCCATCAGTTCCGCGCCACGAAAGAGGACGCGGCGGACAGGAACCGAGTTATCATCGGCATTCGCAACATCGACGCGATGATGCGGCGGGAAAAGGAATACACCGAAGGACTTGAGTCGATGCTGCAAAAAGAGAAGACGCACATGGAGGCGATTTTGGCCACCGCCGCCGGGTATATGGCCGCGAACCTCAGCCAGGACCTCATTCTGGAAAAATCCGAGCATTTTCTCGCCCGCATCGGTCTGTCTGAGTCGGATCTGCCCGATGACGGCAACGCACTCAGTTACAGCGATTTTGAGCGCTGGTGGGGGTCGCGGATGGTCGTTTCCGACGTGGTGAAGTTTAACCGCGTCAGTGACCGGCAGTATCTGATCGACTGCTTTAACCGGGACGAGCGTCGCGTCTCCATCCTTTTTTCCGCGCGGACTTCCGACGGGACGATCCAGCCGTGCCGTCAGGCCTTTTATCTCTATCAGGACCGCGCCAGCGAAGATATCATGTGCTTCTGCGTGATCTATGACCTGACGGAACAGCAGAAAAAAGAACGGGAAATGAGGGAACTCGAAACGGCGCTGCGGATGAGCCGCATCCGCAACTTTACCGGTCAGATGCAGCCCCACTTTCTTTACAACGCCCTCGGCTCCATTCAGGAGATCGTCCTGGAAGACCCGGAATACGCCTCGGAACTCCTCGGTGATTTTACGATCCATCTGCGCAGCTGTATCCGTGCCATGGCGGACGATAAAGAGATTCCCTTTTCCCAGGAACTCGATAATATCCGCGCCTATGTCAATATTGAGAAAATGCGCTTCGGGGAAAAACTGAAAGTGGTTTATGAAATTGAGGAGCTGGGTTTTACCATCATCCCCCTGAGCATTCAGCCCTTGGTGGAAAACGCCATTCGGCACGGTATTCACGAGCGGGGGATCGAAGGCGGAACGGTCACCATCCGCTCCCTGCAGATGGATGACGCCTGGATCGTTCGGGTGGAGGACGACGGCGTCGGCTTTGATGTGGCGTCCTTCCGGGAACGCATGAAAGAGGGGATCGGCGATTCCGCCGGTCTGAAAAACATCATTTTCCGTCTGGAAAAAGTGATGGGCGCCAATGTGGATATCCAAAGTGAAATAGGCACCGGGACAGTGATTACCGTCTCCCTGCCAAAGAAAGGAATGAAAAAATGAGAGCCATTATTGTCGATGACGAACCGATTATGATCAAGCGTTTTGTCCGCTTGAGTGAAGACATCCCCGATATCCAAATCGTAGGGCGCTTTGAGACGGCGGCAGACGCCCTGAAATACGCGAAAAGCAATGTGATCGACGTCGCCTTTCTCGATGTGGAAATGCCCCGGAAGAACGGTATTGAAATCGCGAAGGAGCTGCGGGCGATCCGCCCCGATGTCATCATCGTCTTTATCACCGCCTATGATAATTATATCCTTGATTTTAACCGGATCGGCGGTGATTACTACATCATCAAGCCTTATAACCGGGAAACGCTGGAAATGATGATGGAGCGGATCCGCCTCATCGCCCGCCGTCAGCAAAAGCGGGTCTATATCCAGACCTTTGGGCGGTTCCTCGTTTTAAAGGATGGTCACCCGGTGCAGCTGACGGGCAAGGCGAAGGAAATTTTGGCCTTGGTGGTGACGCGCAGAGGAAGGGAAATCAGCAACGAGGAGATTTTTTCCACAGTGTGGGAAGGACGGGAGTACAGCAACGCCAGCATGGGTGTGTTCTATAACGCGCTGCGGCGGCTGCGTCAGACGCTGGAGAGCGAGGATATCGGCGATCTCCTGCTTTCCGCGCCCAGAGGACAGGTCATCAACACCGCCCTCTTTGACTGCGACTATTACGCCTGGCAGGATGGAAATATGAACGCCCGCGATAAATTCGAGGGAGAATTCCTGACGGAGTATTCCTGGGGGGAGTACATACTGGCCAATATCATGGTCAAAATGGAAAGCCGGTTTTAAAGAAGAGAAAATAAAAGACCGGCGGCGCTGATTTCGATTGGCGCCGCCGCGTTCTTTTTAAGGAAATAAAGATAGATATTGACGCTTTTTTCCCTTTGATTTAAAATAGAAAGAAAAACGAACAGAGGTAAAAATGAAAAAAAGAGACGACAGCAGAATCAATATTTTCAGCATCGATTTCACCGAGTCGGAGCAGAACACCGTTCTCGACGGCGAAGCCCTTGTTTCCCGCCGCGTCAGTCCGGAAACGAATCAACGGGCGCGATCTTTAAGGGATCATTTTGAAATGATGGAAAAACAGGCGGAACTTCCCCTTGTTCTGCGCGTCATCCGTGTCGGCTGTCTGCTCGGTTTTTTCGTTATTCTGCTTTTCATCGTGCAGGGGCACGCTTCTTTCGCGGAAGGATTTGAGAAGACGCCGCTCCTCTATTGGGGTTTGCTGATCACCGTCGCGGTCTGGTTGCTGCTGGGCTTTTTGGGCGGGCGGAAAGCCGCGGCGGTCCGCAAAAGCGGTTCCCCCGCGGAGTTGGAAAAAGAAATCGCGGAAGTTGACGCGGTCATCCGTTCGGAACTGGGGATTCCCGACGATGCCGCGGAGATCGATGTGCTTTGCGGCGATTATGTCGTTAAAGACGGAAAGAAGCGGCGCTTCAACCGCATGTACGATCTTTTGAACCGCTCCCGCTTTCTGTTCCGTGAAGGGGAGAATCTCTGTTTGGCTGACATGGAAAAGGTCGTATCGTTCCCCGCCGACGCCATTGGGGCGGTGACAAAAATCAACAAAAAAACCGCCGTGCCCTCGTGGCATAAGGCATCGCCGCCGACTTCGGAAACGTACCGTCCCTATCAGATTCAGGAAATCACCGGCGTGCTGAATCTCAGCGCCTATTACCGAATGGAGGTCGGCGACGAATATGAACTGCTGATCCCCAATTATGATTTTAAAAACATGCTCGACGCCGCGGAACTTAAAATGAGAGCGCGCGTGCCTGAAAAGGATGAACCGGATCATGAATGAAAAATGGGAAAAAGCCCGCCGCGAGATCGTCGCCGCGGAACTGAAATATTTGAAAAAGCGCAGGACCGAAAGGGAACCCGTCTTCCGGGACAAGCTGGATCAGGCGATTCCCGCCGGGGTTAAGGAAAAGCTGGAGAACGCTTTTGCCAAAGGCTTTGATCTTGTCTTCCAAAAAGGGAACGCCGTCATTGAAAAGACCTATTCAAAAGAGGAACGGGCAATGGCGCACCGAATCTCCGTCCTTGACGCCGGGAAGGATCCGGCAGGCGCGTTAAAAAAACTGGATCGGAACGCTTCCGCCGCGGGGACCCGCAACCTGATCCTTTCCGGCGTGGAAGGGATCGGCCTCGGCATCCCGGGCATCGGCATTCCCGATATACCGCTTTTCATCGGCATGCTCCTGAAAAGCGTCTACGAGATTGCCATGGTCTACGGTTTCCCTTACGAAGGCGAAAGAGAGCGGATCTTTATTCTGCGCGTTATCCGCGCCGCCCTCTGCCGCGGCGAGCGGCTTAGGGAGGAGAACCGGCTGGTCGGTGAGATGATCGTCGGCAGAAAGGAACAAGGTGTGACGCTGGCGGACGAGACCCGAAAGACCGCGGACGCGCTTTCGGAACGGCTGCTCTATCTGAAATTTGTCCAGGGGCTGCCCATCGTCGGCGTCGTCGGCGGCGCCGCTGATATCGCCGTGATGAAAGAAGTTACAACGTACGCTTCGCTGATCTATAAGAAACGGTACCTCAGAAAAATGTGGGAAGAGGAGGGGAAAAACCATGAAACTTAAAATCGGCGCAGTTCTCACCGCCGCCGCCGGCGGCGGTCTGTTCTTTGCCGTCGCGCCCAACGGCGATAAGACGCGGCGCCGTCGGCTTCGGGTCTTCCAATGCCGCCGCTTTGCCCACAGAGGTCTCCACGACCGGGAAAGCGGCGTTCCCGAAAACTCTCTCGCCGCCTTTGAAAAGGCGGCCGACGCCGGTTACGGGATTGAACTCGATGTGCGTCTGACAAAAGACGGAATCCCCATCGTCATCCACGACGAAAACACGATGAGGGTATGCGGAGCGGATCATATCGTCGCGGATACTTCTTTCGCGGAACTTCGCGCCCTGACGCTTTCGGGCAGTGAGGAAAAAATCCCTTCCTTTGAGGAAGCTCTTGAACGGATCAACGGCAGAGTGCCTTTGATTATTGAGGTGAAGAACGGCCACGATACCGCCGCCATCTGCCCCGCCGTTATGAGAAAACTCTATTTATATCCCGGTTTTTACTGCGTGCAGTCCTTTTCGCCGTTCGTTTTGAAATGGTTCCGTGATCACGAACCCAACGTGCTGCGGGGACAGCTTTCCTTTGATTTTTTTGAGCCGACTTACGACCGCGGCGAAGCCTGGCCGGTGAAATTCGCCGCGTCTTATCTGGTCGAGAACGTTCTTTCCCGCCCGGACTACATCGCTTATGACATCCATTCCCGCTCCAGTCTGCCGCTGATCGTCAACAGAAAATGGTTTGGCACGCCCTTCGCTTCCTGGACGGTGCGGTCCCGGACGGAAATGGAAGAAGCCGATGACCGCGGCGATATCGTTATTTTTGAAGGTTTTTTGCCGGAAAAGTGAGGAAAAAAACAGCATGCTGCATTTTAACAGTGACTACATGGAAACGGCACACCCGGCGATTCTGCGCCGGTTTGCGGAGATCGCTTCGGAACAGTTCTCCGGTTACGGACTTGACCGCTGTTCCGCATCGGCCGCAGAGAAAATCGCCGCCCTCTGCGGAAAGCCCGACGCCGTCGTGAAATTCCTCTGCGGCGGCACACAGACGAATGCCGTTGTCATCGACGCGCTGCTCCGCGGTTACGAGGGCGTCATCGCCGCCGAAAGCGGACATATCGCCACCCACGAGGCCGGCGCCATTGAGGGGCGCGGTCATAAGGTGCTGACCCTGCCGGAAAACGAGGGCAGGCTCAATGCGGAACAAATCCGCGCCTATATGGAATCCTTTCTCCGCGACGAGAACCGGGATCATGTTGTCCAGCCGAAAATGGTCTATATTTCCAATCCCACGGAAAGCGGGACAATTTATAAAAAAGCGGAGCTCGCCGAGATCCGCCGTGTCTGCGACGCTTACGGTCTGTATCTGTACGTCGACGGCGCCCGGCTCGGCTACGGGCTGACCGCCGCCGGCAACGACGTGACCCTAAAGGATCTCGCTTCCTTCTGTGACGTCTTCTATATCGGCGGCACAAAGGTCGGCGCGATGTGCGGCGAAGCCGTTGTGATCCCCGACCCCGCGCTTTTGCCCCGGTTCTTTACGCACATCAAGCGCAGCGGCGCTCTCCTCGCCAAAGGCTGGGTTTTGGGGGCGCAGTTTGATACGCTTTTTACCGACGATCTCTATTTTAAAATCGCCCGGCACGCCAACGAAATGGCCGCCCTTCTGAAAGAAGGGTTTCGGGAGAAGGGGTTCCGCTTTTACATCGATTCCCCGACGAATCAGCAGTTCCTGATCGTGAGCGCGGCGGAGAGAGAGCGTTTTGACGAGATTACGACGTATGGTTACTGGTGCCCCTATGATGAAGATCACACCGTCATTCGTTTCGCTGCCAGCTGGGCGACGCGGGAAGAAGACGTAAAAGAACTGCTCCGTCTCATTTGAGACGCGGGAAAAATGAGGATATTTTTTCTATTGACAAAACCACCCGAATCCGTTATGATGTGAAAAACAGAATCAACGGTGTGCCTTGGATACAAGAATACTGCCGAAGTCAGCGAAAGCGCTGTCTTCGGCTCTTTTATTGGAAAGGGTGAGAAAATGTACCTGATGATCGATCATTATGATTCCTTCGTTTATAATCTGGCGTCTTATTTCAGGGAACTCGGCGCAGGGGTGGAAGTCGTTCGGAGCGACGATGTCGATGCGCCGTCGGTGCTGGCGCGGTACCGCCGCGGCGGACTGCGGGGGATCGTGATCTCTCCGGGGCCGAAGCGCCCCGAGGACAGCGCCGCTTCCGCGGAGATCGTCGCGATGATGGAGCGCCGCGTTCCCATCCTCGGCGTCTGCCTTGGCCATCAGATCATCTCCTATCGCTACGGCGCCGCCGTCCGCCGGGGAGACTGTCCGATGCACGGCAAGATCTCCCTGATCCGACACAACCGCAGTCCGCTCTTTGAGGGAACGCCGGACACCTTTCGGGTGACCCGTTACCACTCCCTCGTCGTTGACGAAACGACGCTGCCCGGCTGTCTCTCCGTTGACGCCCGGGCCGAGGACGGCGCCGTTATGGCGATCCGCCACCGGCAGTACCCCGTTTTCGGGATTCAGTTCCATCCCGAGGCGGTGCTCACCGAGTACGGACATTCCCTGATCGGCAATTTTATTTCTCTCTGTGAAAGGAGATCCCGATGAAGAC